>NZ_JAGWUA010000177.1 GCF_028868675.1 Bradyrhizobium sp.
GGAGGGGGCGATCATGGCGAGCTGGTTTTACGCATCCGAGGGCAAGCAGCAGGGGCCCTTTCCCGAAGTTCAATTCCGCGACCTGATCGTCCAGGGCGTGGTCCGACCCGACACGCTGGTCTGGACCGAGGGCATGGCCGGCTGGCAGAGGGCGGCCGAAATCCCCGGTCTACTGGGCGGCGGCGCGCCGCCGGCCGTTTCGCACGGAGGCGGCATGCCCACGCGCGGCGCGGGCCCGGGCGGCATTCTGTCCGTCGACGTCGGACTGTTCGACCTGCTCGGCCGCAGCATCGTCTATGTCATCGGCATGCTGCTGGTGATCCCCGCGCCGTGGGTCGCCACCTGGTTCTACAAATGGTTCGCCTCGCGCCTCCAGGTGCCGGGCCGGCCCAATGTCGGCTTCGAGGGTCAGGCGATGGACATCTGGTACGTGTTCATGGCGACCGCATTGCTGAGTTATTCCGGCGCGAGCGGAAGCTCGATCATGCAGCTCCTCGGGGTGGTGGTGCAGGGACTTCTGGCCTGGATGATCCTGCGCTGGATCGCCGGCAATCTCTCCTCCAACGGCCAGCGGCTGCCGATCTCGTTCAAGGGCAGCGCGATCGGCTACGTCGGCTGGTACCTGCTGCTGTTGATCTCCGCCGTCACCATCGTCGGCTGGGCCTGGGTGGTCGCGTTCTGGATGCGCTGGATCTGCAGCAACATCGAGGGCACGCGGCGCGAGATCGTGTTCAACGGCACGGGCCTGCAGATCCTGTGGCGCACGCTGGTGTTCGCGATCGGCTGCAGCTTCCTGATCCCGATCCCCTGGGTGCTGCGCTGGTACACGCGCTGGTACGTCTCGCAATTCGCGCTGGTCGAGCGCGGCGCGATGGCGCGCGCCTGAGCGCGCGTCAGATCTTCGGTTCTGATTCAATCAGAACCGAAGATCTGGATTCCTGTTTTGGCGCGTTTTCTTCACGCGAACCGGTATCCACTTCGCTCGAAAACGCTCTATTTGCGCTGGCGCACGGAGCCTTCCTGCGCCACCGAGGCCACCAGCGTGCCGTCGGTCTTGAAGATCAGGCCGCGGGTCAGGCCGCGGCCGCCCTGTGCGCTCGGCGAATCCTGCGCGTAGAGCAACCATTCGTCGGCGCGGAACGGCCGGTGGAACCACATCGCGTGGTCGAGGCTCGCCGGCATCATGCGCTTGTCGAACAGCGTGCGGCCGTAGCGCGCCATCACGGCGTCGAGCAGCGAGAAGTCCGAGGCATAGGCCAGCGCGCACATGTGCAGCGCCGGGTCGTCGGGCAGCGTCGCTGCGGTCTTGATCCAGACGTTGATGCGGCCGTCGTCGATCTTCTGGCCGAAATAGCGGCCGAGCTCGACCGGACGCAGCTCGATCGGGCGATCGGACTCGTAGTAGCGGCGGATGAATTCCGGCATCTCGCGGAACATCGGCTGCTTCGCCACCTCCTCGGCGGTGAGCTTTTCCGGCGGCGGCACCTCAGGCATGCCGTCCTGATGGTCGAAGTCGCTCTCCTCCTCGGCATGGAACGACACCATGACGGAGAAGATCGCGTTGCCATGCTGGATCGCGGTGACCCGGCGGGTCGAATAGCTGCGGCCGTCGCGCAGGCGCTCGACCTGGTAGATGATCGGGATCTGCGGATCGCCGGGCAGGATGAAATAGCAGTGCAGCGAATGCGGCAGCCGGCCCTCGACGGTGCGGCAGGCCGCCACCATCGCCTGCCCGATCACCTGGCCGCCGAACACGCGCTGCCAGCTCGTCTTCGGGCTGTTGCCGCGGAACAGGTTCACCTCGAGCTGCTCGATGTCGAGAATGGCGATGAGGTCGATCAGACTTTTGGACATGGCGGTGCTTTCGACGGTCGCGGGCCTTGTTCCGCCCTTGTTTCACCCGACTGTTTCGCCCAGCTATAGTCTGCTAGCAAGAGCCAGAGTCGGTCGGGACGTCGGATATGTCGGTACAGGGCAGCATTGTCATAGGCGGCGGCGCGTTCGCGGGGCTTGCGCTGGCGCTGGCCTTGCGACAGGGCCTCGGCCGCGATGTTCCCGTGATCGTCGCCGACCCCGCGCTGGCGAGCCGGCCGAGCCGCGATCCGCGCGCCACCGCCATCGTCGCCGCCTGCCGCCGGCTGTTCCAGGCGGTCGGCGCCTGGGACGGGGTCAAGGATGAGGCGCAGCCGATCCTCGACATGGTCGTCACCGATTCGAAGCTGCAGGATGCGACGCGTCCGGTGTTCCTGACCTTCGCGGGCGACGTCGAGCCGGGCGAGCCCTTTGCCCATATGGTCGAGAATCGCCGCCTGATCGACGTGCTGGTTGCGCGCGCCGAGGCCGAAGGCATCGATCTCAGGCCCACCGCCGTGACTGCTTACGAGGCGCGCGCGGAGGGCATCGACGTCGCCCTCGGCGACGGCAGTGTCATTGCGGCGAGCCTCCTGGTCGCCGCCGACGGCGCGAGGTCGAAATTGCGCGAGCGCGCGGGCATCGCGACCAACGGCTGGGACTACGATCAATCCGGCATCGTCGTCACCGTCGGCCATGAGCGCGACCATGAAGGCCGCGCCGAGGAGCATTTCCTCCCCTCGGGCCCGTTCGCCATCCTGCCGCTGACCGGCAAGCGCTCGTCGCTGGTGTGGACCGAGCGCCGCGCGGAGGCCGCGCGCATCGTGGCCTTGAGCGAGGCGGACTTTCACGCCGAGCTCGAGCAGCGCTTCGGCCTGCATCTCGGCGAGGTGACGGCGCTGGACAAGCCGCGCGCGTTTCCGCTGTCCTATTTCGTCGCGCGCTCCTTCATCGCCGAGCGGCTTGCGTTGATCGGCGATGCCGCGCACGTCATCCACCCCATTGCCGGCCAGGGCCTCAACATGGGGCTGAAGGACGTCGCCGCGCTCGCCGAAGTCGTCGTCGACGCCGCCCGGCTCGGCATGGACATCGGACAGGCCGACGTGCTCGAGCGCTACCAGCGCTGGCGGCGGTTCGACACCATGGCGATGGGGCTCGCCACCAATTCGCTGAACTTCCTGTTCTCCAACGAATCGACGCTGTTGCGGACCCTGCGCGACATCGGCCTCGGCCTCGTCGACCGCGCCCCACCCCTCAAGAACCTGTTCATCCGCCAGGCCGCCGGCCTCACCGGCGAAGTGCCGCGGCTGTTGAAGGGCGAGGTGCTGTAGGGTCCGCTTGCGCCACACGCTCCTCTCGTCATCCCGGGGCGCGCGAAGCGCGAGCCCGGGATCCATAACCACAGGGAGAGGTTTGGCGAAGACTCGGGGTTACCAACATCGTGCCACAATCACACCTTGGGGTTATGGGTCCCCGCGTTCGCGGGGACGACACCGAGTGTGTTGAACAGCCGTCGCCGCTCAATCGATCTTCCGCGCCTCTTCCGGCAGCATGATCGGGATGCCGTCGCGGATCGGATAGGCGAGCTTGGCCGAGCGCGAGACCAGTTCCTGCTTCGCCGCGTCGTATTCGAGCGGGCCCTTGGTAATCGGGCACACCAGGATCTCCAGCAATTTGGGATCGACGGTGTCTTCGGGGCGGTCGACGGATGCGCTCATCAGGATCTCCAGATATCCCCGTCGCCTTTATCATGGCCGGCTGCGGCTTGTCGCCACGTCTGGCGTCGCCGCCGCTTCTTAGAATTGCTCCAGTTTAGAACGAGTCTCTTTGCGATGTCGCGGTCAAGCCAATAGCTGGAGGGTTGCAGTTGCAACTGATTGGCGGGTGCGTGACCGATGCGAACGATCTTCCATGGCCGGGCCTGCGCCCTCGCCGCCCTGGCGTTCGCCGCGCTCGGCGGCAGCCAGGCCGTGCGCGCCGACGAGGCGGAGTCGTGGCTCGAGATCGAGACCAAGTACATTTTCGGGTTCACTACCGGCTCCGGCATCGGCATCGAGGGCGAGAAGGAATTCACGGTCGACACCATTGGTCGCTTCGGCAAGCGCGATGGCCGGTACAATGCCACCGAGACGAAGTACGAGTATGAATTCACGCCGTCCCAGTTCGTGCAGATCGAGTTCGGCGCGCTCGGCGCGACCCACAATATTCGGGGCGTGACCGACCTCGACGACCGCCGGCAGGTGGCCTTTGCCGGCGGCTTCGCCGAATTTCGCTATCTGGCGATCGAGCGGACCTCGAACAATCCGCTGTCGGTGACGCTCGCGGTCGAGCCGACCGTCCGGCTGGTCGATGAGACCGGCGGCGAGCGCGTGCACAATTACGAGCTGGAGACGACCATCAACGCCGATCTCGAGCTGCTGCGGAACCGGCTCTATGCCGGCTTCAACCTGCTCTACGAGCCCGAATACACGCAAACCCTCACCAGCGAGACGATCCGCGAGGCGAAGCTCGGCGGCTCGGCGGCGCTCTCGGTGCGAATCATGCCGGGGGTGCTGATCGGCGCGGAGGCCTGGTACCTCCGCCACTACGACGATTTCGGCTTGTCTGCGTTCACCGGCGATGCGCTGATGGTCGGTCCGACGCTGTACATCCAGTTCACGCCCAAATCGTTCATGACGGCGGCCTGGAACACCCAGGTCTGGGGCCGCGAGGTCGGCAATACCCTGCCGCTCAATCTCGCCGAGTTTCAGCGCCATCGCGCCAGGCTGAAGTTTGCCTGGGAATTCTGAGTTTCTTCGAGATCGAAAGCCGGGAGAACATTCGACATGACGTGCACGAGACGCAACCTGTTCCTCGCCGCGGCCGGCGCCGTTGCGATGCTGTCGTTTTCACCCGCGCAGGCGCAGCAGGCGACCGAGGTCCAGTTGACCTATTCGGGCAGTCAGTTCCAGCCGGGCGAAGTGCGCGCGCCGGCGGACAAGCCGGTGGTCATCCGGATCAGGAATCTCGACGGCAAGGCGATGGAGTTCGAGAGCAAGTCGCTCCGGGTCGAGAAGGTCGTTGCGGCCAGGAGCGAGGGTGTGGTCAATGTCCGTGCGCTGAAGCCCGGACGTTACGAGTTCTTCGACGACTTCAACGAAAAGGCGCGCGGCGCGCTGGTCGTGCAATAGCGAGGTCTCCTCTCCATGCTCGCCGCGCTCATCATCGTCTTCCGCGAGGTCTTCGAGGCCGGGCTGATCATCGGCATCGTGCTCGCGGTGACGCAGAGCGTTCCGCATCGCCAGCGCTGGATCGCGGGCGGCGTGCTGGCGGGCGTCGTGGGCGCGTGCCTCGTGGCGGCGTTCGCGGGCGTGCTGTCGCAGCTGTTCGAGGGCATGGGACAGGAGCTGTTCAACGCGGCGATCCTTTCCGTCGCCGTCATCATGCTGACTTGGCACAATGTCTGGATGGCGCGGCACGGCAAGGAGATGGCCGGCGAGCTGCGCGCGGTCGGACAGGCGGTGGCGGACGGCTCGCGATCGCTGTGGGCGCTGGCCGTCGTGGTCGGGGTCGCGGTGCTGCGCGAAGGCAGCGAGGTCGCGCTGTTCTTGTACGGCGTCGCCGCCTCCGACGGCGGCTCGGCGACGAGCCTGTTCACCGGCGGCCTGCTGGGTCTCGCGCTCGGCGGCGCGGTGTGCCTGTTCACCTATGTCGGCCTGCTGCGCATCCCGCCGCGCGCCTTGTTCGCCACCACGACCATGCTGATCACGCTGCTCGCCGCCGGCATGGCCGCGCAGGCCGTTGCCTACCTCGCGCGCGCCAACTGGTTCACCGCGCTCGACGTCGTGGTGTGGGACAGCGGCTGGCTCCTGTCGGAGGACAGCCTGCTCGGCCGCACCCTGCACACCCTGATCGGCTATACCGACCAGCCGACGGAGATGCAGCTCGTGATCTACGCAATCGTGGTGCTGGTGACGATCGCGCTGATGCGGCTGGTCGGATCGCAGCCGCCGCGGCCCGCGGTCGCTGCGGGCTGAGCGCGGCCTCTACGCTAGCTAGTCCGAAACCATCTTCAGCAGTTCGTCGAGCAGCGTCTGCAGACGCGCGGCGGGCGGAGTATTATCCGCCAGCGCAAATCCCAGGAAGGTCCAGTAGAGGATCTGCGCCCGCGCCTGCGCGGTTGCCGCTTTCTGCCCGTGCGCGACGAGCAGTCCCGCGATGTAATCGAGCCGGCGGCGGTCGATGGCGCGCACGGCGGTCTGCGCGGCTGCGTCGAACGCGGCCCAGTTGCGCACTGCCCTTTCCAGATCGAGCCGCGCGCCAAAGGTTCGCCGCAGCAGCGAGCGCAGTGGCTCGGAGCTCTCGTCAGCCTCGACCTCGGCGATGATCCGCTCCGCCGCGATCTCGCGCCAGCGCTTCAGCACCGCCGCGTGGAACGCGCCGAGATCGGCAAAATGCCAGTAGAAGCTGCCACGCGAGACGCCCAGGCTCTTTGCCAGCGGGTCGGCCTTCAGCGCCGTGAAACCGCTCCTGGCGAGCGCCTTCAGTCCCTGATTGATCCAGTCGTCGGCGGAGAGTTGACCATTCATGTGCGGCTCCCATGAAACCATACACGACTGTATTGACAGATGGCAATCCCGGGACTACCTACATACAGTACTGTATGGATGGGGCTCCGATGGAGATTTGGCCAATGCGTGATATGCTGCTGCAAGCCGCGGGGATCGCCACCATCGCCGTGGCCTCCATTCACGGCGTTCTCGGCGAAACCAGGGTCTTCGCCCGCGCCCGCATCGAACCGGAGCGGCTGCGAACCCTGATCCGGCTGGTCTGGCAGACCTCCACGGTGGCCTGGGCCGGCGGCGGCGTCTTGTTGATCGCGGCACCCTGGATGGCGTCGCAGCCGGCCCGTCACTGGATCGTTGCCACGCTCGCCTGCGTGCTTGCCTTCGCAGCCTTCGCCAATGCCTGGGCCACGCGCGGCCGCCACTTCGGCTGGATGGCTCTAAGCGCGGTCGTGGCCATGGCCATCGCCGGCTACTAGCCGCCGGCAGGCCCGCTCGACGTCGAATGCCACGCTGGAGTTTTGCATGACGTCGCTTCCCGGGTTCGCGATAGCAGCGCTCGTCGCAGCGTGCGAGCAAGGCCGGATGTCGCGGGGCGCAACCGTTCCGTCAGGAGGCTGGGGCGCAACCATCGGAGGATTCACATGTCCGTCATTCTCGTCACCGGCGGCACCGGGCATCTGGGCCGCGACATCGTCGATCGGCTGGTCAAGTCCGGCCGTCGTGTACGAATCCTGGCGCGGTCGGCGCAATCCAGGGCCAACGTCGAATGGGCGACCGGAGATCTCGCGACCGGAGCCGGCGTGGCGGACTCGCTGCGCAACGTGCACACCGTGATCAATGCAGCGACCTTCTCGCCGATCGCGCGGCGGGGCGGAATAAGACTGGTGGACTTCTTCAGCTCTCCCGCCGCCGTGGACGTCGACGGAACGAGGCGCCTGCTCGCACTCTGCCAGGAGGCGTCGGTCGCGCACTTCGTTCATGTCTCGATCGTCGGGCTGCACGACGCGTCCCTGCCCTATGCCCGCGTCAAGCTCGCCGGTGAGCAACTCGTGCGCGGTTCGACGCTGTCATGGTCGGTCATCCCGGCGATGCCCTTCTACTATCTGCTCGACAAGCTGCTTGCCGGCCTGCTCCGGATTCCGGTCTGGCCCGTGCCGAGAACCGTATTCAATCCGGTCGATACGTCCGACGTCGCCGATTACGTCATCAGATGCGCATTCGACGGAGAGCACGGCGATCGGGCGGAGATTGGCGGTCCGGACGAGCTGTCGTGCGTGGAGTTCGCGCGGCAGTACCTCTCCGTGCGCGGATTGCGGCGCGCGGTGTTGCCGATCGCCCTGTCCGACAGGGCGGCGCGAGGGATGGGTTTCGTGGTCAGCGACGGCGTTCGCGGCAGTCTTTGCTGGCGGGACTGGCTGCGTCGCCAATATCTCGATCATCGACAGGCGGCATGAGCCGATCTATTGCAGCGGAGGATCGCTGCTGGTGCGCTTCTTGGCGAGATCCATCTCGGTGACCGCGATCAGGATCTCCGCCCGCGTCTTCAGGTCGGGGGCTTCCAGCATGGCCTGCTTCTCGGCCGGCCCGTAGGGCGACATCATCGCCAGCGCATTGACCAGCGCCTCGTTCGGGGCGCTCTCGACGCCTTCCCAGTCCACCTTGAGATTGTTGGCCTCGAGGAACTCGGCCAGCGCCACCAGCAGCGCCTCGCGGTTGACCGCGTCCTCGCCCTTGCGCGCGATGAAGTCGTCGGCGAAGGCGAAGAAATCCACCTTGCACTGGCGGTAGGGCGTGAGCACGTCGAGCTCCTCCGTCACCCTGAAGCGCGAGATCCCGGTGAGCTCGAGGATGTAGCGGCCGTCGCCGGATTCCGCGAGCTGGGTGATGCGGCCGACGCAGCCGACCCGGAACAGCGCCGGCCTGTCCGCATTCTGCGAATGCGCGGCGTCCGGCTGGATCATGCCGATCAGACGGTGACCGTCGCGAAGTGCATCGTCGACCATGGCGAGATAGCGCGGCTCGAAGACGTTGAGCGGCATCTGGCCGCGCGGCAGCAGCAGCGCACCCGGCAGCGGAAACACCGGGATGATCTCCGGAAGATCGGCAGGCCCGCGATATTCGATGTTGATCGGCATCTGCTGCCCGGTCCCCGCTGAACTGCCGGTGCTCGCTAAGGCACGATGAGTCCAGGCTGGATCATCATCGCGCCTCGGCTTCTTGTTGGAGCATGATCCTTCCGGAAAACCGCTTCACACTTTTCCGGATCATGCTCTAGGAAAACAGGATCGTCGACAGCCGTTTGCGTCCCTCGATCGTGGCCTCGTCGGTCCCGCCCCAGGCCTCGAAGAACTGCACCAGCTGCTTGCGCGCGCCATCGTCATTCCATTTGCGGTCGCGCTTGACGATCGCGAGCAGCTGGTCGGTCGCCGCCGACCGGTTGCCCTGCGCGTTGAGCGCGGTTGCGAGGTCGAATCGGGCCTGATGATCGAGCGGGTTTGCGGCGACTTTCTGTTCCAGTTCAGTGACCGGACCCAGCGATTTGGCCTGCTCGGCGAGATCGATCGCGGCCTGCACCGCCTTGACCGCGGCGTCGTTGCGCTTGGATTCCGGAACCATGGCGAGCGTCTGCTTGGCCTGCTCGATCGCGCCCGAGACGACGTAGCACTTGGCCAGGCCCGCAAGGGCCGCGATGTTGGTGGAATCGACCGCCAAGGCCTCGGCGTAGATCTGGGCGGCGGTCGCCGCATCGCCCTCGGCGAGCATGGCCTCGGCCTCTTTCAGGATGTCGGTGATGTTGGCCTCGCCGGGCGCGGTCACGCCCTTGGTCAGCCGCTCGATGAAGGCATTGACCTGGCTCTCGGGCACCGCGCCCATGAAGCCGTCGGCCGGTTGGCCGTTGACGAAGGCGATCACTGCCGGGATCGACTGGATGCCCATCTGGCCCGGGATCGCCGGGTGCTGGTCGATGTTCATCTTGACCAGCTTGACCTTGCCCTTGGCGGAGCGGACCGCCTTTTCCAGGACCGGGGTGAGCTGCTTGCAGGGGCCGCACCACTCGGCCCAGAAGTCGATCAGCACCGGCTGGCGCTTCGATTCCTCGATGACGTCCTTCACGAAGGCCTGGGTGGTGGTGTCCTTGATCAGATCGGGCGCAGCCTGGCCCGCGCTGCCGTTACCCTGGTCAATGATCGTCACGGGATCCCTCGTCTGATGGCTGGAATTGCGCGGTCTTTAGCACGTCGTTGCCGGAGATGCTGCGGCGCCGTTCCCTAAAATTGGGCCGGGCCGGCCGATTTTCAATCCATTTCCGGTCCATGGGTCCCGATTCGGCGGGCGCCCCTGCATTTTGCGGCAGGATCGTCCGGAAACGGGCTCATATGGGGTCCAGAAACGCGAACCTATGCCGCCGGTAGCTGTTGCATTCGCCGGCGGCATTTGGCATAGGACAGCCGTTGCCGGCGCGTCACGCGACCGACACAGGACGCGGGTGTAGCTCAGTGGTAGAGCACGACCTTGCCAAGGTCGGGGTCGAGGGTTCGAGCCCCTTCGCCCGCTCCAATTT
>NZ_JAGWUA010000178.1 GCF_028868675.1 Bradyrhizobium sp.
CTCGCGAACATCCTGCAGGCGGTCGGCGAGGTCTCCACCGTCTCGACGCAGGCGATCCCCGAACAGCCGGGGCGCGACCTCTCCGGCATCGTGGTCGACATCAACCTGCGCTCGCCCGAGAGCGTGCAGCGGGTGCGCAACAAGCTGCGCGCCGAGGCCTATCGCACCATGCCGCGCCTGTTCGTGCTGGCGGACGCGCTGCATCACGGCACCATGCAGGCTTGGGCGCTCGGCGCCACCGACACCATCTCGCGGCCGCTGCAGCCGGAAGCGATCCTGCAGCGCATCCGCGCCGCGTTCCCGGACACCGCCGCCTATGACGAGACCGATCGCGGCAAGGCGCTCAACCGCGGCGTCGAGGCGGCGCATGCGGTGCTGGTCAAGATGTTCGAGAAGCTGCCGCTCGGCACGCCCCTGACCTTCGACGACGTCGTCGCCGCCGAGAACAAGATCCTGAAGGCCATCAAGCATTCCTCGCTGCGGGAGTGGCTCACCACGGTCGGCTGCCACCATGTCGGCAGCTACCGGCACTGCCTGTTCGTGACCGGCTTCGCGGTCGCCTTCGCCCAGAATCTCGGCATGCGCGAGGACGACCAGCGCCGCCTGACCCGCGCCGCGCTGCTGCACGACGTCGGCAAGGCCTTCGTTCCGACCGCGATCCTGGACAAGCCGGGCCCGCTCACCGACGAGGAGATGAACGAGGTCCGCCAGCACCCCCGGCGCGGCTACGAGGCGCTCGCGGCGCAAGGCGGCTTCCCGCCGGAGATGCTCGACGTGGTGTTGCATCACCACGAATTCCTCGACGGCAGCGGCTATCCCAACAATCTCTCCTCGAACCAGATCAGCGACATCGTGCGGCTCACCACCATCGTCGACATCTATGCCGCCCTGGTCGAGAAGCGCGCCTTTCGCATGCCCTTCACTCATTCCCGCGCGTTCGAGATGATGGAAGGGATGGGCGGCAAGCTCGACCAGCAATTGCTGCAGGCCTTCCGCCCGGTGGCGCTGGGATCGTTCTGAACCACCTGCCTCGCGCGTTGCGCGAAGCCGAAGCTGAAATCGCTGTTGCAGGACGGCGAGGCGAAGATGACGCGGGTCTATTTCGTCAACGGCCCGAGACACTGCCGATCAGATTCGAGAGGGGTAACGCCGTCATTGCGGAGGGGTGCCGCCGGGGCTCACCCCAGCATCTTCCGCAGCTCCGCCTTCGCCACCTTCTCCAGCGTCGAGCGCGGCATGTCGTCGACGAGGAGGACCTCCCGCGGCACCTTGAAATCGGCGAGCGCGGCGCGGCAGGCGGCCGTCACCCTGTCCTTGAGGTCGGCGGGCGCGTCCGCGACGCCGCCTTGCGGGATGATGAAGACCACCGGCACTTCGTCAAGCATCGGATGCTTCTTGCCGACCACGGCGGCCTCGCGGACGCCGGCCACCGTCGCCACCACCTGCTCGATCTCGGAGGCCGCGACGTTCTCCGCGCCGACCTTCAGCATGTCCTTGGCGCGGTCGCCGAATCGGATGAAGCCGTTCTCGAGCAGCGTGACGCGGTCGCCGGTGATGAAATAGCCGTGCTCGTCGAAACTCTCGCGCGTCGCCTTCTCGTTGTGCAGATATTCGGCGAACAGCGACAGCCCGGGAACGCCCTTGATGAGGAGATTGCCGGTGCCGCCGACCCCGGTCGGCGTGCCGTCGTCCTCGACGATGCGGATCGCGTATTCCGGTGCGGCGCGGCCGATCGACATCGGCGTGTTGGGCTGGTCGACCTCGCCGACGATGCCGTGGGTGATGGTCTCGGTCATGCCCCACCAGCCGATGGTCTTGATGCCGAACACGGCGAATGGCGGCGGCTCGTTGACCGCGGTGCCCCACAGGCGGAACTTGTGGTGCTTCGGGATCTCGTGCTCGAGCAGCGCCTTCATGCAGAACGGGATGGTCGAGGTCCAGGTCGCGCCGTGCTCCAGCGCCACGCTCCAGAACCGGCTCGCGGAGAAGCGCGGCTGGATCACGCAGGACCCGCCGACCCACAGCGTCGCCAGCATGGAGTAGGCCAGTGCATTGGTGTGGAACAGCGGCAGATAGGTCTGGTGCACGTCCGTTGCGTGCAGGTCCTCGTGCGCGGCGTTGATCTTGGCGCCCCACAGCGCATTCGCGTGGGTCCACAGCACCGCCTTCGGCCGCGAGGTCGTGCCGGAGGTATATTGCACGCTGCAGGGCGCGAAGGGATCGGTGGCGCGCCGCGGCCGGTCGGCGCTGTCGGCAAACAGCGCCTCGAAGCGTTCGCCGCGCGACACCGCCTGTGCGGGCGCTGCTCCCGCGTCGTGCGAGATCACGGCCATCCAGCGCAGGTCGCGGCAATGGGCCGCGATCGTCTCGGCATAGGCCGGCTGCGTGATCGCAGCGACCGCTCCGCAATGCCCGGCGAAATACTCCATCTCCGCCGGTGCCGAGCGGGTGTTGGTGGTGACCGCGATGGCGCCGAGCTCGACGCAGGCGAACCAGGCCAGCACCGCCTCGATGCAATTGTCCAGATGAATGAGCACGTATTCGCCGGGCCTGACGCCGCGCTTCGCCAGCCCCGCGGCGAGCGCGCCGACCCGGTCGTGGAATTCGCCATAGCTCCAGCGCCGCGCCGGCGCGTCGAACGGCGCCCAGATCAGGAACGGATGATCGCGCCGCACCTCGGCGCGCATCTTCAGGAGCCAGGGCACGTCCATACCGTCGAACGGGCCGACGATCCCCGGCGCTGTCTGCGAATTCGGCATGTTTCCTCCCGTGCAGCCGGCCAGGCGGAATTTGCCGGCTGCCTTCAGATTATCGTCGAAGGACTTACTGCCATCGGAGGGCGCGCAGATCAAATGCGTCGTGAGAGCCATCAATCCTCATACGACGCGATCTCGATCAGGCTGCCGTCGGGATCGCGGCAATAGACCGAGCGCAGGGTGCCGCGGGCGCCCTGCTTGGGAACCGGGCCTTCCTCGATCGCGATGCCGTTCGCCTCGAGATGCGCGACCACCTCGTCGGGCGTGGCGGTGGTGAGGAAGCACAGGTCCTCGCTGCCGGGGGTCTCATGGTCGGCGGTAAACCACTCCACCTTGTCGGCGTTGTGCGGGCGCACGTTGATCTTCTGATCGCCGAACGACAGCGAGGTCCGCGGCGCTTTGCCGCCGCCGGGATCGAACACCCGCGCTTCCATGCCGAGGATCTTCTGGTACCACGCGACGGTGCGGGCGACATCAGTGACGTTGATCACGAGATGATCGAGCGAATGGACCTTGACCGGCATGCGTCATCCTTTCGTCGCGATGCATTGCGCGCACTTCTCGTGCGCGGCCGGCCTTGTTACAACGCGCCCCTGAAGGCTTCAACATCGAGACGTCAAACGAAAACGGGTAGGGAGAAACCTCGAGATGATCACACGCCGCACCGCGCTTGGCCTGCTCGCCGTCGGCCCCTTCGCGACCGCGCCGCTGTCGAGCGCGCTGGCCGCCGACTATCCGGCGCGTCCGGTGAAATGGGTGGTGGGCTATCCGCCCGGCGGCGCCACCGACATCCTGGCGCGGCTGATCGGCCAGCGCCTGTCGGAAAAGCTCGGCCAGCAATTCGTGATCGAGAACAAGCCCGGCGCCGGCAACAACATCGGCACCGAGTCCGTGGTCAATGCCGAACCCGACGGCTACACCATCCTGCTGGTCAATCCGGCCAACTACATCAACGCCTCGCTCTACGCCAACCTCAAGTTCAATTTCGTCCGCGACGTCGCACCGGTGGCCTCGTTCCAGCGCGTGCCGAACGTCATGACCGTCAACAAGGACGTCCCGGCGAAGAACGTCGCGGAGTTCATCGACTACGTGAAGGCCAATCCCGGCAAGGTGAACATGGCCTCGTCCGGCAACGGCACCTCGGTTCACCTCTCCGGCGAGATGTTCATGGCGATGACCGGCACCAAGATGCAGCACGTGCCCTATCGCGGCGCAGCCCCCGCGCTCACCGATCTGATCGGCGGCCAGGTGCAGGTGATCTTCGACAACATGCCCTCGGTGATCCAGCACATCCGCTCCGGCGCGCTGCGCGCGCTCGGCGTGACGACGGCGAAGCGTTCGCCGCAACTGCCGGACGTGCAGGCGGTGGCCGAAACCGTTCCGGGCTACGAGGCGAGCGCGCTGTTCGGCATGGGCGCGCCGAAGAACACGCCGAAGGAGATCATCGCCAAGCTCAACGCCGAGGTGAACGCGGTGCTCGAGGAGTCCGAGATCAGGAAGAAGCTGGTCGAGCTCGGCGGCGAGCCCCTGATCGGAACGCCGGAGGCGTTCGGCGACATGGTCAAGGCCGAGACCGACAAGTGGAAGAAGGTGGTCGACGGCGCCGGCCTCAAGGTCGAGTAGCGGCCTCGTGAGACGGTCGCCGTTGTGGCGACGGGACGCCTGCCCTAGCTTGCGGGCTTTCCGGGAAGAGGAGAAGTCCATGAGCAAGTCGCGATACGCAGTGCTGGCGTCGGGTGCGTTGGTGCTCGCCGCCCTTGCGGGCACCGGTCCGGCCGCGGCCCACGACTACCCCTGGTGCGCCCAGGGCGGGGAGTATGACTATCCCGGCGAGTGCGCCTATCAGACCTATCAGCAATGCCTCGCCAGCGTGTCCGGGCGCCTGCTCTATTGCGGGCCCAATCCGCGCGTCGCCTACCGCCAGGCGCCCCCGCCGCGGCACAAGCGGCGCCTCTATCCGGATTGACCGCATCCCGGCGCCCGTGGAATTCGACGGGACGATCGCGCCATCACGCGTTTGTGCGCGCGCCGCAGCCTTGACCGTCCGCGCGCCGGCTCTATACTAAACTTCATGGTTAAGTATCGGGACGAGACGCTGGATCGAACCTTTGCGGCGCTGTCCGATCCGACGCGGCGCGCGCTCCTGGCGCGCCTTCGCGCGGCGGAAAGCCTGTCGGTGAGCGAGCTGGCGGAGCCGTTCGCCATGTCGCTGCCCGCGATCATGAAGCATCTCGACGTGCTCACGGATGCCGGCCTGATCGTGCGGGAGAAGACCGGGCGCACGGTGGCCTGCCGGCTCACCGCCAGGCCGATGGAGCAGGCGATGCACTGGCTCGAGCGCTATGCGCGCTTCTGGTCCGACAATCTCGACCGCCTCGCCGCCTTCGTGGAGGAGACCCCATGGCCACCGACAGCGCCGCCGCCCGTTCCGCCGAACGTCCGAGCCTCACCCTCACGCGCCGGCTCCGCGCGGGGCCGGAGAAGGTCTACGCCGCGTGGACGAATCCCGAAAACCTAGTGCAGTGGTTCGGGCCGTCGGGCGTGCAGCCGGGTTCGACGCGGGCCGATCTCGACGTCCGCGTCGGCGGCCGCTACCGGATCAGCTTCAAGCGCAACGACGGCGAATATTTCGAGGTCGGCGGCATCTACCGCGAGGTCGTGCCGAACGAGCGGCTGGTGTTCTCCTGGGCCTGGCACTCGACGCCGGAGCGCGAGTCGGTGGTGACGGTCTCGCTCAAGCCCGACGGTGCCGGCACGCTCCTCGTCTTCCATCACGCAGAGTTCGCCGACGAGACCGCGCGCGACAACCACGAGCGCGGCTGGAGCCAGTTCTTCGTCAACCTCGACAATTTCCTCGCCTGAGCCGAAAGGAGCATTCCCATGCAGCAGCATCAGGTCGTTTCGCGCGACGAATGGATCAAGGCCCGCAAGTCCCTCATGGCGCATGAGAAGGAGCTCACGCAGGCCCGCGAGCGCCTCGCCGAGGAGCGGCGCGCGCTTCCCTGGGTCGAGGTCGACAAGGCCTACGTCTTCGACGGGTCGAACGGCAAGGTCGCGCTCGCCGACCTGTTCAAGGGCCGGCCGCAGCTCGTGGTGCAGCACGTCATGTTCGCGCCCGACTGGGACGCGGCCTGCAAGAGCTGCTCGTTCTGGGCCGACGGTTTCGAGCGCATCATCCCGCATCTCGCCGCGCGCGACACCACCATGGTCGCGATCTCGCTCGCGCCGGTCGCAAAACTCGAGGCGTTCAAGAAGCGGATGGGCTGGACCTTCGACTGGGTCTCCTCCGGCGGCAGCGACTTCAACTACGATTTCGGCGTGTCGTTCTCGCCCGACCAAGTCGCCAGGGGCGAGGCCAGCTACAATTACGGCACCACGCCGCTCTACGGGCCCGAGCTGCCCGGCATCAGCGTGTTCTATCGCGACGGGGCCGGCGGCATCTTCCACACCTATTCCTGCTTCGCCCGCGGGCTCGACATGATGAATACCGCCTACCAGTATCTCGATCTCACTCCGCTCGGCCGCCACGAGGACGCGCTGCCCTATCCGATGGACTGGGTCCGCCTGCGCGACCAGTACCAGCCGGAGGCTGCGAAGGCGGGCTGCTGCCACGGCTGAGGCCGCATCGCGTCGGCAGCTCCACAATGCGTGGTCATCGCGACTGATCCGTCCATCAACTCCCGTAGCCCGGATGGAGCGCAGCGAAATCGGGGATTGCGCGTACGGCTGGGCCCCGGATTGCGCTGCGCTCCATCCGGGCTACGGCGCTGCCACGGGTGAGGGAGAGCGTCTGGCATAGGGGGCCGTTGCCGCGCAGTGCGAAAAGGCGCCGGTCTGGTCGTTGCTGAAGGCGCCGCCGATCCAGTTGCCGATGTTGACCGAGCGAGGGGGCTTGTCATCACTTTGCGGCACGGTATACTTTGTAATACAAAGCAAGATCGAGTCCCTCCGGACGCGAAGGGCGTAGCGAGGTTTTGGCGTTGCAGATGCGCGATCTCGACAAGGCGCTGGCCGACATCGGGGCGATCCGCAGCCAGATCGCGGCCGGCACCGCATTCCGCGGCTACGGTCCCGCGACCATGGCGGCGACCGGGGCGACCGCGCTGGTCACGGCGCTGCTGCAGGCTCTCTGGCTCGACGATCCCACCAGCCGGCCGCTCGCCTTCTTCCTCGGCTGGGGCGTTGCCGCCGTCCTGTCGGGCCTGATGGTCTGGATCGAGATGCGCGCGCGCTCGCGCCGGCATCATTCGGGTCTGGCGGACGCCATGATCCACCAGGCGATCGAGCAGTTCCTGCCCGCCGGCGTCGCCGGCGTGCTGCTCGCGGCGATGATGTGGAAGTTCGCGCCCGAGACGCTGTGGTTGCTGCCGGGCCTCTGGCAGATCCTGGTGTCGCTCGGCATCTTCGCCTCCGTCCGCTCGCTGCCGCGCACCGTTGCGCTCGCGGGCGCCTGGTATTTCGTGTCGGGCTTCGTCGTCGTGGTGCTGGCGAGCCAAAACCACGCGCTCTCGCCCTGGACCATGGGCCTTCCCTTCGTGATCGGCCAGTCGGTCATGGCCGCCATTCTGCATTTTGCGTCCGGAGACAACGATGTCGAAGACTGACAACGCGCCGTTCTCCTATGAGGGGCTGGACCGCGTCATCCACGAGAAGGCAAGGCTCGGACTCCTGACCTCGCTGATGGCGCACCCCAAGGGACTGGCGTTCGCCGACCTCAAGCAGCTCTGCGGCCTGACCGACGGCAATCTCAGCCGGCACCTGGCGGTGCTGCAGGAGGCGGGCCTCGTCGAACTCACCAAGGGCTATGAGGGCAACCGCCCGCATACCAGCTGCCGCCTGACAAAGGCCGGCCGCCGCCGCTTTCTCGATTATCTCACCGTGCTGGAGCGGCTGGTGCGCGACGCCGCCAAGGCCGCAGGCCGCGAGGCGCCGCCGCTCGGCCGCCTCGGCATCGTATCGACCTGACCGCCCATTTTTTCGACCGGAGACTTTGCGATGCAAAGTGACGTTGCGACCCGCCTCAGCGACAGGCTTCACGTCGGCATCATCATGGACGGCAACGGAAGATGGGCGACGCGGCGCGGCCTGTCGCGCCTGCGCGGCCACGAGGCCGGCGTCGAGACCATCCGCCGCATCCTCGAGGTCGCGCCCAGGCAGGGCATCGGCACGCTGACGCTCTACGCGTTCTCGACCGACAATTGGCGCCGGCCGAAAACGGAGGTCGCAGCCTTGATGGCGCTGTTGCGCATCTATCTCGCGAGCGAGGTGCAGGAACTCGTGCGCAACGGTGTGCGTCTGACCGTGATCGGTCGGCGCGACCGGCTGCCCGACGGCATCGCCGCCGCGATCGCCCGTGCCGAGCAGGCGACAGCGGATGGCGATGCGCTGCACCTGCGCATCGCGGTGGATTATTCCGCGCGCGACGCCATCCTCAACGCCGCGGCGAAGGCCGCCGCGCTGACGAGCCTGACGCGCGAAGCGTTCTCGCAACTCGTCACGGGCGAGGCGGATTTGCGCGACGTCGACCTCATCATCCGCACCAGCGGCGAGAAGCGGTTGTCGGACTTCCTGCTGTGGGAGGGTGCCTACGCCGAATTGCACTTCACCGAGCGGATGTGGCCGGAATTCGAGGCGAGCGATCTCGCCGAGGCGCTGGCCGCCTTCCATGGCCGCGAGCGCCGCTTCGGCGGCCTGCAGGCGTTGCCGCTGGAGCCCGCACCGAGCCTCTAGTGTGCGCAGCGCGGTGCCGCTCCGGGACTGGACGTCTCCGGCAAAGTCTGGTGTCGTGACCGCCATCAGGCGAGCATTCCGATGACCCCGTTCAAGACCATTCGCGCCCGGGCCGAGAAGCGCAAGGGCGGCGCCAAGGCGCTGGAGAAGCTGCTGCCGACAAGGCCCGATGCGAAGGCGCTCGCCAAACTGCCCGATGATCGCATCCTCGCGGAGATGGTCAGGCGGGTGTTTTCCGCCGGATTTGCCTGGAGCGTGATCGAGCAGAAATGGCCGGGCTTCGAGCAGGCCTTCCTGCAGTTCAAGCCGGCCAAGCTGAGTTTTCAGCCTGAGGAGTTCTGGGAAGGCCTGATGCGCGACCAGCGCATCGTGCGCAATGCCGCAAAGATCCTCTCGGTGCGCGAGAACGCGGCCTTCGTGCAGGAGATCGCGAGCGAGCACGGCAGCTTCGGCAGATTCCTCGCGAACTGGCCGTCCTCGGACGAGGCGGGCCTGCTCGAGCTTCTCGCCAGGCGCGGCAGCCGGCTCGGGGGCAACACCGGCCAGATGCTGCTGCGCTTCGTCGGCTGGGATGGCTTCGTCACCTCGAGGGACGTGGTGGCTTGCCTGCGCGACGCCGGCCTCGACGTCGCCGAGGAGGTCAAGTCGAAGGGCGATCTCGCCAGGGTGCAGGCCCAGTTCAACGCCTGGGCGAAGGAGACGGGATTGCCCTATGCGCACCTGTCCCGCATCTGCGCGTTGTCGATCGGGGAAAACCGCGGGGATAGCCAAGAGAGATGATCCCTGCGTCGCGGGATCAAGCCGGGCTGCACCTGCAGGCTCAGGCGCCTGTGGGGATCTACCTGCTGATGGCGTCCGTTGGAGCCCGGGCGATCGTGGGCGTCGTTGTCCGTTACCGCGTCACCCTGCAGCAGCGCGCGATCGGTTTGGGAGTGCTGTCGGCCGACTCGAACAAGTGGCTGTCGTATGAGCCGCTGACCGGCGCTGCGTCCAGCGAGATCGAGGGAAGTTTCGCCGGTTTGGTCGAGCCCGGCAGCCACTTCGTGATCGACTCGCAGGGAGTCGACGGTGAGGTCAAGGTCGCTGTCGACAAGCTGGAATGGACCTTTGTGTGTCCTCGCCCCGTCCGGCTCTTCGATCTGCTGTTCAACAAGCCGACCGTTCCCGCGACCCGTTGCGCCGCGGGTGACGTGCCGGGTTGACCGATTCCCTGCATCTGGCGCCGAGCGGCGAGTCCTTTCCCGTCGACAGGATAGATAGGCGGTGCCATCGAGCCCGCGCCTCTCGGGCCAGGGCACCGAATCCGGGTTAACGTGATAGTTGGCCGAGGATGTCTGCGAGGTAGGTGGTATCCCATCCGGCGCACTTGCGCCTGAGCTTGATGGATCGCTTGTCGTTGGTTGTTCGGACGAGATTGATGGCGAAGTGTCTGACGACGGCCATGT
>NZ_JAGWUA010000364.1 GCF_028868675.1 Bradyrhizobium sp.
CCTTCCCATGGCAACGCGGACGCGACGAACTCATGGACACACGCTCCTCGGCGCACGGCCAGCCTACTTCTGCGCCGCCATGGTCTTGCCCGCCTCGTAGAAGATCCGGCCGCCGTCGGGTCCGAACCTGACGCCGAATTCGAATGACGCGGCGCCGGAGGTTTTCCGGCCGGTCGCGGGATTGCCGAGATCGTAGTCCAGCAGGCCGCTGATCTGGCAGCTCGACCGGCTCTCGTCGCACGAGGTACGGATCGTCTCGCTGCGCAACCGGTAGGCGCGGGTGGGCCAGCGCGCGACGTAGCGCTCCTTGTCCTTCAGCACGTCCTCGCGCGAGGTGAGCTTGCCGTAATAGTCGACGCGACCCTCGAGCGTCCGTCGCGCGTGGTCGAGGAGATCGCCGGCACTGCCCTGCGAGCGGATCATGTCGCCCGCGGGCGAGGCTAGCCGCCTTGTCGCTCGTCAAACATTCAAATCCGGAGCGCCGGCCGCAGACACCCGGCGCCGCTCGGCCACGGCCCTTAACAAAACGTCAATAAACCCAGACGGTTATGGTGAACGCTTTGTTAAGCGTCGTGGTTTATTTTGTCTTGCAGGTGGCAAGCCGCCACCGTTTCGTTTGGTTGCGTAAGCCGGAAGCACCATGATCGTTCGGCAGTTCATCAGTTGGATCAGGACCGCGTCCGCGGGCGAGCGGGCGGAGGCGACGCGGGCATTGGCCCGCGCCTGGCTGGTCTCGGATCTTTCCGAAGACGACCGCATCGCGGCCGAAGGTGCGCTTCTGATGCTGCTCGACGACCCCTCGCCGCTGGTGCGACGGGCGATGGCGGAAGCCTTTGCGCGCAGCAGCGAGGCGCCCGCGGCGATCGTGCAGGCACTGTCGAGCGATCAGCCCTCGGTCGCGCTGCCGGTGCTCGAACATTCGCCGCTCCTGATCGATGCCGACCTCGTCGACATCGTCGCGACCGGCGGCTCCGAGGTGCAATGCGCGATCGCCCGCCGCATCGCGCTGCCGGCCTCGGTCTGTGCCGCCATCGCCGAAGTCGGCTGCGCGGCGGCCGCGCTGGAATTGATCGAAAATCCCTACGCCGAGCTCGCGCCGTTCTCCTGGGACCGCATCGTCGAGCGTCACGGCCATCTCGCCGCGATCCGGGAAGCGATGCTGGTGCTCGAGGATCTGCCGGCGGCGACGCGCGCGGCGCTGGTCGCAAAACTTTCCGACACGCTGGCGCAGTTCGTGGTCGCCCGCAACTGGCTGAGCGCCGATCGCGCCGGCCGCGTCGCGGCCGAAGCGCGCGACCGTTCCGCGATCAACATCGCGGCGCGCTCGCGCGGCGAGGACATGCGCGGCCTGGTGCGCCACCTGCGCGCGACGTCCCAGCTCACCGCGGGCCTGATCCTGCGCGCGCTCCTGTCGGGCAATCTCGAGCTGTTCGACGCGGCGCTGGTGGAATTGTCCGAGCTGCCGCCGGCGCGCGTCACCGCGCTGCTGCACGATCGCGGCGGCGCCAGCCTGCACGCACTCCTGCGCCGTGCCGGCCTGCCGGAATCGACCTTCGCGGCATTCCAGATCGCGCTTCAGGCCTGTCACGAGCACGGCTTCGTCGACAGCGACGACGGCGCGGCGCGGCTGCGCCGGCGCATGGTCGAGCGCGTGCTCACCCATTGCGAGACCGACCGCGGCGCGACCGAGCCGCTCCTCATCCTGCTGCGGCGCTTCGCCACCGAATCGGCCCGCGAGGAAGCGCGCCAGTTCTGCGACGAACTCGCGGCGGAGGAGACGATCGCGCCGGTCTACGATCTGGCGGCGGCGTAGCGAACGCTCGCAGGGTGGGCAAAGGCGCGTAAGCGCCGTGCCCACCATCCATCCGGAAATTGTCGACAGAAGTGGTGGGCACGCTGCGCTTTGCCCACTCTAC
>NZ_JAGWUA010000179.1 GCF_028868675.1 Bradyrhizobium sp.
CGCCGACCAGCGCGCGCGATTCATCGCCGCCGCCATCGACGACGATGACGTCGCCGGGCCCGACCATCTCGAGCGCGCGATGGATGGCGAGATTGTCGCCGGGACGCGTGCGCACCGTGAAGGCGACGCCGAGCAGCGGCCCGCCGCGGTGAAACGGACGCAGCCCCACCGCGCCGGGCAGCCGGGCGAGATTGTCCGAGATGACCGAGGTCGGCGCGCCGCGAAACCCCTCGAGCAGATCCTTCGGCGGCTTCGGCACGCTGGTGGCCGCAATGGTGATGGTCATGCAAATGATCCTTGATCGTTGCACTCAGTCCGCGAGAACGCGGGCGTTGGAGGGCAGGATGCGGAACGGCCGATTCTCCTTCAGCCACGCGGCGCGCTCGTCGCGCAGCAGCGTGCGGCGGACCTTTCCGGAATCGTCGCGCGGCGGCGTCTCGACGAATTCAAAACTCTCCGGATGCTTGTAGCGGCTAAGCCGGTCTTTCAGGAAATCGGCCATGCCGTCGGCGATCGCCTGCCCTTCCGCATCCGGCTCCGGCTCGATGATGGCGTGCACGCGCTGGCCGAACTCGGGATCCGGCAGGCCGACCACGACGCAGGAGCGCACGCCGGGACAGGCCGACACCGCCGCCTCGATCTCGGCCGGATAGATGTTGGCGCCGCCGCGCAGGATCATGTCGGCGAGCCGGTCGCCGAGATAGAGATAACCCTCCGCGTCCAGCCGCCCGATGTCGCCGAGCGATTCCCAGCCGTCGGCGCGGCGCTTCGGCTCGGCGCCGAGATAGTGATAGGTCGAGCCCGCGCCTTCATTGGGCAGGAAATAGATTTCGCCGGTCTCGCCCGGCGCGACGTCGTTGCCGTCCTCACCGATGATGCGCAGCTTCGCCGTCTCGCCGATCTTGCCGACCGAGCCTCTGTGCTCCAGCCACTCGACGCCGGAGATCACGCAGGCACCCTGCCGCTCGGTGCCGCCATAGAGCTCCCAGATCCGTTCCGGCCCGAGCCATTCGATCCAGTTCTCCTTCAGCCAGGGCGGCATCGGAGCGGCCATGTGGAACACGATCTGCAGGCTCGACAGGTCGTAGGCGTTGCGCACGCGGTCGGGCAGCGCCCAGATCCGGTGCATCATGGTCGGCACGAAATTGACCCATTGCACCCGCTCGCGCTCGATCAGCCGCAGCGTCTCCTCGGCGTCGAACTTGACGAGACCGGTCAGCTTGCCGCCCGCGAACAGCGCAGAATGCGACACGATGAACGGCGCGTTGTGATAGAGCGGGCCCGGATTGAGCAGCGAGGCGCCCAGGGGCATGCCGAGCAGCGGCGCCGCAAGCGTATCGGTCACCGCGGGCTGGTGATCGAGGATCACCTTGGGCCGACCGGTCGAGCCGCCGCTGGTCATGGCCTTCCAGTAGCGCGCCACCGGCGGCGTTAGCGGCTCGTCGGAAAAGCCCTCCGGCACGAAATCCGCCGGCAGGCGATTTGCCGCATTCCAGTCGGCCTCGCCGCCGACCACCAGCGCGGGTTTGAGGACGTCGAGCACGGCGGCGGCCTCGCCGCGCGGTAGCCGCCAGGACAGCGAGGTCGGCGTCGCACCGCACTTCCATACCGCGAACGTCGTCTCGAAGAAGGCGTTGCCGTTGGGCAGCCCGATCGCGACGAAATCGCCGGGTCTGACGCCCTTGGCGGCGAACGCCCGCGCGCGCCTGTTCGCACCGCGCTCGAGCTGGTCCCAGGTCAGCGTGTCCTGCCCATGGCGGACGGCGATCGTTTCGGAGGGTTTGCGCTCCGCGTAAAAGCGCGGCACGTCGGCAAGGGGCAGCAACATCAGGCGTTTCCAACTCGTTTCGGGCCGCCCCGTCGTCCTGCGGGGCGTTCATGCCCGGAAAGTGTAACAGCCGCCGCAAGCCCGGCAAACGCTTCGGTTTCGCGACTGCGAGCAGGCGTGCCCCCGGCCACGTCAAGCACAAAATGTCAGCAGCACGGCCACGAAATTGTCGGGTTCCACGGGTGACAAGCGGACGAGAAGCAGGCAAAGATTCGCCTGATTCAGTTCCAGTTGAGTCCCGTACGGAATACAGCCGCCGAATGTCGACCTCATCGCGTTGCACTGCGCTGCTCCTCGCCTCGACTGCAGGATTTTTCCTGCTGCCGGCGACGCGTGCCGATGCGCAATGGTGGAAGCGGGCGCCGATCGATTTCGAGGATTGCGCCGATCGCGCCGAACAATCCGCGAGCAAAGCGGAGAAGACGGCGGCGCTCGCCGAATGCAACGCAAAGTTCGCCGGCCGCCGGAAGCCGGGCGGCGGCTACACCTATTACGACTTCCTGCAGGACCGCACCTTCGACATCGCCGGCCCCAATCCGACGCCGGACGAGCAGAAGAAGATCGACGAATCCTACACCAGCTATCTCGCCGCCCAGCGCCGCAGCAACGTCGCGGCGGAAGCCGCCGCGCGGCAGCAGCAACAGCGGGAGCAGATCCAGCGGGTGTCATTGCGCAGCGAGGCCGAGCGTGTGCCCGTTCCCGTGCAGCGGCCGAAGCAGTTCCCGGTCGCCGGCGGCGACGCGCGGCGCCCGCGCGGGGCGGCTTGTGTGAGGGGCTCGTTCTCCTGCGAATGGCCGCGGCTGTCGGAAGGATGGAACGATTTGAAGCGGCTGTTCGGCTCCTCCCCCGGCAAGAAGAAGGGATAGTCGTCCCCGCATCCGTCGTTCCGGGGCGCTCAGTCCGTGATCACCATCGCCCAGAACTTCCGGTAGGGCGATTTGGGATTGTCGACGAAGGCGACGCCGACGCGGCGCGCGCCGAGCATCAGCAGGTTCTCGCGGTGGCCGCGCGAGGCCTCCCACTGCTTCAGCATCTCGCCGAAGGTGAGGAAGCCCGCGCCGATGTTCTCGGCCGCGCGCGATTTGCGCAAGATGGCCACGCGGGTCACAAAGCTGCCGGCAACGAAATGGCTGACCTTGTCGCTCGCCGCCATCGCCTTCGCCTGCGTCAGGGCCACCGCATTGAGCCTGGCGTCGCCCTTCACCGCAGGCAGGCCATGGGCGCGGCGATAAGCGCTGATGGGGCCGGCGTAGTCGGCGGCAAGCGCGGCCGACGCATGCACGAGGACAATGCCGAAGGCCAGCAACGGCGTAACCAGCCGCAACAAGACGGCGCGCATCAGTTCGAATGCTTCTTCTTGGTGTGCCGGTGCGTGGCGACCGGCGGATTACCCAGTGCGGCGGTCGCGGCCGGGCCGCTCGCCGCGGTTGCGATCCATCGGGTCAAACGAAGCTTCATCGTGCCTCTCCTGATCTCCTCACATCCCCCGGCGTCGCCGCTGCCTTCGATAGCAGAGGCCGTGCCTGATGCCCACTGCGCGGCCGCGGCGTCCTTGCGGCTACCGCCTCGCCTTGTAACCGTCACGAGAGGCCAATATGTTGTCGCCTCGGGGGCAGCACAGCGGCAGGAGAACGCCATGGGTCTACTCGACGTCCTCAACGGCATGCAGCACGGACCGCGCGGACCGGCCGCGCCGAGCTCATCCCAATCGTCCGGCGGCATGTCGCCACTCACCATGGCGATCCTCGGCCTGCTCGCCTGGAAAACGCTCAAGCATTTCACCAACAACCAGTCCGGCACCGCGCCGCAACCCTCTCCGACGCCTGCGCCGCCGCCCCTGAATACCGGCGGTGGGCTTGGCGGAGGTCTTGGTGGAAGTCTTGGCGACGTGCTCAAGGGCGGGCTTGGCGGATTGATCGCCGGCGGCGCGGCCGGCAGCGTCATCAGCGGCGGGCTCGGCGACCTTCTCAACCAGTTGCAGAAGAGCGGCCAGAGCGACACCGCGAACTCCTGGGTCGGCAAGGGTCCGAACAAGCCGATCGCACCAGGCGATCTGGCGAACGCGCTCGGCGCCGACCAGATCAGCCAGCTCTCCGCCCAGAGCGGGCTGTCGCGCGACGAACTGCTCGCCGGCCTCAGCGAGTACCTGCCACAGGTGATCGACCATCTGACGCCGGATGGGCGGCTGCCGACCGAGCACGAGCTCTCGGGCCGGATCTGAGTCTCATTCGATTCGCTTCAAGAAGGGGGAATACGGACATGAGCATGGGCGGCCTGTTGTGGATCATCGTCGTCGGCTTCATCGCCGGCGTCATCGCGCGCTGGCTGGCGCCGGGCCCGAACAACCCGAGCGGCTTCATCCTCACCACCATCCTCGGCATCGCTGGCGCGTTCCTCGCCACCTGGATCGGCCAGGCCATCGGGCACTACAGCCCCGACCAGGGCGCCGGTTTCATCACCGCCACCATCGGCGCGGTGGTGGTGCTGTTCATCTGGCACCGCCTGGTAGCAAGCGGCGTGATCAAGGGGTGACGGCACGCCGTCAGGGAAGAGGCAGGCTGCTTCAAACCGTCATGGCCGGGCCAAGCCGGCCATGACGGCAGAGGAAGTGTGCGCACTCACGTGATCAGATGCATCCCGGCATCCATGCGTACGATCTCGCCGGTCATGTTGCCGGACGCGGGCGAGGCCAGGAAGCAGACGAGCTGGGCGATATCCTCCGCCGAGGACGCGACCTTCAGCGGGACCTTCGACACCACCATGTCGCGCACCTGCTTGGCGCCCTCCGCGCCACGGCCCTTGGTGAACCAGGGCGTGTCGATGTAGCCGGGACACACGGTGTTGACGCGAATGGCGGGCGCGAGCGCACGCGCCAGCGACAGCGTCATGGTGTTGAGCGCGCCCTTGCTCGCGGCATACGCAATCGAGGAGCCGACGCCGCTGATGCCGGCGACGGAGGACACGTTCACCACCGACGACGGCCGACCAGACGCCTTGGCGGCGGCCTCCAGAAGGCTCCGCGCGGCGCGCACCATCTGGAACGGGCCGATGGTGTTGACGCCGTAGACGCGCTGGAAATCCTCCGCCGACAGCCCGGCGAGATCGCCATGCGCGACATGCTTGGTGGTGCCGGCATTGTTGACCAGCACGTCGAGCCGGCCCCATTTTTCGACCGCCGCCACGAGCTTGCGGCAGTCCTCGTCGCGCGAGACGTCGCCCTGCACGACCAGCACCTCGGCCGCGCCCGCCTTGCGGCAGACCTCCGCCGTGGCCTCGGCTTCGGTCTTGCTCGAGGAATAGTTGATGACGAGCCGCGCTCCGCCCTTGGCAAGAATCTCCGCGGTGGCCGCCCCCAGGCCGGATGCGGACCCCGTCACGATTGCGCACAAGCCGTCCTTTGCCATCCGGATGTCCTCTCTTCTCTTGCGAATGCCGGCGCCCTGTTTAGCGGAGTTCATATCGCCTGCAAATCGGTGAAACTCCGCTAAGCGGAATTAGCTGGCCCATGCCGGCGCCGCAGGAGGGCTTGCGATCAACGCTTGTCAGGACCATGGCTTTTTCAGATCATCGGGCGCAAGAAGAGACCGCATGCCTGTCCGCGAGCGGGCTGCCAATTCAAGAGCACGGGGAACGCTGTGGCGGAGAGTGACAACATCGTCGTCGAGACCGCGGAGAAGATTTTTTCCGATCTCGCCGATCCGCAGACCATCAACCACGACAAGAAGGGCGCGTGGAAAGCGCCGCTGTGGCAGGCGTTGAGCGAAGCCGGCCTGCCCTTGTCCTGGGTGCCGGAGGATTGCGGCGGCTCCGGCGCGAGCCTCGCCGACGGCTTTGCGCTGCTGAACGCCGCCGGCCGCTTTGCGGTCGCCGTTCCCCTGGCCGAGACCATGCTCGCGGGCTGGCTGCTGGCGCAGGCGAAGATCGCCTCGCCGGACGGCGAGATGACGGTGGCCCCTGCTTCGCCCAAGGACCGCATCACGCTGCATCCCGACGGCTCGCTTTCGGGGCGCGCCCGCAGCGTGCCCTTCGCCAAGGCGGCGAAGCATTTTGCCGTGCTGGCGCAGGGCAATGGCGGGCTCTCGATCGCGCTGGTCGACGCCGCCCGGGCGCGCATCGAGGCCGGGCTCAATGTCGGCTACGACAACAGCGACACCGTGACGTTCGACAAGGTGCAGCCGATCACGACCAAGCCGGCGCCGAAGGGGTTTGACCAGAACACCCTGATGCTGATGGGCTGCGTCGCACGCAGCCTGCAGATCGCGGGTTCGCTCGAATCGATGCTCGACATTTCCGTGCGCTACTCCAACGAGCGCGTCGCCTTCGAGAAGAAGATCTCGAAATTCCAGGCGGTGCAGCACAACCTCGCAAGACTCGCCGGCGAATCCGCCGCGGCGCTCGCCGCCGCAACCTCGGCAGCCGATGCGATCGCCAATGCAAAATTCTTCGACGAAGCCATCTTTCTCGAAGCTGCCGCCGCAAAGATCCGCTGCGCGGAAGCCGCCGAGAAGGGCGGCGCCATCGCCCATCAGGTGCACGGCGCGATCGGCTTCACCATGGAGCACATCCTGCACCGCTATTCGCTGCGGGCGCTGGCCTGGCGCGACGATTTCGGCTCGGAGAGCCACTGGGCCGTCGAACTCGGCAGGCTGGTCGCCCACCGTGGCGCCGACGAATTGTGGCCGCTGGTGGCTTCGCGCTGATTAGGGGAACGAGACAACAATGACCGCTGCCCTCCGTTTCGATCCGATCCGCCTGCCGGAAAAGTGCGAGCAACTGCGCAAGGAAGTGCGCGCCTTCCTCGCCGACGAGATCGCCGCCGGCACCTTCGATCCGCACAAGCCCAACCGCGAGGACACCGACGCGCCGGAATTTTCCCGCCGGGTCGGCGCCAAGGGCTGGCTCGGCATGACCTGGCCGAAGAAATATGGCGGCCAGGAACGCTCCTTCCTCGAGCGTTACGTCGTCACCGAGGAGATGCGCGTGGCGAACGCGCCGACGCGGCGCTTCTTCGTCGCCGACCGCCAGAGCGGGCCGGTGCTGCTGAAATACGCGCCCGAGCACGTCAAGATGGACATCCTGCCGCGCATCTGCCGCGGCGAGCTGTGCTTCGCCATCGGCATGAGCGAGCCGAACTCCGGCTCCGACCTGTTCGCGGCAAAGACCCGCGCGACCAGGACCGACGGCGGCTATCTCGTCAACGGCACCAAGATCTGGACCTCGTCGGCGCACATCGCCGACTACATGATCGCGATCTTCCGCACCTCGGCTCCCACCAGGGAGAACCGCCGCCACGGGCTGACGCAGTTCCTGGTCAAGATGAAGCAGCCGGGCATCCAGGTGAACCCGATCGGGCAGATCACCGGCCAGTACGAGTTCAACGAGGTCGTCTTCACCGACTATTTCGTGCCCGACGATCACGTGCTCGGCGAGGTCGACGGCGCCTGGAAACAGGCGACCAGCGAGCTCGCCTATGAGCGCTCGGGCCCCGAGCGTTTCCTCGAGACCTACTACGTGCTCACCGAGCTCGTGCGCGCGGTCGGCGACGAGCCGGATACGCGCAGCGCCGAGGGCATCGGCCGCCTCGTGGCGCAGCTCCACACCATGCGGCGCATGTCGGTCTCCGTCGCCGGCATGCTGCAGGCGGGCAAGGAGCCGGTGGTGGAAGCCTCCATCGTCAAGGACATCGGCACGGTCTGGGAGCAGCAGCTGCCGCACCGCGTGCGCGACCTCGCCGCCTTCGTCGAGGAGACCGCGACCAACCGCGAGACGCTGGAGCGGCAGCTCGATTTCGCCATCAAGACCGCGCCGAAGCTCACCATCCAGGGCGGCACCACCGAAGTGCTGCGCGGCATCATCGCCCGTGGGCTCGGCCTGCGCTGAATAGAATCAATCGAGGATCATCATGAGCACCTACAAAGATATCGGCGTCGAGAAGGTCGGGCACGTCGGCACCATCGAGATCCGCCGTCCGCCGCTCAACTTCTTCGACATCTCGCTGATCAACCAGATCGCGGACGCGCTCGACGAGTTCGACCGCGACATCGAGATCCGCGCCTCGGTGCTGTCGGCGCAGGGCAAGGCGTTCTGCGCCGGCGCCAATTTCAACGATCCGGCGCGGCAGGCGCAGGAGGCGCGTGAGGCCAAAGGCGATCCGGCCGACAGCCTCGGCGCGATCAACCATCTCTACATCCAGGCGGTACGCATCTTCCGCGCCAAGAAGCCGATCGTGGCCGCCGTGCAGGGCGCCGCGATCGGCGGCGGGCTCGGGCTCGCCGTGTCCGCGGATTTCCGCGTCACATGCCCCGAGGCGCGCTTCTCGGCGAACTTCACCAAGCTCGGCTTCCATCCGGGCTTCGGCCTGACCACGACGCTGCCCGAGCTGATCGGCAAGAACAATGCGGAACTGATGTTCTACACCAGCCGCCGCGTCACCGGCGAAGAGGCCTACAAATGGGGCCTCGCCAACGTGCTGGTGCCGCAGGACCAGGTCAAGGCCGCCGCGATGAAGCTCGCCGGCGAGATCGCCGAATGCTCTCCGCTCGGCCTGCTCTCCACCCGCGGCACGATGCGCGCAGGCCTCGCCGACCGCGTCATGGCCGCCACCAATCACGAGCTCGCCGAACAGACGCGGCTCCGCGCCACCGAAGACTTCAAGGAAGGCGTGAAGGCCACGGAAGAGCGCAGGGTGGCGAACTTCAAGGGGCGGTGATCACTTTCTTCCTTCGCCCCTTGTGGGAGAAGGTGGCGCTAAGCGTCGGAAGGGGTTCTCTCCGCGCACACACTTCGACGATCCCCTGCGCATGACGCGCAGCCAGCATGGAGATAGCGGCTATCAGCTGCGCCAGCACGCCGACGTCGACCTTAGCGGCGCCCCGAAAACCGTTCAGCAGCGGCGCCGCCTTCAAGCCTGCCAGCATCGAAGCCGCCTCGTTCGCGCTGACCGGTTCCGGCGTATTCCTGTTGTCGTTCCTTGCTCGGTCGTTCACTCGTCATGACCGGGCCTGTCCCGCCTGCGGGGCCGAAGCCCCTTCGGCGTGGCGAAGGCCCGGGCATGACGACTCAATGTAGAGCTACGCAGACGTCTAGGTTGAAACCCGGAACGTCACCCCACCGAGCGCGAACGCATTGCCCGACACCACGTGCCTCTTCGCCTTGGCGTCATCGCAGACGCGTGCGACGTCGCAGACCTTGAAGTCGAGCCCGCTCATGATCTCGCTGTCGCCTTCGATGAATCGGAAGCTGCAGTTGGGCAGCTTCAGCTCCGCACCATTGCCGAGCTTCGTCGCCGCGATCCCGATGATCTTGCCCCAGTGCTCGGCGAGGCCCCGCGGGTCCGGGCTCTGCATCTCCACGCCGGTGAGCGCCTGCGTCACGTCCTTGCGGATGGATTTTTGCCAATCCGGTCCCGCCGGCGGATAGGGCCCCAGGATATCGTCGCTGCCGGCGGTGTGGTTGAGCTCGATGAAGGCGGCGCGGCAATCGCGTGGATGCAGTTGCACGCCGTGATAGGGCGCATGGTCGATCACGTTCGCGGTGCGGACGCCAAGCGCATTGGCCCGGCGGCCGACCGCGTCGGGATCGTCGCAGCAGAAGATCGCCATGTAGCCGCCGCGGCCGCCGGTCTTTTCGATGAAGCGGCCCGCCGCGGTGCCGTCCTGCAACGGTGCGACCACCTCCAGCAGGATGGTGTCGACCGGCAGGAGCGCATTCTCCAGGCCGTATTTGGCGACATTACCGTCGCGGTAACAGACCGCGAGGCCCATGATGGCGGCGATGTCGGAGACGACCGGTTCGAGATGCGGCGCGACCAGGCAGATCTGCCGCAGCCGCAGATAGCTCGCCATGGCTACTGCCCCCTGAACGCCGGCTTGCGCTTCTCGACGAAGGCCTTTGCGGCCTCCTTGTGGTCGTCGGTGTCGCCGCAGCGGGTGTGATGGATCGCCTCGCCGTCGAAGCAGTCCTCCAGCGCGAGATGCTCGGCATTGTTGATGTTGCGCTTGATGTAGCCGAGTGCGATCGACGGGCCCTGCGCCAGCGACAGCG
>NZ_JAGWUA010000365.1 GCF_028868675.1 Bradyrhizobium sp.
TGTACGGGACCGGCGGTCTCGCCTATGGCGAATTGAAGACCGACGCCAGCATCACTGGACAGAACGTCAACGGCGTTCCGGTCACGGTGGCGTTCGGAAACTCTTCGACCCGCGCCGGCTGGACCGCTGGTGCCGGCATCGAAGGCAAGATCGGCGGCAACTGGACCGCAAAGCTGGAATATCTCTACATGGATCTCGGCACGGTCAGCGCCGGTCCGGTCGCGACGACCATCCTGGTTCCTGTTCGGGCCAATGCCGGCGCGTCCTATTCCTCGCGGTTCACGGACAATATCCTGCGCGTTGGCGTGAACTACCAGTTCGGTGGTGGCCCGGTGGTCGCCAAGTACTGAGCTGTTACGCACGAATGCATGCAAAGCCCGGCTCGCGCCGGGCTTTGTCGTTCCAGGGTGGTCGTTGCTTCAGTGACGATGCCTACACGACCTTGGCAGCCCTGAGGCTCGCGATCTCCTTCGCATCGAAGCCGAACTCGGCCAGCACCTCGTCGGTCTGCTCGCCGAATTCCGGCGGCCGTGCCGCCATGCGGCTCGGGGTGCGCGACAGCGTCACCGCCTGGCCGACCAGGCGAATGTGGCGGTTCTCCTCGTTCGGCACGTCCTGCGCGATGCCGAGATGCTTCACCTGCGCGTCCTCGAACATCTGGTCGATGGCGTAGATCGGCCCGCAGGGCACGCCGGCTTCGTTGAGCTCCTTCACCCAGGTCTCGGTCGATTTCGTCACCGTGTGCTTCTCGATCTCGGCGTTGAGGGCGTCGCGATTCTTCGAGCGCGCGGGCGCGGTGGCGTAGTCGGGATCGGCGACGAGCTCCGGCGCACCGATCGCCTGGGCGCAGCGCTCCCAGATCCGCCCGCCCGTGGTGGCGATGTTGATGTAACCGTCCGAGGTCCTGAACACGCCCGTGGGGATGCTGGTCGGATGGTTGTTGCCGGCCTGTTTGGCGACCTCCTTCTCCATCAGCCAGCGCGCCGCCTGGAAGTCGAGCATGAAGATCTGGGCCTGCAGCAGCGAGGTCTGCACCCACTGGCCCTGGCCCGACACCTCGCGCTCCAGCAGCGCGGTGAGGATGCCGATGGCGCAGAGCAGCCCGGCCGAGAGGTCGGCGACGGGGATGCCGACCCGCATCGGACCGCCGCCCGGCGCCCCCGTGATCGACATCAGCCCGCCCATGCCCTGGGCGATCTGATCGAAGCCCGGCCGCTTGTGATAGGGGCCGTCCTGGCCGAAGCCGGAGATGCTGCCATAGACCAGGCGCGGATTGATCCGGCGCAGGGTCTCGTAGTCGATCCCGAGCTTGTCCTTCACGTCGGGGCGGAAATTCTCGACCACCACGTCGGCCCTGGCGGCGAGGCGCTTGAACACGGCGAGCCCGCGCTCGTCCTTCAGGTTCAGCGTCATCGCCCGCTTGTTGCGGTGCAAATTCTGGAAGTCGGAGCCATGGCGGGGGCCGCCGGGCTGCTCGCCGCCGGAATCCTCGGTCAGCGCGTCGATCTTGATGACGTTGGCGCCCCAGTCCGCGAGCTGGCGCACGCAGGTCGGCCCGGACCGCACGCGGGTCAGATCGAGCACGGTGAAGCGCGACAGCGCCTGCGAGGCATGCGGAATGGGCATCTTGATGGGCTCCGGTATTCGATTGCAGGGCCACCATAGTGCTGAAAAATCAGGCGGCAAGCCTGCGCAACCGCCGCCGCCTGCGAAATCGGATGCCGGCGCTTCCCTCAGCGCGACAGCCGCCGCAGCTCGGCGCGGGCCTTCTCCGCGAGCGGGTCGTCGCCGTGGCGCGCGATGAACAGCTCGAGCGCCTCGGCCGTACCCTTGCGGCGGGCGATCTCGTACTCCTCGGCGACCGCGATGGCGGGGTCGCGTGGAGGCGGCAGGGACGGGGCTC
>NZ_JAGWUA010000366.1 GCF_028868675.1 Bradyrhizobium sp.
GCGTCCTCCGGCAACGGCACCTCGGTGCACATGTCGGCGGAGCTGTTCAAGGCGATGACCAAGTGCGACATGGTGCACGTGCCCTATCGCGGCTCGGCGATCGCCTTCCCCGACATCATCTCCAACAAGGTGCAGCTCATCTTCGACAATCTTCCGTCCGCGCTGGAGCAGTCGCGCGGCGGCAGCGTCCGCGCCCTCGGCGTCACCTCGCCGAAACGCTGGCCGACCGTGCCCGACATCCCCGCGATCGCCGAGACCGTGCCGGGCTTCGAATCGGTCGGCTTCTACGGCATCTCGGCGCCGAAGGGCACGCCGCCCGAGATCGTCGACGTCCTCAACAAGGCCGTCGGCGAGGCGCTGAAGGACCCGAAGCTGGTGGCCAAGCTCGCCGAGACCGGCGGCATCCCGCGGCCGATGACGCCGGCCGAGTTCGGCAAGCTGGTGGCGGACGAGACCGAGAAATGGCGCAAGGTGGTCGAGTTCGCCGGCGTGTCGGTGGACTGAGGGGTGGCTCTTCGGTTTGACGCGTTTTCTTCGCGCGAACCGGTGGCCACTTCGCGCGAAAACGCTATGGCATTGCACCATCGCCTCCGCCCCTGTAAACGGACCCCGCACCGTTGCCGGCCGCGCGCACGCCGCGCGGCCCGCCCGCGGCGGGGCCTGTAGCTCAATGGTTAGAGCCGGCCGCTCATAACGGTCTGGTTGCAGGTTCGAGTCCTGCCGGGCCCACCAGCCTTCGCTCGCTTCGCGAGCTTCGGCTGGGCAAGCCAGTGTCCCAATCTCCCGCGAAGCGAGCGAAGGCTGTCACGCCGAAGCCCAAAGGGCGAAGGCGGACTTTGGCTGCGCAGTTCGGCAAGCCATGCCACGACCAGCACTGGCAAGAGCGCCTCCCAACCAGAATCTGAGGATCAACCCCATGCACAGTGGAAATGGCGACAGCCGGCAACAGGATTTCGCTATTCCGAATTTCACTTGACGCGTCGGGCAAATCAGGTGTATAGACCCATCATCGCCGGGATCGATCCCGCGACCTCCCAAGCCAGTTCCAGCCGCAGCGACCGCCCGACCATGCGCGCGGCGCGCTGAAGCGTGGTCAGCGTGACATGCCGTCCTTTGGGTCGAGCAAGCGCCCGATCAGGCTGCGCGGACGACTCGTCGTTCGCTCCCAATCAAGGCAAGCAAGTCTGCTGCTCTCAATATGCGTCATGCCGACTCACGGAGGATAACCCGCAGCATGAACCGATGGTCTAACGAAGTCCTCGACCGTTTCGTCGGTGCAGCCGACCCACGATACCGTCTTCGCCATGAGCAAACTTCGAGAGCACTGCAGAATTGAGTATCTGGACATGCCTGTATGTGACGCCAATCCAGCCGTTTTCCTGGAAGAGGCGCAAAGTCCGGTTTACGGAGTGACGGGAGGTGTTGGCCATCTCCGCAAGCTCCGCCTGGTTCAGGCGAATCTCGCGCATTCGAGGCGAGCGCGACTTTTGATGCACGTCGGCAACCCGCAACAGCGTAGCGGCGATACGTCGATCGGTTCGTGGTATCAGCAGGTCATGAATAATCCGGATGGCGATGGTCGCCGTCTGGACGCCCAATGTCGCCATGATGCGCGTGAACGCCAGATCGGCCCGGCCGACGTCATTGAGACGGGCAAGCTCGATCTTCATCACGATGCTGGGTTCGGTGGTTCGGAACGTCAATGTCCGCTGGCCTCCCGTGAACAACGGGCCGTAACCGAACCAGGCGCCGGTCCGCATGATGTGGGCGAGCCGAAGGCCGGCCTCCTCGGCCGGCACCAGCACGCCGACCGCTCCTTCAACGATGCCGAACACACCTCCGGCCTGGTCGCCGACGTGCCATACGAACTCGTCAGGTTCGAATTCCACGATTTC
>NZ_JAGWUA010000367.1 GCF_028868675.1 Bradyrhizobium sp.
GCGCCGCCGTCGACCGGCAGCGTCACGCCGGTGATGAAGTTGGCCTCGTCGGAGGCGAGGAACAGGGCGGCGTTGGCGACGTCCCAGCCGGTTCCCATCTTCTTCCGCAGCGGCACCTTGCTGTCGCGTTCGGCCTCGACCTCGGCGCGGGTCTTGTGCCATTCGCGGGCGCGGGTGTCGACCGCCATCGGCGTGTTCATCAGGCCGGGCAGGATGACGTTGGCGCGGATGCCGTATTCGGCGTTCTGGTAGGCGAGCTGCTCGGTGAAGGCGATCATCGCCGATTTCGTCGCCTTGTAGGCGACGTAGGGATAGGTGGTGATCGCGGCCATCGAGGAGATGTTGATGATCGCGCCGCTCTTCTGCGCCCGCATGATCGGGATCACCTCCTTTGCCGCAAGGATGCAGCTCTTGAGGTTGATGGCGACGACGCGGTCGAATGCCTCCTCGGTCAGTTGCAATAGCTCGGCATCGCCGCCGGCGAGGCTGACGCCGACATTATTGTGCAGGACGTCGATCCGGCTCCAGCGCGCCCGCGCATCCGCGATCATGGCCTTGATGTCGGTGCTCTTGGTCACGTCGGCCTTGCAGGCCGCCGCCGTGCCGCCCTTTGCCGCGATCATCGCGACCGTCTCCTCGGCGGACTCCAGATGATGGTCGACGCACATCACTTTCGCGCCCTCGCGCGCGAAGGTGAGGGCCGTGGCGCGTCCGTTGCCCATGCCTTCGCCGGGGCTCTGCCCGGCGCCGACTACGATGGCGACCTTGTCCTTCAGGCGCATGTCAATTCACTCCCGGGATCGGGTACTGCGCGAGTACCTCTTTGTAATACGGCTCGTTGTCGATCTTCATCGTGGCGAGCACGCGCACCACGGCGCAATAGAAGGCGATGGTGAGCACGAGGTCGACCATGTGCTCGTCGGAAAGGTGCTGCCTGATCTCGGCAAAGGTCTTTTCCGACATCGCGAGGTCGCGCACCATCTCGCGGGTGCCCCTAAGGATCGCCTTCGCCAGCGGTTCGAGCTCGGACGGCTTGCCCGCGGTCTCCGCCATCAGCCCGGCGATGTCGGCATCGGTGACGCCGAACTCCCGGCCGATCTTCACGTGGTGGGTGAACTCGTATTCCGATTTCTCCAGCCAGCCGACCTGCAGGATCGCTAGCTCCCGCAGGCGCGGGTCGAGCTTGCTCTTGAAGCGGATATAGCCGCCGAGGCCGTTGAAGGCGCGCGCCATCTCCGGCGAGTTGACCAGGAGCTTGTGCAGGTTGGTGTTGCGCTTGAGCATGTCGCGATATTCGGGCGCGACCTGGTCGGCCTCGAGATAGGGCAGGCGGGCCATTCGACGTGTCCTTTCAATGTTCCTGCGATTCCCGCTCCGGCGCCTGCAGCGTGACGCCGCCGTCGACCACCAGCGCCTGGCCGGTGATGTAGCGGGCATGGTTGCTGAGCAGGAACTTGACGGCGTGGCCGACGTCCCAGCCGGTGCCCTCGATCTTCAGGAGCGAAGCCCTGGCGCGGTTGGCGCGTGCGGCCTCGCTCATGCCGCGGGCATAGACCATGGGCGTGTACATCGGTCCCGGGCAGATGCAGTTGACGCGGATGTTGTCGCGGCCGTGATCCACCGCCATCGCGCGGGTCAAGCCGATGATCGCGGCCTTCGACGTGGTGTAGGTCGTGAGGCCGCGCGGCCGCAGCGCCGAGATCGAGGAGATGTTGACGATCGCGCCGCCCCTGGCCGTCCTGATCATGGCGGGGATTGCGTGCTTCGACAGCAGGAACATGCTCTCGACGTTGACCTGCATGACGCGGCGATATTGCTCGGGCGTCTCGTCGACCACGCTGCCGCGGCTGCCGATGCCGACATTGTTGTCGAGCAGATCGAGCCGGGCC
>NZ_JAGWUA010000180.1 GCF_028868675.1 Bradyrhizobium sp.
ATTTGCGTAGGGCAGGTTAAATTGCTCCGAAGGCAAAGGTCACACGTTCGAATCGTGTCGGGCGCGCCATTCCACGCCAAAATATGCAGCCTCGGCCTAGCCGAAGGTGCACCAATGTTCGCTCGGAGGCAGACTATTCGCCTCGTTTGACACTCCGTGCAAATCTGGCTATATTCTGGCTAGAATGCCTTTTGAGATTGTCCTTGCTCCCGAAGCTGTCGAAGACCTCAGGAGGCTGACGGCAAGTACGCGCGCGACTGTCCGGATTGCGCTCGAAACGCATCTGAGGCACGAGCCCAAGAAAGCGAGCCGCAGTCGCATCAAGCGATTGCGAGGATTGCTGCGTCCGCAGTATCGGCTGCGGGTAGGCGAGGTTCGGGTCTTCTACGATGTGTCCGGCACGACCGTTGAGGTTCTGGCAATGGTGCCCAAATCGGAGGCCGAGTCATGGCTCGCACAATTCGAAGATCTGGGGTGAAGGAAGTTCCTTTATCCGAGATCAAGGATGATCTGTCTCGCTTTCTTCGAGAAGCTGAGGCGCAGGAGATCGTTATCACGCGCCATGGCAAGCCCGCAGGCGTGTTGATCGGCTTCGAATCGGAGGAGGACTGGTTCGAGTACCGCCTCGAACATGACCCGCGCTTTCTGCGTCGTATCGAACAAGCGCGAAACAGCCTGCGCGCGGGACGTGGGGCCCGGCTCGAAGACATCGAAAGCGAATAGCGGTGCGTGCGCGCTCCTGTCGGGGTGTGCGCGCGAGGATAAGTAAATTGGTCGGATTGGGTGGCGTCGACTCGCACACGGCATCAAAGCGCCACGGCGAAGCAATAGTGCCCATCTTCATCACCGTGCCGCGAAGCGCGACATCGCCAGTCGCCCGCGGCACGGACGTCGCGACCGATTGCAGGTAGCGCGCCCGATACACAGAACCGGAAACTTTCTCGAAGCCAATGAAGATATCGCAAGCGTTCAAGTTCGAAGCGGCGCATCGACTGCCCAACGTGCCGGAAACCCACCCCTGCAGCCGCCTGCACGGGCATTCCTACCGGATCGAGGTTCGGCTCGAGGGCCCCGTCGACCCAAAGACCGGCTTCGTGGCCGACTTTTTCGATGTCGAACGAGGCTTTGCCGACATTCTCGAAGCGGTGGATCACAGATGTCTCAACGACGTCGCGGGCCTCGAGAATCCGACGGCCGAGAACATCGCCGTCTGGATCTGGGAGCGGCTGAAGCCGGCCGTCGCCCAAATCTCCGCGGTCCGGGTCTACGAGACGCCGGAATGCTGGGCCGAATATGACGGGCGGTGAGGCGCCCCGGCGCTCTTGACGGTCCATAAGGCGGATTACTAATAGGTGCCCGACCACGTACCCGTTCAGGATACCGCGTTGCTGGCACACGGGCGCCCGGTTGCGAGAGAGGCTTGGACGCAATGAAGGTCTTGGTGACGGGCGCGGCCGGCTTCATCGGATTCCACACCGCGAAAGCTCTTCTCGCCCGGGGCGATTCCGTGGTCGGGCTCGATTGCATCAACGACTACTATGACGTCCGGCTGAAGCATGCCCGGCTGGAACAGCTCCGCGAGTCCTCGCAGTTCGCGTTCGAGAAGCTCGATCTCGCCGATCGCGAGGGAATGCAGCGCCTGTTCCGCGAGCACAGGCCTTCGCGCGTCGTCAATCTCGCAGCCCAGGCCGGCGTGCGCTACGCGCAGAAGAACCCGTCCGCCTATGTCGACAGCAACGTCACCGGCTTTCTTCACGTCCTGGAAGGCTGCCGCCACAATGCCGTGGAGCACCTCGTCTACGCCTCGACCTCCTCGGTCTATGGCGCCAACACGACGTTGCCGTTCTCGATCCATCAGTCCGTCGATCATCCGGTCAGCCTCTACGCGGCGACCAAGAAAGCCAACGAGCTGATGGCGCACTCCTATGCGCACCTCTTCGGGCTGCCGACCACGGGACTGCGTTTCTTCACGGTCTACGGTCCCTGGGGGCGGCCCGACATGGCCATGTTCCAGTTCGCCTCGAACATCCTCGCCGGCAAGCCGATCGACATCTACAACAACGGCCACCATTCCCGCGATTTCACCTATATCGACGACATCGTCGAGGGGATCGTTCGCACGCTCGACCGCGTGGCGACACCGAACCCGGACTGGTCCGGCAAGGCTCCCGACCCCGGCACGTCGTCGGCGCCCTACCGGCTCTACAACATCGGCAACAACAAGCCGGTCGCGCTCATGCACGTGGTGGATTGCATCGAAAAGGCGCTCGGGCGCGTTGCCGAGAAGAATTTCCTGCCGTTGCAGCCGGGCGACGTCGTCGACACCTGCGCCGACATCGACGCGCTCGCGGCAGACGTCGGCTTTTCCCCGAATACGCCGATCGAGGTCGGCATCGAGCGCTTCATCGCCTGGTACAAGCACTACTACGGACACAATTAAGCGCCACATCACGCAGCGTCGTCGACCGGCACATCCGTGCGGCGCCATCGCGCGAGAAACACCGCGAACGGCGCCCGGCCGGGCAGTCGGTTGTAGAGGCTCTCGATCGGGAACAGCAGGCGGGCGAGCGACGGCTTCGCGCCGAGCGGAATGCGCAGGATCAGGCTGTTGAGAATCGCATAGAAAGCGGGCCCCCCGGTATAGACGACCTTCTCGGGAACGAAGTAGGGGCAGGCCATCGCGGCCAGCGCATCGTGCTTGAGCGCGTGCTCGGTATCGGCTTCGAAATAGCCATCGGCCCGATACCAGATTCGCCTGATGCCGCTGAGGAAGGAATCGTCGCTCGGCTCCATCATCATGAAATGCCCGCCGGGGCGGATCAGGCGGGCGACATTCCTCAACGTGGTCTCGAGGTCGAGCACGCAGTGATGCAGGCCCCCTATGATCAGGGCTGCGTCATGGCTCTCCTGCGGCGAATAGGCCTTGGTGAGATCGACGAGATGGGCAGCCTCGCCGGTATTGGCGCGATAGTCCCGGCAGGCCGCATCCGAGATATCGTAGCCCGTGGTGCGAAGGCCTGGGAAGTAGCCGCGAAGCGCCAGCGAATTGTGCCCGCTGCCGCAGGCGAGATCGGCGACGGAAGCGCCATCCAGTCGAAGACCTTCGAGCAACGGTTGATAGAGAAAGCGATGGCGATATTCCATCGACGCGGCATCGTAGTAGTGTGCCTCATATGCATCATGAATGGTGCCGTAGTGCGCGGATTGCGGGTTGGGAAGGTTGTCTGCGCTCATGAGTTTGCGGCTCCGTCCGCCGCACGGCGTCCCATGACGGTCCAACTGTAGCCGTGCCGGTGATGCAACACGACATCCTGGAACCCGGCGCGTTCGAGCAACTGCCGGGCTTCCGCCTCGCGGTAGTACTTCGCATAAGCCGGGTTGAGCTGGTCATAGATCACGAGATAGCGCTTCCGGCGAGAAAAGCGGCCGATGACTTCCGTCATGTAGCGATGGAGCGGCACCGGGATGCGCCGCGCCAGTGCAATATACAGCCCGAGCACGGCGTTCAGCGCGTGGCAGAGAGCGGAAAGAACGCCGTGCGGCAACCGCGTCGAGACGGCGCGCAGCGGAAGAGCGAAGGAGAGATAGGCCGCGTTGCCCTCCCACCCATAGAGCCAGACCAGCAGCCGGCCGCCGGGCTTCAGGGCGTTGTAGGCGGCTGCGACCACCGGCTCCGGATCGGGAATGTGATGCAGCACGCCGATCGACACGATGATGTCCTGCGCGGGATCGGCAGGAAGCTCGTCGCCGCGGCATTCCCGATAGGTGATGCGCTCCGCGTCGCGCCTCGTGTTGTCGCGCAGCACCTGCATCGCCTGGGAGGGCTCCAGCGCCGTCACATGCGCCGCGCCTGCGGCGAGGAGCATGTTGACGATACGCCCGGTGCCGCTGCCGATTTCCGCGACTTGCCTGCCCTTCAGGGCATCCAGGTCCAGCACGGGGCCGAAGATATCGGCTAGCAGTTCCGTCGAGCCGTAGAAGCCCTCATTATCGGTGTAGCGCGTCCACTGATCGCCGAAATCGTCGATCGTGCGGCTGGTCAGACGCGAACTCATGAAGGCTCTTTCCGCAGTTCGGATTCCCGGGGACGGTGGACGAGTGCGAGGATGGAGACGCCGAATGGCGGCCTGAGCAGCGGCGCCGTAGTCACGTCGAGGCGAAAGACGAGATTGAGCAGGCGGTTGACCACGGGGTTATTGACCTCATTCTCGCTGCCGAGCTTCACGTCCAGAAGATCGATGACCTGGCGCGCCACGTAGATCGGCGCGAACAGCAGGTAGTTGAAATGAAACCTTTGCTCGATCACCAGACCGGCGCTCTCCAGCAGTCGCACCAGGGGTGCCATGCGATAGCGGCGGAAGTGGTGCGACTTGACGTCCTGCAAGCCCCAGAGGCTGGGAAACGCCGGCACCGTGATCAACGCCGTGCCGCCCGGCCGCAGCACGCGGCGGATTTCGGCAACCGCCCGACCGTCCTCGGCGACATGCTCGATCACATCGGTCGCCAGCACGAGGTCGACGGACGCATCGGGAAGCGGCAGCGCGCAGAGGTCTCCCGTGCGCACCGTACCCAGCCCCTTTTCGGCGCACCAGCGGGCAGCCTCCTCGCTCGGATCGATGCCCGTCACCCCCGTGAATCCCATCTGCCTGAGCAGGCGAAGATTGGCCCCGGTACCCGTGCCGACATCCACGACCTCGGCGTCGAGCGGAATCTTCGCCTTGCGGATGAGGTCGGCAAACAACCGGCGGCGCTGCACGAACCACCAGTGCGTCTCCTCGATTTTCGCCTCGACCAGAAATACCGACGGATCCATGTCAGTGCCCGCTACCCGCCGCGCGAAGTGTGTGCTGCAGGCTCAACCACGTCCAAAGCGCCAGACGATGATCGGCCCGCCCGGCGCGATGATCCTGCCACGCCTGCCGCATCCAGGCCGGGCGAATGCCGGGCACCGGGTCGAATGGCGGGGTGTCCGGAACCTGTCGCATCCAGGCCGCCAGCGGTATACCGAATCCCTTCTTCTTCCGCTCGATGATCGCGCGCGGCAGAAGCGGCTCCAACGCCTTCTTGAGCAGGTGCTTGCGCCGTCCGTTGCGATATTTGAAGCGGGACGGCAGCCTCCGGCAGAATTCGACCACGTCGTTGTCGAGGAACACGGCCCTCGTCTCCAGCGAACACATCATCGAGGCGCGGTCGACCTTGGCGAGGATGTCGTCCTGCAGGTAGAACGTCGTGAAGAATTGCAGGAGGCGGTCGACGCGCGTCCGCTCCTCGCCGCTTTCCCACAGCTCCATGGCTTCGCTGAACAGGTCCTCGGGCCGCACGGGTTCGGCGAACAGCTCGCCGATCGCTTCGGGGTCGATCGGCGCCATCCAGGCCGGCGCCCAGGCGGCTTCCGGCTGCGACAGTCCCATCAACGTGCGGCGGACCTTGAAATCGAGGCTCATGTTGCGCGAGGAGCGCGGCAGGCGCTCCGCCATCACCCGCAATGCCGCGTGGACCGGCGCAGGCACGACGGCGGCATAGAGCACCGCCGGCTTGAGCGCCACGAAGGGATCATAGCCGGCGAACAGCTCGTCACCGCCGTCGCCCGACAGCGCCACCGTCACCTGCTCCCGCGCAAACGCCGAAAGCATGTGGGTCGGCAGGATCGAGGCATCGGCGCTCGGCTCGTCGAGCCGGGACAGCACCGACGGAATCAGGTCGCGCGCCGCGTCCAGGCCGAGAACGCGCTCATGATGGCGCGAGCCGACGTGATCGGCGACCGTGCGCGCAAACGCCGATTCGTCGTAGGATGGCTCGGTGAATCCGATGGTGAAGGTGTCGATCTCGCGCGCCGCGCGTCGCCTCGCTGCAGCGGCCAGCACCATGCTGGAGTCGAGTCCGCCGCTCAGAAAGATGCCGATTCCCACGTCACTCACGAGGCGACGCTCCGTCGCCGTGACGAGAAGCTCACGCAGCTCTTCCGCGAGCGCCGCCTCTCCGCGGCGCGCCATGTCCTCGTCGGGCTCGATGACGAAGCGCCAATAGGCGGTGACGCTCGTCTCCAGCGAAACGAGGTCGACGGTCATGAAATGGCCGCCGGGCAGCTTCGCGGTCCCTTCGTAGAGGGCGTGCGGCGCGGGCAAATAGCCATAGGCGAACAGCTTGCGCAGTGTCGGCAGCGAGGGTAACGCCGGAATATCGCGGTGGCGGACCAGTGCGCTCAGCTCGCTGGCGAAGGCGAACAGGCCCTGCCGCTGCGCATAGTAGAGCGGCTTCTCTCCAAAACGGTCGCGCGCCAGATAGAGCCGACGGCGCGCGGTATCGAGGACGGCGAACGCGAACATGCCGTTCAGGCGCGCCGCAAGGCCGGTGCCCCATTCGGCATAGCCGTGCACCAGCACCTCGGTGTCGGAGTGGCTGGAGACGAAGACGTGGCCCTTCGCCTCGAGTTCTGCGCGCAGCGTTTCGTGATTGTAGATCTCGCCGTTGTAGACGACGCAGACCGTGCCGGAGGCATTCCACATCGGTTGACGGCCGCCCGCGATATCGCGAATGGCGAGCCGGCGATGCCCGAGAAAAACCCTCAACTCCGGATCGACGTGAAAACCTTCGTCATCGGGCCCACGGTGTTGAAGCGCGCGCGTCATCGCAAGCAGGTCGGCCTGATCGCCCCGACCGACAAAGCCGGCGATTCCGCACATGCCTTCAGTGACTCCCGAAATTGACCGTCTCGCGCACGCTGTAGGAGCGGCGACCGCTCGACTCGAAATACGTGCGCACCATCATCTCGGCAAGAATCCCCATCAGCACGCTGAGCACGCCGACCAGGAACGTCATCGCGGCCATGATCGGAAGCGGGGTCTGGATCATGTAGACCCCTTCGACGAATTTGAGCCAGATCATCAGCAGGCAGATCAGGATCGAGATCGCCAGGGACAACAGCCCAAAGCCGCCGAACACATAGATCGGCTTCACCAGATAGCTATCGAGAAACTTGACGACGAGGAGATCGAGAATCACTTTGCCGATGCGCCCGAGACCGTATTTTGACTTGCCGTATTTGCGCGCGTGATGGCGCACGGGCATCTCGTAGACGCGCGCACCCATCCACGTCGCGTAGATCGGGATGAAGCGGTGCATCTCGCCATAAAGCCGCACGTCCTGGAGCACCTCGCGCCGGTAGGCCTTCAGCGTGCAGCCATAGTCGTGGAGCGCGACACCGGAGATCCACGAGATGAGCCTGTTGGCGACACGGCTGACGAAATTGCGCCGAATCGCGGCGTCCTGGCGGTCCTTCCGCCATCCGGACACCACATCGTAACCCTCGTCGATCTTGGCGAGCAGCAACGGGATATCGTCAGGGTCGTTCTGCAAGTCAGCGTCGATGGTGACGATGACGTCGCCGCTCGCATGATCGATCCCGGCCATCATCGCGGCGGTCTGGCCGCAGTTCCGCCGGAAGCTGACGACCTTCAGTTGCGGGCGCGAAGCCGCTATGTCGCGAAGCGCCTGCAACGAGCCATCCGTACTGCCGTCATCGACGCAGATCAGTTCGAACGTCCTGTCGAGGCGATCCAGACTATCGAACAGCTTCGCGGCGAGGTGCGGAACGCTCTCTTCCTCGTTGTAGACCGGCACGATGACGGAGAGGTCGCAAGCCGGAGCCCGTGCAGGTCTGTTCGTCGCGGCGGAGCCATGATCTTCAGCAAGCGTCATTCCGACACTTTCAAGAGCGAGGGCTGAGGCAGGGCACTCGACACGAGCATTTCACCGATGACCCAAAGTTGCCGGGCATCGGGGACTAGTAGCACCGAGATCGTGCCCATTCAATCGGAACGGCCCGAGAGGCAGGGCTCTGAACTCGGGTTAACGACTGTTTGCGGCTTGCGAGAAGTCTGATTCGGTTGTGTGGCCCTGATTCGGAGCCACTGCCATGAGCCTGACTGCCGTCGCCGCCCCCGAGAAGTCACGTCTGCGCGCGCTGCTGGACCATTTTGCCGTCATTGAGGACCCGCGCGAGCCATGGCGGGTGGCGCATCCATTGCCGGAAGTCTTGCTGCTGGTGGTGTGCGGCACGATCGCCGATTGCGACGATTACGAAGGCATTGCCGCCTGGGGCGAAGCGCATCTGTCGTTCCTGCGCCGGTTCCTGCCCTACCATCATGGCGTGCCGGGCGCCCGCTGGCTGACCCTTCTGATGAACCGCATCGATCCGGGGCTGTTCTCGGAGGCCTTCACCGCCTGGGTGCGGGAGAGCTGGCCGGATCGCCCGGACCTCGTCGCCATCGACGGCAAGACCTCACGGCGCAGCCACGACCGCAGTGCCGGCAAGGCCCCGCTCCACCTCGTCTCCGCCTTTGCCACCACCAGCCGCCTGGTTCTCGGGCAGGAGGCGGTCGCCGACAAGGCCGGCGAGACCACCGCCATTCCGCTGCTGTTGGAGCGGCTCGCCGCCGCCGGCGCGCTGAGGGGAGCGCTGGTGTCGATCGATGCCATCGCCACCAACCCGACCATTGCGACGGCAATCAGGGACGCACAGGCCGACTATCTGCTCGCCGTCAAGGGCAACCAGCCGACGCTGCGAACAGAGATCGAGAGCTTCTTTGCCGAAGCGCCGCCAGCTCTCCTGGAGAGCGTCACCGACCTCGACAAGGGGCACGGCCGCATCGAACAAAGGACCGTCACCGTTTCCCGCGAGGTTGATTGGCTCGCCGGCGAGCGCCGCTTCCCGGGCGAGCTGCGCCTGCCTGCCGTCGCCACCATCGTGCGTGTCGCCTCGCGCGCCGAACTCACCGATCACGGTCGCTTCGAGACCCGTTACTACATCTCCTCCGCCCGGCTCACCGCCGCCGGCGCGGCCGCGGCGGTGCGCAGCCATTGGGCCATCGAAAACAGCTTGCACTGGGTGCTCGACGTCACCTTCGCCGACGACCAGTCGCGCCTGCGCAAGGGGCATGGCGCAAGAAACATGGCCGTCGTCAGACACTTCGCCATCAATCTCGTCCGAACAACCAACGACAAGCGATCCATCAAGCTCAGGCGCAAGTGCGCCGGATGGGATACCACCTACCTCGCAGACATCCTCGGCCAATTATCACGTTAACCCGGATTCGGTGCCCTGGCACAAAAGGTTGGCGACAAAACCACCGGCTCGCGGCATGCCTGCGGTAAATTCGTGAAGGGCCCTCCCGGCCCGCTCGAGAGACCCGGCTTGCAAAGCCTCTTGTCGAGCCGTCCAGGGAAGAGCCCCGGAAGAGCCATCCGCGGACGATGACTTTCACGACCGATGACCAACAAAAAGGCCGCCCTTCGGCGGCCTCTCGATTATTCGGTCGAAATTGATTCGACGCTCAGACCAGGCGCAGATACGCCGTGGACCTGCGCCGATAGCTCAGCAGACCCAAACCCAGGAATCCCGCGATCAGCATGGCCCAAGTGGAAGGCTCGGGGACTCCGTGCACAGGAGGTGGCAACGTCGTGGCATCGCTGGTCGCCGAGAACGACGTGAGGCTCCCGCCTTGCGTGCTGAACTTGAAGATGGCAGGCGTGGGATCGTAAACGGAATAGGTTATCAATCCGCTCCCAGTGAAGCTCAGAAATCCGGGCTGCGACCGGTCGATCGCCGTTATCGAACTCAGGTTGAAAGTAACGGGATTT
>NZ_JAGWUA010000019.1 GCF_028868675.1 Bradyrhizobium sp.
GGCAACGCCCACGACCTCGGCCTGTCCTACGCCTCGGCGATCGGCGGCGGCCGCGCCGGCATCATCGAGACCACCTTCAAGGAAGAGTGCGAGACCGATCTGTTCGGCGAGCAGGTGGTGCTCTGCGGTGGCCTGGTCGAGCTGATCAAGGGCGGCTACGAAACCTTGGTCGAGGCCGGCTACGCGCCGGAGATGGCCTATTTCGAGTGCCTGCACGAGGTGAAGCTGATCGTCGACCTGATCTATGAAGGCGGCATCGCCAACATGAACTACTCGATCTCCAACACCGCGGAGTACGGCGAGTACGTCACCGGCCCGCGCATCATCACCGACGAGACCAAGAAGGAGATGCGCAAGGTGCTGGCCGACATCCAGGGCGGCAAGTTCGCCCGCGACTGGATGCTGGAGAACAAGGTCAACCAGACCTCGTTCAAGGCCACCCGTGCCAAGCTCGCCGCCCATCCGATCGAGGAAGTCGGCGCAAGATTGCGCGACATGATGCCCTGGATCAAGAAGGGCGCGCTGGTGGACAAGAGCAAGAACTGACGGCAAAGCCTTCGTTTTTGGGGTTGCGGCTTCGTCGCGCCCCGGCACGACGAGGCTATTGCGATGAACATGGGGCGGTGCGGCAACGCGCCGCTCCGTCTATTTCCCGATCTTGTTGTGCAACTGCCAGAAGCGGAGGGTGCGCTGGGCAGTGGGGACCGACAGCCTGCCGAAATCCTGGCGCGCGACGTTCAGGATCGCGTCGTTGATCGGATGTCCGCCGGGCCGCTGCGTCAGGATCTTCTCGACCGTGTTCCAGTTCAGCCCGGCGCCCCGGCACGGAATCAGGATGAGGTCGGCGCGGGGCCCCTCGAGGGCCTTGGCGATCAGATCGGTCGCGACGCCGTTGAGGAGGGCGAGGGCGGCGGCGAGATGGTCGAACATCTTCTGCCGGATGAAGCGGATGAGCGCCTGCTCGTTCAACTCGCCCCGTTCCTGCATCTCCTTGACCATGGCATCGACCAGGCTAAAATCGCGGTGGGCATCGGCGAGCGCCGGTTTCATCGAGCCGGCAATGGTGCTCAGCACGCGGTTGATCTCTTCCTGCAACGCCGGCGGCGCGATCGCGACGAGGCGCGCGCGCACCGCGTCGGTGGCGCGCTGCAGGAGATCACGCAGGAATTTCAGCGGCAGATCGACCCTCACGCCCAGGAGCTCGGCGAGTTGGTCGTCGCCGCTCGCCTTGGCCACCATCCCGGCATAGCCGGTCTCGGAAAACTGGGCCGTCGCATTGCCGGCGAGATTGCGAACGACCCGCTTTTCGCCGCGCTGGACGAGGACGTCCGTGACGCTCTCGGGCAGGCCGTCGCGTCCCGACATCGCGAACAAATGGTCCTGGCCCTTGGTTCGGGCGACCTGGACCAGGGTGTCGGTCGTGACGCGCTTGGAATGGATCAGCACGTCTCCGGCGACGGAGATCTCGTCGTCGAGCGCGAGCTTCTGGATGACGTCGCTCGGCGCATTGTCGACGAGGGCGAGCCGGTGGCTGAGCTCGGCGCGCGCCCGGGTCTCGACACGGGTGACGAGCAGGCCCAGCACATCATCGAACACCTTGACCTGTTCCTCGGAGAGCCGTTGTTCGTCACGCAGGAAGAGATCGGTCACGCGGCGGAGCGTATTGACGCGCTGATCCGCGGTGCCGGTCCGGACGGCATCCTCGAGCTCGGAAATGATGGATTGTTCTGAGACACTCATCGCATTCTGCGCTGGTTGTTGTGCTTGTGATCGAAAAGATTGGCAGAGTAAGTCTAAGGACTCGTTAGTTCCCGGCCGGAACCTCGTCCGTAGTATTACTGCGACTTCCGTTGGCCACGCGACGAAGGCCGCGTATTCCCTGTGCATGACCACCGTAGGCTGCTGCCTATTCGTGCCGATGGCCCGTGCAGCGATACTGAACCTTAAGCATTTGCAGGTAAGGTCAAGGCCTCGGCTGCGCCAAGCCGGAGCCAGGGTTTCAAGAACTGCATCTTCATGCAATTTCTTGAATTTCTCGCTGCAGGTGCCCTTCAAAGAAGTGAAGCGCGGTCTTCCTTCTACGTGTGAACCTCTTCAACCAAAATCTCAGGTACAAAAAGGCCAGCAAGATCAGATTGATCGTGCTGATCTCTCGTCTGGCTTGCGATCCGCAAGTATCTTTTTCTTCGGAAGCGTAGGCTCAGCTGCAGATGTGTCATCCACATTCTTTGCGGCAGGGTTTGTCTCGATCGGGGAGGGGTGCCATGCTCATCCGGTACTCGAATGGGGATCGGAAATGCGATCTGTCGTCGTCACCGGCGCGTCCACCGGTATCGGCTGGACAACCGCAAAATTGCTGATCGATCGCGGCTTTCACGTGTTCGGCAGCGTCCGCAAGCAGGCCGATGCGGACCGGCTCGGGAGCGAATTCGGAGCCAATTTCAAGCCCCTGCTGTTCGACGTCACCGACGAGGCTGCGGTGCTTGCGGCGGCGCGGCAGGTCCGTGACGCCCTGAACGGCGAGACACTCGCCGGCCTCGTCAACAATGCCGGTGTCGCGGTCGCCGGCCCCGTGCTGGAGTTGCCGGCGGACGAATTCCGCCGCCAGATGGACATCAACGTCATCGGTCCGGTCATCGCCACCCAGGCCTTCGGCCCGCTGCTCGGCGCCGATGCATCCCTGAACGGTCCAAAGGGGCGGATCGTCATGATCAGCTCGGTGGCGGGTAGGAGCGGCAATCCGCTGACCGCGCCTTATACCGCCTCGAAACACGCGATCGAGGGGCTGTCGGAAAGCCTGCGCCGCGAGCTGATGCTCTACGGCATCGACGTCGTGGTCGTGGCGCCCGGGGCGGTGAAGACGCCGATCTGGAGCAAGGGCGAGCAGATCGACATGGCTCCCTACCGCAACTCGCCCTATTTGCCGGTGATGCAGAGGCTGCTTCGGTTCATGCTGCAGTTGGGCGAGAACGGCCTGCCGGCCGAGCGGATCGCGGAGGTGGTGCTCGAGGCGCTGACCAGTCCGCGGCCGAAGGTGCGTTACCAGGTCACGCCGGACCCGATGCGGCACATGTTGCAGGCGACGCTGCCCAAGCGCGCCGTCGACCGCATCATCGCCAGGCGCCTCGGCCTGCTGCCGCCGGGCTCGACCTAGCCGGCCGTGACGGCCCTGCGCGCGGCGCCATCGCGATCGGCCAGCCGCGCCGGCGGACCTGAGCGAAGGTCGGATCGCCGACCTCGTTGCGCAGCGATAGTCGTTCCATTACAGATTTGTGACACGGTGTGGGTTCCGGCTGCACCGGACGCCTCTGGCCCCCGCCAGGGGGCCTGGCTCACCGCGCCGGACCCGTGTGTTGCGTGTCGTCGATGGCGCCCGCGCCCAATCCAGGTCCTTCCGCCGCCACCGTTGTGCGGGCAAACGTCGCCGAGATCGGCATCTGGCGGCTGCTCGCGGTCGCCGTGCCGCAGCTCGCCGCGCTGGCGCTGATGTTCGAGACCGAAAGCGATTTCGGCTCCCGGCTCGGCTTCGTCCTCGCCTGGGGCATCCTCAACTTCTTCTGGCTCGCGCTGCTCCGCCGTCCGGCGCTATCGGGCGCTCTGTCGCTGACCCTGGTCGTGGTGCTGGTGCTGCTGTCGCGGCTCAAGCACGACGTCGTGCAGATGACGGCGAACTTCGTCGATCTCATGATGATCGACCGCGACACCGCCGCGTTCCTGTTCACGATCTTTCCGAACCTGCGATGGTCGGTGATCCTGGCCGGCCTCGTGACGCTGCCGCTGATGTACGCGCTGTGGTGGCTCGATCCGTTCCGCGTCCGCCGCCTGCCGGCGCTGGCCTGCAAGCTCGCCTGCCTCGCGGGGCTCGTCGGCTATTCCATCAGCCATCCCGACGAGGCCTGGCGCGGCTATTACGACGACGGCTATTTGTCGAAATTCTTCCGTTCCGGTGTCACCGCGGTGTCCGATTTCGTCCAGTACGGCTTCATGGAGTCGGCCGCGACGACCAACGAGCGGCTCAACGTGCCGCTGCTCGATGCCTGCCATCCCGCCGGGCGGCGGCCGAACATCATCATGATCCATGATGAATCGAGCTTCGACATCCGTGCCGCCGCGGGCATCAAGGTGCCCCCCGGCTACGGCGGCCATTTCAAGTCCTATGACGGCAAAGAGCGCGCATTCCTGGCCGAGAGCAATGGCGGGCCGAGCTGGTTCACCGAGTACAACGTGCTCGCGGGCCTGTCGTCGCGTTCATTCGGCCGCTTCGCCTATTTCGTCACCCGCATCGCCTCGGGCCGCGTCGAGCGCGGATTGCCGCTCGCGCTGCGCCGCTGCGGCTACGACACCATGTCGCTCTATCCGGCCTATGGCGGCTTCATGAGCGCGCGCAGCTTCCAGCTCACCACCGGTATCGAACGCTTCTATGACGCTACCGATCTCGGCGCCAAGGACGTCGAGCCCGACAGCTTCTTCTACGGCAAGGCACTGCAGCTGATGGGCGAGCGGCCGCCAAACAAGCCGCTGTTCACGTTCGTCTATCTCGGCGCCAATCATTTTCCCTGGGAGACGCGCTTCCGTCCCGAGTTGATGCCGTCATGGCGTCCGCCCGGCAATGCGCCGTCGATCGACGAATATCTGCGTCGTCAGGCGATGAGCGCCGAGCAGTACAAGGCGTTCGTCGCGGACCTGAAGAAGAAATTTCCGAGCGAGCCGTTCCTGATTGTGCGTTATGGCGATCACCAGCCGGAATTTGCGCCTGCCATCCTCGAGCCCGGGCTGGATGAGGGCAGCCTGGGCAAGAAGCTCGAGGAATACGATCCGCGTCTCTATGCGACCTACTACGCGATCGACGCCGTCAATTTCGAGCCGGTCAGGAGCGAGGTGGTGATGGACACGGTCGACGGGCCCTATCTGCCGCTGGTCATCCAGGAAGCCGCCGGAATTCCACTCGATCCGTCCTTTGCCGAGCAGAAGAACATCATGCTGCGCTGCAAGGGTCTGTTCTATGGCTGCAAGGACGGCGCCGAGGCGCGCCGCTTCAACCGCCTGCTGATCGATGCCGGCCTGATACGCGGCCTGTAGCCCCGCGGCCATGGTTTCGCGGCGGCAGGCGGCGGCTGCCTTGAGAGCGGCCGCCCATTCCTGCTAATAGGTCGGGCAGGAGTTATTTTTCCTGGATTTCGGCCATGGTGTTACGCCTGCTATCGCCCCAGTTTCTGGTGCTATGGGCTTTCATCGGTTCGACGTTCGCCGTGCATTTCCGCGGCAAGGTGCGGTTCGGCTTCTGGCGCCAGTTCACCGATCACTCGACCCTGATGGCACCGTACAATGTGCTGATGTACATCTTCTCGGCGGTGCCGAACCGGCCGATCCTCGAGGAGAAATCGTTCCCCGAGATGAACGTGCTGCGCGACAACTGGCGGGAAATCCGCGAGGAGGCCCGGCAATTGTTCGCGCAAGGCCGGATCAAGGCCGCCGACAAGTACAACGACTGGGGCTTCAACTCCTTCTTCCGCACCGGCTGGAAGCGCTTTTACCTCAAATGGTACGACGAGCCGCTGCCTTCCGCGGTCGCCAATTGTCCGAGGACGGTCGCGCTGCTGAGCTCGATCCCGAACATCAAGGGCGCGATGTTCACCAACCTGCCGCCGGGCGGGCGCCTCGTGCAGCACCGCGATCCCTATGCCGGCTCGATCCGCTATCATCTCGGTCTGCAGGTGCCGAAATCGCCCGGCGAGTGCCGCATCTTCATCGACGGCGATCCCCATACCTGGCGCGACGGCGAGGCGCTCATCTTCGACGAGACCTATCTGCACTACGCCGAAAACACCACTGCCGACGACCGGTTGATCCTGTTCTGCGACATCGAGCGGCCGCTGACGAGCAAGGCGATGACCGCGGTCAATCGCTGGTTCTCCAATCACATCATCCGCGAAAGCGCGACCCAGAACGTCGAGGGCGAGCGGGTCGGCTGGATCAACCGCGTGTTCGCCTGCGCCTATCAGGTCCGCCTGCTCGGCAAGCGGATGAAAGCCTGGAACAAGCGTGTCTACTATGCGATTAAGTTCGGTCTGATCGGTGCCGTCCTCACCGCATTCCTCGCCACCGCGTTTGCGTGATCGATTGTCTCTTTGTCATTTGGGGGGCGCCTCGAAGAGGCGGAATGACCGGCTTCGACAGACCGACGATCAAGAACCAAGGAGTCCCGCCATGTTGCTCACCGTCAAAGAGATGCTCGAAGCCGCCAATGCCGCCGTGCCGAAGATTTCGCCGGCGCAGGCCCAGGAGATGATCGGCAAGGGCAACGTGCTCGTGCTGGACGTGCGCGACGCCCCCGAGGTCGAGAAGAGCGGCAAGATCGACGGGGCGCTGCACGTTTCCCGCGGCATGCTGGAGTTTCGCGCCGATCCGGCCTCGCCCTATCACGACAAGAAGTTCTCCAAGGACAAGACCGTGATCCTCTATTGCGCCTCCGGCGGCCGCGCCGCGCTCGCCGGCAAGGTGCTCAAGGACATGGGTTACGGCCAGGTCTACAACATCGGCGGTTTCAAGGACTGGGCCGATGCCGGCGGCGCGATCGAGAAGCCGATCGAGCCGGGGATGTAGTGCGCGGATCGCCTCCAATCCGCACGCACGTTTCGAACTAAAGTCTGAGCCGAAAATGCCTGGGATCACCGACTTGTAACTGGGTCGGCTACAACTTCGTCACGATTGCTCCCATCATGTGACACGCCGCCGCCATCGTCTTGCCGGCGCGCGATAGCCGTCGTTGATCCTTGTCCCTTGCAGGAGTGTCGTCCATGCGAGCGCTTGATGCTGCGCGTCTTGCATTCATTCTCACCTTGATCGGTCCTGCCTTTGTCGGTCCCCCGGCTCATGCCGCCGAGCCGGCGCATGACATCAAGGGGCTCTTTCTGATGACCGATTATCCCGCGGTCACGGTGCGGCCCGGCACCACCTCCAACATCTCGCTGCGACTGCAGAACTATGGCCTCGCGCCGGAGCGCTACCAGCTCTCGATTGCGGGCGTGCCGAGCGGGTGGACCGCGACCCTGCTCGGTGGCGGGCAGCCGGTCGGGGCGGCGATGCCGGGTGAGGACTCCAGCGTCGCGCTGCAGCTCAGGCTGGACGTTCCCGCAACCAGCGACCTCGGCCAGCAGACGCTGACCGTGAAGGCGCAAGGCGCCGGCACCAATGCGGAGCTGCCGATTGCGGTGTCGCTCGCCAAGGAGCTGCCGGCCAAGCTCAGCGTCAAGTCGAGCCTGCCCTCGCTGCGCGGCAGCCCGAAATCCAATTTCGACTACACGCTCTCGATCAAGAACGATTCCGGGCGCAACCTCGTCGCGAGCTTCGGCGCGGAGGCGCCGGCGAACTTCGAGACCTCCTTCACCGAGGCCTATGGCACGCAGGAAGTATCCTCCCTCCCGATCGATGCCGGCCAGTCCAAGGACATCAAGCTGAAGGTGCGGCCGCCGAGCACGGTCGACGCCGGACACTTCCCGGTGAAGGTGACGGTGAAGGCAGCCGACGCCTCGGCCACGACCGAGCTCGCGCTCGACGTGGTCGGTCAGCCGCAGCTTCATGTCTCGGGCCGCGACGGTCTTCTCAGCGCCCGCGCGGTCGCGGGCAAACAGAGCTCGATCCCGATCGTCGTGACCAACAGCGGTACTGCTCCGGCCGAGAACATCACGCTCGCCGCCACCGCGCCGAGCGGCTGGAAGGTGACGTTCGAGCCGGCCACCATCGAGCGCCTGGTGCCGGGTAAGGACAGCGAGGTGCAGGCGCTGCTGACGCCGAGCGAGAAGTCGCTCGCCGGCGACTACCAGGCGACGATCCGCGCCACCTCGCGCGGCGAGAGCGCATCCGGTCAGTTTCGTATCACCGTGGGCACGTCGACGGTGTGGGGCATGGCGGGCGCCGGCGTGATCGGCGTGGCGTTGCTCCTGATGCTCGGCGCAGTCGCGAGGTTCGGACGGCGATGAACGATCCTCGGAAACAAGCCGCCGGCGGCGCGCCCGACATCGTCATCGCCGCACGCGGCCTGACCAGACGCTATGGCGACGCCGCGGCGGTGGATGCCATCGACTTCGACATCGCTCGGGGCGAAGTGTTCGGCCTGCTCGGTCCGAACGGCGCCGGCAAAACAACGACCATCCTGATGATGCTCGGCCTCACCGAGATATCCTCGGGCAGCATCGGCGTGCTCGGCTTCGATCCGGCGCGCGAGCCGCTGAAGGTCAAGGAGCGCGTCGGCTACCTGCCGGATGCGGTCGGCTTCTACGACCAGCTCACCGCATGGGAGAATCTCGCCTACACCGCCAGGCTGATGGGCTTGTCGCGCGCCGAGCGGGCAAGGCGGATCGACGCGGCGCTGGCGCGGGTCGGGCTCGGCGGCGTGGCGGACAAGCGCGTCGCTACCTTTTCGCGCGGCATGCGCCAGCGGCTGGGCCTCGCCGAGATCATCGTGAAGCGCGCCGAGATCGCCATCCTGGACGAGCCGACCACCGGCCTCGATCCGCAGGCGACGCTCGAATTCCTCGCGCTGATCGGCGAGCTCAAGGCCGAAGGCGTCACCGTGCTGCTGTCGTCGCATCTGCTCGACCAGGTGCAGCGCATCTGCGATCGCGCCGCCCTGTTCCAGGGCGGACGAGTCGTGCTGATGGGCTCGGTGCCGGAGCTGTCGGTGCAGGTGCTCGGTGCCGGCTTTGCGGTCGAGGTCGAGGCAGAAGGCGTCGGGATCGCCCGGCGGCTCGCCATGATTCCCGGCGTGACGCAGGTGGAGACGCTGGCCCCGGACCGCTTCCGCATGACGGCGGAGCGCGACGTGCGCCCGGATGCGGCCCGCGCCGTCGTCGCGGTCGACGGTTCGCTGCGGCGGCTGTCGGTCGACGAGCCGAGCCTGGAGGCGATCTACGCCCGCTATTTCCAGGCGCAAGGCGATGGAGGCGTTCGTCATGCGGCGTGAGGGTTCACCCGTCCGGGGGCTCGGTACCGTCTTCGTGAAGGAGCTTGCCGATCACACCTCGAGCGTCCGCATGCTGATGCTGGAGCTCCTGATCCTGTTCACCGCGCTCGCCGCGCTCTACGAGGCCATCACGAGCCTCCGGCAGAACACGGCGGAAGATCCTTTCCTCCTGTTGCGGCTCTTCACCATCGATCAGGCGCCGCTGCCCTCCTTTGTCGCCGTCCTCGGCTTCCTGATTCCGCTGATGGCGATCGGGCTCGGCTTCGACGCCGTCAACAGCGAGCACAACCGGCGCACGCTGTCGCGTATATTGGCGCAGCCGATCTACCGCGACGCGCTGCTGATGGGGAAATATCTCGCTGCGCTCGCCACCATCGGCATCAGCCTGGCCGCGCTGTGGCTCCTGGTCATCGGGCTCGGTCTCATCTTCCTCGGCGTGCCGCCGGGCGGCGAAGAGATCGCGCGCTCGCTGGTGTTCCTGGTGGTGGCGATCTTTTACGCCGGCGTCTGGCTGTCGCTCGCGATGCTGCTGTCGATCGTGTTCCGCTCCCCGGCGACGGCCGCACTGGTCTCGCTCGGCATCTGGCTGTTCCTGACCGTGCTGTGGCCGATGCTGGCGCCCGCCATCGCGCAAGCGGTCGCGCCGCCCGACCCGCGCTATGCGCTGCTGGGGTTGAGCGATCCGGCGACGTCGATATGGACGCAGGAGCTGCAGCGGCTGTCGCCGAACGACCTGTTCGGCGAGGCGATGCTCGCGGTGTTGTCGCCGACCACGCGCACGCTCGGCCCCGTCTTCCTCGACCAGCTCCGCGGCGCGGTGATGGGCGCGCCGCTGCCATTCGGCGAAAGCATGATGATCGCCTGGCCGCAGACGGTCGGCCTCGTCGCCGGCACCATCATCCTGTTCGCGTTCGGCTACGTCCTGTTCCAGCGCCAGGAGGTGCGCGCGTAGGGGAGGAAGATCTATCGCCCACCCACCTTCTGCCACAGCCACTTCGCCACCGCATCCGGCGACGAGTTCGCGTCGTTGCCGCTGGCGCGCAAATTGGCTTCGCGCATGGTGGCGATGTCGATCTTGCCGAGCAGCGGCGTGAGCGCGGCCTTCAGTCGTTCGTCGGCTGCGCGCTTCGGCGCAAGCAGCAGGATCGCGTCGTAGGGCGGGATCGCGTGCCTGGGATCGTCGAGCGTCACGAGGTCGTATTTCGCGATCAGACCGTCCGAGGTGTAGCCCGCGATGACGTCGACCTCGCCGGAGGCCGCAGCTGCATACATGAAATCCGGCTGCATCTGGCGCTGGGCACGGAAGGCGAGGCCGTATGCCTTCTGCAGCGCCGCCCATTCCGGACGCGAGAAGAACTCGTAGTCGCCTGCGATCGACAGCGTCGGCGCATGCGCGGCGAGATCGGCGATCGAGCGGATCCGAAGCGCCTCCGCGCGCCGGCGCGGCATCACCAAGGCATAGGCGTTCTCGAAGCCGAGCTCGCCGAGCAGGGTGATCTTGTCCCCGGCGAGCGCGGTCTTCAATTCGGCCAGCAGCTCCTTGCGCGGCTCGATCTCGCTACGGTGCAGCTGGTTGAGCCAGAGCGTGCCGGAATAGTCGATGTAGACGTCGATGTCGCCGGCCTCCAGCGCCGCGAAGATCACGTTCGAGCCGAGACCGGCGCGCGTGGTCGCGGCAAGGCCGGCCGCCTGCAGGCGATCCCGGATCAGGGCCGACAGCACATATTGCTCGGCAAACGTCTTGGCGCCGATCACATAGGCCGTCGAGTTGCGCGCCTGCGACGGCACCAGCGTTGCGGCGACCAGCGCCGCGATGCCGAGCCCGCCGAGCGCGGCGCGCAGGCGGCTGCGTCGTCGCAAGCCGGTCTCGATCAGGCCGAGCAACTGGTCGACCGCGAGCGCCAGCGCGGCGGAGGCGATGCAGCCGAACAGCACGAACACCCAGTTCTGGGTCTGCAGGCCCGCGAAAATGTAGTTGCCGAGGCTGGTCTGGCCGATCGGCGTCGACAGCGTCGCGGTGCCGATCACCCACACCGCGGCGGTACGGATGCCCGCCATCATCACTGGCAGCGCCAGCGGCAGCTCGACCATGATGAGCGATTGCCGCGGCGTCATGCCGACGCCTCGCGCGGCTTCCAGCAGGGCGGCGTCGATGCCGTTCAGGCCGGTGATGCCGTTGCGCAGCACCGGCAGCATGGAATAGAGCGCCAGCGCCAGCATCGCCGGCAGGAAGCCGAAGGCCGAGAAGGAGAAGTCGAACCAGGACAGCGTTACGGCGGCCGCGAGCAGCAGAAGCGGATAGAACAGCGCGAGCAGCGCCAGTCCGGGCACGGTCTGCACGACGCTGGCGAGCGCGAGCAAAACGCTCCGCGCCACCGGGCGGTTGCGGCAGAGGATTGCAAGCGGCAGGCCAAGCGCGAGACCGAGCGCGAGCGCGGCGAGGCTTACCCGGACGTGATTGCCGAGATAGTCGGGCAAATGGGCCAGCGCCTCGCCCCAGCGCGGATCGGAGACGAAACTCATGCCGCGCCATCCTGCGGCAGCGCCGCGTTCAGCCGTTCGGCCTGGCGGCGCGGCGCGCGCAACAACTCCGCCACATACGCATCCGCGCTGCGCGCGAGCTCGGCCGGTGCGCCCTGCGCCAGCAGCCGCCCTTCGCGCATCACCGCGATGCGGTCGGCGAGCAGGATCGCTTCGGTCATGTCATGGGTGATCATGACGGTGGTCAGCCCGAGCGTGCGGTGCAGGCTGCAATAATCCTCGGCGAGCGCGTCGCGGGTGAGGGGATCGAGCGCGCCGAACGGCTCGTCCATCAGCACGATGCGCGGGCGGGCCGCGAGCGCCCGCGCCACGCCGACGCGCTGGCGCTGTCCGCCGGACAAGGCCTCGGGCAGCCGATCGCGATGCGCGGCGCGGTCGAGCCGGACCAGATCGAGCAGTTCGTCGACCCGCGCGGCAATCTCCGGCGCGGGCAGGGCGAGCAGCCTCGGCGTGATGCCGATATTGTCGGCGACGCTCAAATGCGGAAACAACCCGCCGTTCTGGAAGACGTAACCGATGCGGTGGCGCAGGGCGACCGGGTCGACCCCTCGCACGTCCTCGCCTTCGACGGTGATCCGGCCGCCATCCGCCTCGATCAGGCGGTTGGTCAGCCGCAACAGCGTGGTCTTGCCGGAGCCGGAGCCCCCGACGATGGCGACGAATTCGCCCTCCGCGATGTCGAGCGAGACGTCGTCGACGGCGGCCACACGGCCAAAACTCTTTGCGACATGCGCATAGCCGATTGCCGTCTGCGATCGAGCCACGTCTTACCCTTCCCCTCCATGCCCTCCAGGGAGGGACACGTGCAGCCGTTCATGCCTAGCACGGCGGGCCGCTCGATTGAACTTGGCCGTGCAAGACGGTAAGGCATGCCCCTGAGCGCGGAGGAAACATGCAGACAACGACGCCCACGGCGGTGGCGCTGGAGGATACCAAGGTCGCATTCCGGCTCGGGGACGGCCGTGTCTATACGGCGGTGGAAGAGGCGCATCTTGCGGTCGCGCCGGGCGAGTTCGTCGCCATCGTCGGGCCGACCGGCTGCGGCAAGTCCACGCTGCTCAACGTCGCCGCCGGCCTGCTCAAGCCTGCGTCGGGCCGCGTCAGGGTGTTCGACCGGCCGCTGGCCGGCCTCAACCGCGACGCGGGCTACCTGTTCCAGGCCGACGCGCTGTTCCCCTGGAAGACGGCGATCGACAATGTCGCGATCGGGCTCGAGATCAAGGGCGCGCCGCGGGCCATGGCGCTGGAGCGTGCACAGGGCTGGCTGACCTCGGTCGGACTCGGCGCGTTCGCCAACCGCTACCCGCACATGTTGTCCGGGGGCCAGCGCAAGCGCGTGGCGCTGGCGCAGGTGCTGATCCGCGATCCAAAAATCCTGCTGATGGACGAGCCGTTCGGTCCGCTCGACGCCCAGACCCGGCAGGTCATGGGCAATCTGCTGCTCGAACTCTGGAGCGCCGATCGCAAGGCCGTGCTGTTCGTCACCCATGACCTGGAGGAGGCGATCGCGCTCGCCGACCGCGTCGTCATCATGTCGGCAGGTCCATCCTCGCGCATCATCGGCGACTGGCGCGTGGCGTTGCCCCGTCCACGCGACATCTTTGAGGTGCGGCTCGACAGGGAATTTCACGCGCTGCACCGGGAGATCTGGAGCGTGCTCAAGGACGAGGTGATGAAGGGCTACGCGCAATCCTCTCAAGCCATGGAGGCGGTGTGATGTCGCGTCTCACGCTGCTCTCGCTGCAATTGCTGGTCGCCATCGTCGCCATCGTGCTCTGGCAATTTTTCTCCGCCATCCCCGTGTTCGGCAAGATTTTGCTGCCGCCGTTCTTCTTCTCGAACCCGGTCGACGTGTTCAGCCAGATCGTCAAATGGTTTTCCACCGGCGTGATCTGGAGGCACCTCGCCATCACGCTGTGGGAATCGATCCTCGCGTTTGCGATCGGATCGCTCGGCGGCATCATGGTCGGCTTCTGGTTCGCGCGTCAGCCGCGGGTCGCGGCGGTGTTCGACCCCTACGTGAAGATGATCAACGCGCTGCCGCGCGTCGTGCTGGCGCCGATCTTCACGCTGTGGCTCGGGCTCGGCATCTGGTCCAAGGTCGCACTCGGCGTGACGCTGGTGTTCTTCATCGTTTTCTTCAACGTCTACCAGGGCGTGAAGGAGGTCAGCCGCACCGTGCTCGACAACGGCCGCATGCTCGGGATGAGCGAGCGGCAGTTGATGCGCCACGTCTACTGGCCCTCGGCGCTGTCCTGGATGTTCTCCTCGCTGCACACTTCGGTCGGCTTCGCGGTGGTCGGCGCCGTGGTCGGCGAGTATCTGGGGTCGGCGGCCGGCCTCGGCTATCTGATCCAGCAGGCCGAGGGCATCTTCGACGTCGCCGGCGTGTTCGCAGGCATGTTCGTGCTGTCGGCTTTCGTCATCCTGATCGACATGGGCGTCACGCTGGTGGAGCGTCGGCTCCTGGTGTGGCGACCGATGGCGGCCGACGGGCGGGGCTAGGCATGACGAGGTCGCCGGGCTTCACCGGCACCCTCCTCGTCGCCGGGTTGCGCTTCTCAAGCCTCGGGCGCTGCTCTATGGTGCCGCCGGTACGGAGGAAACCAATGAAGAACACTTTTGCCCGGCTCGCGGGCGCGCTGCTCGCTATCACCTTGTCGACCGGTCTTGCTGCAGCGCAAAGCAAGGTCACGATTGCGGTCGGCGGCGGTGCCTGCCTGTGCTATCTGCCCACGGTGCTCGCCAAGCAGCTCGGGGAATTCGACAAGGCCGGCGTCAACGTCGATCTCGTCGACCTCAAGGGCGGCTCGGATGCACTCAAGGCCGTGCTCGGCGGCAGCGCCGACGTGGTCTCCGGCTATTTCGACCATTGCGTCAACCTCGCCGCCAAGAAGCAGGAGCTTCAGGCCTTCGTCGTCTATGACCGCTATCCCGGCCTCGTGCTGGTGGTGTCGCCCTCGCACACCGGCGAGATCAAGTCGGTCAAGGACCTCGCCGGCAAGAAGGTCGGCGTCAGCGCGCCCGGCTCCTCCACCGACTTCTTCCTGAAATATCTCCTGAAGAAGAACGGGCTCGATCCCGCCGGCACGGCCGTGATCGGCGTCGGGCTCGGCGCAACCGCCGTGGCGGCGATGGAGCAGGGCCAGATCGATGCCGCCGTGATGCTCGATCCCTCCGTCACCGTGCTGCAGGGAAGCCACAAGGACCTGCGCATCCTCAGCGACACCCGCACGCAAAAGGACACGCTCGAGACCTTCGGCGGCGAATATCCGGGCGGCGCACTCTATTCGACGGCGGCCTGGATCGGCGGCCACCAGAAGGAGACGCAGGCGCTCACCAACGCGATCGTCAGCACGCTTGCCTGGATCCACTCCCATTCGCCCGAGGAGATCATGGCGAAGATGCCCGAGGAGACGGTCGGCAAGAACAAGGACCTCTATCTCGCCGCGCTGAAGAACACGATCCCGATGTATTCGGAGACCGGCAAGATGGATCCGAAAGGCGCCGATGCCGTGCTCGCGGTGTTCAGCGTCGGCTCGCCCGAGGTCGCCAATGCCAAGGTCGACGTCAGCAAGACCTTCACCAACACGTTCGTCGAGCAGGCCAGGAAGACCACGGGGAACGCCAAGTAGCGACGTTCGGGCGTCATGACGGAGCCGGTCATCCACCGCGTCACGACGCTTGAGTTCGCCGTGCGGGACGTCGCGTGGCCGTTCGCCGGGGAACGGCGCGCCGAGATCGCAGCCCATTTCGCCGAGAAGCGGCGCGAACGGCCGCAGATGTGGAATGGTCGCATCCTGCTCGGCCGCGCCCCGGTATTCGCGGACGGCCGCTTCGCGGCGACCTATTTCGCGACCGACTTTGCGAGCTTCCTCGCGTGGCGCGACTGGGGCTTTCCCGACGCCGCCGTGTTCAACGGTTTCGGCATGGGCGCGCTGCGCGGTTCCGACGGCGCTTTCGTCATGGGCGAGATGGGCCAGCACACCGCAAATGCCGGCCGCATCTATTTCCCGTCCGGCACGCCCGACCTCGACGACGTCAGGGACGGCATGCTCGACATTCCCGGCAGTGTCGTGCGCGAGATCGAGGAGGAGACCGGGCTGAAGCCCGGCGACTACCGGGCCGAGCCGCACTGGCATTGCGTGGTCTCGGGCCGCGCGATCGCCCTGATCCGGATCCTCGACGTCGACCTGCCGGGCGAAGCGATCCGGGGCCGGATCGAGGCCAATCTCGCGGCACAGGCGCAGCCGGAGCTTTCCGCCATTCACCTGGTGCGGGGTACCACCGATCTCACCCCGACCATGCCGCGCTTCGTCACGGCCTTCGTGGAGCAGCAGTTCGCCGCGCACTGATGGCGCCGCGTCCGGTTGAGCGGCAAGGTACCCCAGTCATCTCGCTTCGCTTATTCGGCTTGACATCGCCCGGCTCTGCCCCTGTGATGCAAAGAAAACAACGACGACACCATCACAAGATAGTCCAGGGAGGGTTTGATGCGCTTGCGCAGAGCTGCCCATTTCGTGCGTGGGCTGTTGGTCGCCGCGGCAGCGACGGGCTTGGCGGTTTCCGCCCAGGCCCAGGAGAAGAAGATCAAGATCGGCGTGATTTTCGACCTGACCGGCCCGCTCGCGGGCGGCGGGTCCGAACTCGAATTCATCGGCACCAAGATCGTCCTCGACCAGTTCAGCAAGACCGGCGTCGAGGGCTACAAGGTCGAGGCGGTCTACGCCGACGCCCAGAGCAAGCCCGACGTCGCCATCAATGAGTCCGTCCGTCTCCTGGAACAGGAGAAGGTCGACATGGTGCTCGGCTTCTTCTCCTCCGCGCAATGCGTGCCGGTGGCTGCGCGTGTCGAGCAGTTGAAGAAGTTCATGTGGATGACGACCTGCATCTCGTCGGCCGTGTTCGATGGCAAGAACTACAAATATGTGTTCCGCCCGCAGGCGAGCGGCGATCAGTTCGGCATGATGACGATGGACTTCATCGCGCAGAACGCCAAGGCGAAATTCGGCAAGGAGCCGAAGGATCTGCGCGTCGCCATCATCCACGAGGATGGCGCCTATGGCGTCGACGTCGCCAAGGGCAACGTGGCCGGCGCCGCCAAGGCGGGCTTCAACGTCGTGCTGAAGGAAGGCTATTCGGCCACCGCGCCGGATCTCTCGGCGCTGGTCACCAAGCTGAAGCGCGCCAAGCCAGACGTGATCTTCCACACCGGTTACAATCCCGACATCACGCTGTTCGCGCGCCAGGCCCGCGAGCAAGGGCTGAAGTTTGGCGCGCTTGTCGGGCACGGAGCGGGCTACGGCGTCTACGAGAAGCTCAAGGAGGGGCTTGGCGTCGACGCCAATTACGTCTTCAACACCGACCCGATCTCGATCTGGCTCGCCAACCAGAAGACGATGGATCCGAAGCTCGCGCCCGTCATCAAGACGGTCGGCGAGGAGTTCGACAAGATCAAGCCGGGCGTTGCCATCCGTTCGGCCCATGTCGGTATCGGCGCCTCCAATACCTACGTCTTCATGGCCGACGTGCTGCCGCGCGCGATCAAGAAATATGGCGGCATCGATCCCGAGGCGCTGCGCAAGGCGGCGCTCGATACCGACCTTCCGGAAGGCGGCACGATGCTGGGCTTCGGCGTGAAGTTCTACGGCGAGGGAACGCCGATGGCGGGCCAGAACGAGCGCTCCTTCCCGGTCGTGATCCAGTATGTCGACGACAAGTCGTATGTGGTGTGGCCGAAGAGCCAGGCGCAGCGCGAAGCCGTGCTGCCACTGCCGAAGGGCACCACCTACAGCAACCAGTAACGCGTGCCTCGCAAACGGGGAGAGTGGCGGTGCTGGAGGTCCAGGGGCTCGTGAAGCGCTTCGGCGGCTTCACGGCCGTCAACAACGTGTCGTTCAGGGTCGATCGGGGCGAGATCCTCGGCTTGATCGGCCCCAACGGCTCGGGCAAGAGTACGATCTTCAACATGCTCTCCGGCACGCAAGCGCCAACGTCGGGCTCGATCGTGTTCGCTGGCGCGGAGATCGGCGGCCTTGCACCGCACCGGATCATCAATGGCGGCATCGGCCGCACCTTCCAGATTCCGCGGCCGTTCCGCCGTCTGACCATCTTCGAGAACGTGTCTCTTGCCGGCTTCTACGGCCAGGGCCGGCACAGCCGCGCCAAGGCCGAGCAGGCGGCCGAGCGTGCGCTCGCCATGGTCGGGCTGCCGACCGACCGCCACGCCGCCGTCGACGGCCTCGGCGCGGCCGGCCTGAAGAAGCTCGAACTGGCGAAGGCGCTCGCCACCGGGCCAAGGCTCCTGCTCGCCGACGAAAGCCTCGGCGGTCTCGACGAGGCGGAGATGGACCAGGCCGCCGACATGTTGCGCAAGATCCGCGACGATCTCGGCATCACCATCATCTGGGTCGAGCACATCATGGGCGTGCTGATGCGGGTCGTCGACCGCGTCATGGTGCTCGATCATGGCGAGAAGATCTCCGAAGGTTCGCCGAGCGCGGTGGCCGGCGACCCCAGGGTCATCGAGGTCTATCTCGGCACCGACGCGGAGACCACGCAGGCCGCGGCCGCCGAAGCGCGCCGCCGTGTCGGAGGCTAGCGCCATGCTCGAGCTTCGAAACGTCGATGCGGGCTATGGCAGCTTCCAGGCGCTGTTCGACGTCAATATCGAAGTCAGGGCGGGCGAAGCCGTCGGCGTCATCGGACCGAACGGGGCCGGCAAGACCACCCTGATGCGGGTGATCTCCGGCCTGATCCGGCCCTCGCGCGGCGGCATCAAAATGGAGGGCGCCGACGTCGTGGCGACGCCGGCGCACCGCATCGTCGGCCTCGGCATCGCGCATGTGCCGGAAAACCGCCGGCTGTTTCCGCGGCTGTCGGTCGACGACAACCTGAAGATGGGCGCCTTCATGCCGGAGGCGCGCGCCCGTTATGCCGAACGGCTGGAGATCGTGTTCGGCCTGTTTCCGCGCCTGAAGGAACGCCGCCACCAGATGGCGGGCACCATGTCGGGCGGCGAGCAGCAGATGTGCGCGATCGGCCGCGCCTTGATGTCGGGCCCGAAGCTGCTGCTGCTCGACGAGCCCTCGGCGGGCCTGGCGCCCGTCGTGGTGCAGCAGGTGTTTGAACTGGTGAAGCGCATCCGCGCCAGCGGCCTGACGGTCCTGATCGTCGAGCAGAACGTGCAGCAGGTGCTGCACGCGGTCGATCGCGCCTATCTGATCGAGGCCGGCACCATCCGCGCCTCCGGCTCTTCGGCCGAGATGCTGGCGAGCGACACGGTCAAGGAAGCTTATCTCGGGGTGTGAGGGCGGCGGACCATGCAGGCGTTTCTGGACGTCTTCGACATCTACCTGTTGGAGGCAGTGATCAACGGCATTCTGCTCGGCGGCGTGCTGGCGCTGCTCGCGCTCGGTCTCAACCTGATCTTCGGCGTCATCGACGTGACCTGGATCTGCTATGCCGAACTCGTGATGATCGGCATGTACGCCATGTATTTCCTGGTGCAGGTCTATGGCGTCAGCTATTTCATCGCCGCGCCGCTCACCATCCTGCTGGTCGCGATCCTCGGCGCAGCGCTGCACTATCTCGTGATCGCGCCGCTCCTGACCGCGCCGCCGATCAACCAATTGCTCGCCACCGGCGGCGTGCTGTTCGTGCTGCAGAGCTTTGCGACCGTCGCGTTCGGCATCGACTTCCGCAATCTCGGCATCCGCCTGCCGGTGCTCGCCCTCGGCGACATGAATTTCAGCTATGCGCGGCTGCTGTCGTTCCTGGCAGCGGTGGTCGGCATGGTCGCGGTCTATCTGTTCATGACGCGCACCTTCACCGGCACCGCGATCCGCGCCATCTCGCAGGATCGCCAGATCATGGCGCTGATGGGGGTCGACACCAGGCGGATCTATCTCGTCACCTCCGCGCTCGGCGGCGCGCTGGCGGGGCTCGCCGCGAGCCTCCTGGTGCTGCAGTACGACGTGCATCCGTTCGTCGGTCTGACGTTCGGGCCGATCACCTTCCTGATCTGCGTGCTCGGCGGCCTCGGCAATTTCATCGGCGGCTTCATCGCCTCCTTCGTGTTCGCCGAGATCATCTCGCTCGGCGGTCTGTTCTCCGACCTCGAATGGGGCTACGTGCTGGCGTTCGCCTTCTTCATCGTCATGATGTTCATCCGGCCGGCCGGCCTGCTCGCGAGGCGCTCATGACGTCGCAGGGCCGGCTTGCGGCGTGGGGGATCGGGCTCGCGGCGCTCGTCGCGCTGCCCTTCGTCTATCGTGATCCCTATCACCTGCACATTCTGGTGCTGATCCTGATCTGGTCCTTCGCCTATACGTCGTGGTCGATGATGGGACGATTCGGTCTGGTCTCGCTCGGCCACGGCGGCTTCATGGGGGTGGGCGCCTACGTCACCGCGCTGCTCTGGAACCATCTCGGCCTGACGCCGTGGATCGGCATCCCCATCGGCATGGCGGCGGCCGGTCTGCTGGCGCTGCTGGTTGGTTATCCCTGCTTCCGCTTCCGTATCACCGGACACTATTTCGTGCTGGTGACGCTGGCGCTGTCCGGCATCGTGTTGCAGGTCATCACCGCCACGCGCGACTACACCGGCGGCTCGCTCGGCTACACCCCGAACCGCGCCGCGACCAACCGGCTGCTGGCGCTGCAGTTCGACGACAAGACTACCTGGTACCTGATTGCGCTCGCGGTCTGGCTCGCCGGCCTAGCGATCTGGCACTGGGTCGATCGCAGCATGAGCCGCCAAGCGCTGGAGGCGATCTCGGAGGACGAAGACGCTGCCGCTGCCGCCGGCGTGGACGTGACGGCGGAGAAATTGAAGATCACGCTGATCAGCGCGCTGATGACGGCGCTGGCGGGCGCGGTCTACTGCCAATACCAGATGTTCGTTACCCCTGACACGGTGAGCGGCATCTCGGTGTCGCTGCAGATGGTATTCGCCGCCATCGTCGGCGGGCTCTATGTCTCGCTCGGACCGACGGTCGGGGCCGTCATCACCATCCTGCTCGCGGAGACGCTGCGCATCGGCTTCGGAACCAGGGCGGTCGGCTGGGACAACCTCGTCTACGGCGTCCTGCTCGTGCTCTTCATCATCTTCCTTCCCAAAGGCATCCTTGGTAGCGTGCTCGAACGACTGAAGCCGCAACGCAAGGCATCGCCGAGCCCATGAACAGGAAGTCCTCGAAATCGCTCGCCGCGCAACTCGATCCCTTCATCGCGCCCTTCCGGTTCGACGGGTCCGGCAAGTTCCACCTGAAGTCGCACGAGACCAGCGCCAAGGGCGGGCTCGACAAGCAGGCGGCGGAGGAGATCCTCGAGGCGAACAAGAAGTATCTCTCCGATTTTCAGGAGCGGCTCTACGCCCAGGACCGCTGGTCGGTGCTCTTGATCTTCCAGGGCATGGACGCCGCCGGCAAGGACTCCGCGATCAAGGCGATCTTCGACGGCGTCAATCCGCAGGGCTGCGAGGTCTATGCCTTCAAGCAACCGACCAGCCACGAACTCGACCATGACTTCCTCTGGCGCTGCATGGTCGCGCTGCCGGAGCGCGGCCGCATCGGCATCTTCAACCGCTCCTATTACGAGGAATGCCTGGTGACGCGGGTGCATCCCGATCTCCTCGCCAAGGAGAAGCTGCCGCCGCGACTCGTCACCAAGGGCATCTGGCGGGAGCGGTTCGAGGACATCTCCGCCGTCGAACGCTATCTGACGCGCAACGGCACGGTGATCCTGAAATTCTTCCTCAACGTCTCCAGGGAGGAGCAGCGCCAGCGCTTTCTGGAGCGGCTGGAGGTCCCTGCCAAGCAGTGGAAATTTTCCATGGGCGACATCAGCGAGCGGGCGCTGTGGCCGCGCTACCAAGCGGTGTACCAGGACATCGTTCGGCATACCGCGACCTCCTTCGCGCCCTGGTACGTCGTGCCGGCCGACCACAAGTGGTTCGCCCGCGTCGTGATCGGTTCGGTGATCGTGGCGGCTCTGGAGCGGCTTGATCTGCATTTCCCGCGCGCCGACAAGGCCTCGCTGCGCGAGTTCGACGATGTGCGCAAGGCGCTCGAGCGGGAAGGGAAGAAGGGCAAGGACAAGAAGCGGACGAGGTGACGGCGCGGCCGCGGCGCAGGCGGGAACGGACGCTTGATCGGGCCGGCAAATGCTCTACGGTGAGGTTTGCGTCACTGCGTTTTCGATTCGAGGATTTCGTGCTCAGACCGGCTCTCGCGCTGTTCGCGTTCGCTGCTGCTGCTGTCGTCGTCGCCGGGCCGGCGCGCGCCCAGACTTACGATCCGGCCTATCCAGTCTGCATGCACGTCTTCGGCGAGTTGGAAGGCGAGCGGATGGATTGCATCTTCACCTCGCTGGAGCACTGCCGCGCCTCGGCCTTCGGCCGTCCGGCGATGTGCCTGGTCAACCCCTATTTCGCACCCGCTCCGCCGATGCGGTCGCAGTCGTCGGGGCGGCGCAAGCACTGAGTGGCGGGGTGGGCATTGTCTTCATCGGAACGACCTCGATCGCGCCGATGCAACATGCTGTTGTCTAAGAGATGCTCAAGAATGTAGGGATCGTGTTCGCGCGCGCCGACTTCGCGTCGGCGAGGTAAATGCCTCGGTTGCGGCGCTTAACTGCCGTTCATGACCTGGATTAGGTTAATGGCGAACGCATGTGGCGCGAACGCACGATGCCGAAATCTGGAACTCGTTGTATGCTCGGAACCATGCGGACGAAGCGGCCGTTTTCGCCGGCCTGCGCCGTTGATCCGTCTTGACAGCCTGATGTCATGGGAGGAGCATGTCGTTGGTCGCCATCGGCGACGCATGTTGTCCACATCATGAGCAAGGGGAGGTCTATGACTCCACCTCCGCAAATCCAGCCGCGTTGATTGCGATGGAGCTCGTTCGGACTATCGCATAGCGGCGACAACCGCGAACGGCACGCCGGGTCATGGTGAAGCGGGCTGCATCAGTGAGGCAAGGCCCCTTACCGGCCCGGCGCTGTATTCCAATAATTCCGCGTTTTCTTCCGGCGATGCCGTCGTCGGAAAGATGGTTTTCGCGTGTCGTTCTCCCTCCTCCTCGCCGTCGTTTCGGGGCACGTGGTTGTGCGACCCCGGAATGACGGGAGGCGCGCGTTGGCGCGCTTCCTCAAACTTCGCTCTTGCCTCGGCTCCGGCATCGGCATTCATTTGCCTGAGGTAACAGGTGTGCCGGCTTGCGCTGGCGGCGCCGGAAGGATGGGGGAGGGGATGACGTGTTCGGCCAAGGCCGCGCTTTGCGGCGCCGTGACTGCTCTTGGCGTCTGGATGGGGCTCGCCGCGGTCGCGCCGCCCGCCGTCGCCCAATCCTTCCCGTCGCGTCCGGTCACTTTGGTGGTGCCTTTTGCGGCCGGCGGGCCGACCGACACGCTGGCGCGAATCCTGGCCGAACGGGCGGCGGCCGAGATCCACGGAACGGTCGTGATCGAGAACGTCGCCGGCGCCTCCGGCAGCATCGCAGGCGCTCGCGTCGCCCGCGCGACGCCGGACGGCACCACGATCACCATTGGCCATTGGGGCACGCATGTGCTGAACGGTGCGATCTACAAACTATCCTACGACGTGATGGCGGATTTCGAGCCGGTCGCGCTGATCGCGAGCGGGCCGCAGCTCATCGTCGGCAGGAAGGCGCTCAAGGCCGACACGCTGAAGGAGCTGATCGCATGGTTGAAGGACAATCCGAACGGGGCCACCGCCGGAACGGCGGGCCCCGGCTCCGGCGCGCATGTCGCCGGCGTCTTCTTCAAGAGCAAGACCGGCACTGAATTCCAGTTCGTACCCTATCGCGGTGCGGGCCCGGCCATGATCGATCTCGTTGCGGGCCAGATCGACATGATCTTCGACCAGGCGACCAATTCGCTGCCGCAGATCAGGAACGGCGCCATCAAGGCCTTTGCGGTGACCTCGCCGACGCGGCTTGCGTCGGCGCCCGACATTCCGACCGTCGACGAGGCCGGCGTCCCTGGGCTCTACATCGCCTATTGGCACGGCATCTGGGCGCCGAAGAACACGCCGAAGGACATCGTCGACAAGCTCAACGCGGCGATCGTGGCCGCGCTCGCCGATCCCGCTGTTCGCGCGCGCTTTGCGGAACTCGGCCAGGAGATTCCGCCGCTGGATCGGCAATCGTCCGCCGCGCTCGGGGCGTTCCAGAAGGCGGAAACCGAGAAGTGGTGGCCGATCGTCAAGGCAGCCGACATCAAGCCGGAGTAGCGTGCCCGCATCCGTCTTCCGGGTCGCGAAATCCGGTGGCGGTCTGCATCATCCTGCACGGCAGGAAGGCATCGCTGCGCTGCGAAATCCAACGTTCTTGATCTCCATCAACGCCTGACCGACAATGTTTGTCGAATAAGAAATCTTTCGGGGGAATTCGTGAACAGACCTGATCGGGTCGGCGCCCAGACAACGCTCTCCAATCCGCCGCGCGGCATGTCATTGTTGCGTGACCCCTTGCTCAACAAGGGGACCGCCTTTACCGAATCGGAGCGTGCCGCGCTCGGGTTGCGCGGCCTGTTGCCGCCTTGCGTGCTCACCATGCAGGACCAGGCGGAGCGTGTGCTGATCAACCTGCGCAACCTGCCGAGCGATCTGGAGAAATACGTCGCGCTCAACGCGCTGCACGACCGAAACGAGGCGCTGTTCTTCCGCGTCGTCTGCGACAACATCGACGAGATCCAGCCGCTGATCTACACGCCGACCGTCGGCCTCGCCTGCCAGAAGTACGGGCTGATCTTCCAGCGGCCGCGCGGCATGTTCATTTCCTCGCGCGATCGCGGCCAGATCGCCGAGCTGCTGAAGAACTGGCCCTATGAGCCGAAGCTGATCGTCGTGACCGACGGCGAGCGCATCCTCGGTCTCGGCGATCTCGGCGCCAACGGCATGGGCATCCCGGTCGGCAAGCTGTCGCTCTATTCCGCCTGCGCGGGCGTTCATCCGGAAGAGTGCCTGCCGATCGTGCTCGACGTCGGCACCAACAACGAGGAGCTGCTGCGCGATCCCTATTATCTCGGTCTGCGTCAGCGGCGGTTGGCAGGCGAGGCCTATGACGCCTTCGTCGACGAGTTCATGACGGCGGCGCGCAAGACCTTCCCGGGCGTGCTGATTCAGTTCGAGGACTTTGCCAACCACTCTGCCTTCCGCCTGCTGCACAAGTACCGGGACGAGGCCTGCGTCTTCAACGACGACATCCAGGGCACGGCGGCCGTGGCGCTGGCCGGCCTGTTCTCGGCACTGCGCGTCAGCGGCGGCAAGCTCAGGGACCAGCGGCTGTTGTTCCTCGGCGCGGGCGAGGCCGCGACCGGCATCGCCGATCTCGTGGTCTCGGCCATGATGGCGGAAGGCGCCTCGGAGGCCGAGGCGCTCGGGCGCAACTGGCTGGTGGATTCCCGCGGCCTCGTCGTCAAGGGCCGCGACGGCCTGTCCGGCCACAAGCTCCGCTACGCCCACGACCAGGCGCCGATCGGTGACTTCCTTACTGCGATCCGTACCCTGAAGCCGACCGCCATCATCGGCGTCGCCGCCGTCGGCGGTGCCTTCACGCCCGACGTGCTCAAGACGATGGCCGAGCTCAACCGGCAGCCGATCGTGTTCGCGCTCTCCAATCCGACCTCGAAGGCGGAATGCTCGGCCGAGGATGCCTATCGCTACACCGGCGGCCGCGCGCTGTTCGCCTGCGGTAGCCCCTATGATCCGGTGACGCTGAACGGCCGCACCTTCGTGCCGCGCCAGGGCAACAATTCCTACATCTTCCCCGGCGTCGGCCTCGGCGTCATCGCCAGCGGATCGAAGCTCGTCACCGACGAGATGTTCATGGCGGCGGCGCATGCGCTCGCCGATTGCGTCGGCCGGGACGATCTCGATCAGGGCAGCCTCTATCCCGCGCTGCCCCGCATCCGCGAGGTCTCCGCCCGCATCGCCGCGGCCGTGGCGCAGGTCGCCTGGCAGCGCGGTCTTGCCGACGGTCCTGCGCCCAATGACATGATGGGGCACGTCCAGTCCCGGATGTACGAGCCGCACTACTGACTGACGGCGCTGCCGGGGCGGGCGTTGTCCCGATTCAGGACAGCGACTGTGGTGGAGCGGCCACAGCGCGGCTGAAACGACCGTAGCCGCAGACCGGCTCTGTTTCCGACAAGCTTCTGCCCTCATTGCCCGCCGAACTCGCAGGGGTCGGAGGCGCATGCCATGTCCACTGTCACACCGTCAGCGCCGTGCGCGAGGCTCGCCCGACTGGCGCTCGCCGCCATCGGCGCTGCGTCGCTTGCGGCCTGCGCGCAATCGCCGGTCGGCAGGCAGAAGTCCGAGCTGGCCGCGTCGAGCCGCCAGGCTGCGGTCGAGCGCCATCACGAGCGGCGCGCGATGGCGAGCCTGTTCGCCAGGCCGGCCAGCCGGCCCGAGTCGACGGGCCTCACGGCGAGCCCGGCGCCGGCGGCTGCCCAGGGTGTGGCGAGCTTCTACTCCGAGGGCGAAGAGACCGCGAGCGGCGAAAGGTTCGACAGGAACGAGCTCACCGCGGCCCATCCCACCCTGCCGTTCGGCACACGGCTGCGCGTGACCAACGTGTCCACCGGCCGCTCCGTGACCGTTCGCGTCAACGACCGCGGTCCCTACGTCCCCGGCCGCATCGTCGACGTCTCCTACTCCGCCGCCGAGAAGCTCGGCATGGTCGGGTCGGGCGTCGCCAATGTCAGGCTGGACGTCGTGCGATAGATCCGCGCCCGCCGACCTCTCTGCATTGCAGCGCATCGCAAGCGGGGACTTAACCGGCTGTTAGCTTCCCATGCCGCACCATGGGTGCCGGACAATCGCTTCAAATCGCGATTCGGGGAGGCGGCCGGCGTGAGCACGATCCAGTATCTCGAAGATCAGGCGGCCCGCGCGGAGCGCCTGGCGAAACGGATCACGGACACGTCGACGATCGAAAAGCTCCTCGCCTTCGCCGGCGATCGCCGCCGCGAGATCGACGCGATCGCCGGAAAGAGCCGGCGAACCCAGCCGTCCCTCCACACCATGCGCTAGCGGCAGGCCGTGCTGGAGCTGAAAGGCGCCGCGACGGCGGCGTTCTTCGTTTCGGCATGATCCACCTCACCGCAGGAGGTGCGCCCGCGGGGCTCGAATGCCCCGCAGCTCGGGCTCGGTGCGCCGTGCCGGGCAGGTCCAGCTTTCCACGAATTCCCTGATGTGATCGGGTAGCGCTTCGCCATCGATGTCGCAGCGCGACTGGATCTCGGCGGCGACCTCGGTCGAGACGTCCTTGACCCAATGCTCCAGCGTGTTGAAGGCGATCACGCGCACGGGATCGCTGAAGCAGCCGGCGACGAGATCGCCGAGCGCGGTTTCGAGATCGGGGCGCTCGACGCGGATCTCCTTGTCCACCCCGATGCGATCGACGATCACGAACAGCGTCTGGTCCGCGCCGTAGGGCACCATCCGTTGCAGGCCCGCTTCACCCATCTCGAGACCTCGCGCTTGCGCTTGCGATCTTCACCAACGGGAAAAGGCACCAGATGGTTCCGAGCCCGCGTGGCGTCCGCCACCAACGCCTTTAGGCAAAAAGAGCCCTGGCGCGCGCCTTCGCGTGCCAGGGCCTATCGCTGCGTCTCAATGCCACGAGCCGATAACTCGGTCGCGGGAAACTTGTTCCGAGCCAACACGCGCGACCCGGAAAGCCGTGCGGGCCCGGAATCGATCCAGGCCCGCATCGGAGATCCGCAAGAGACGCCTGCTATCCCGCAGCCGCTGCGATCTTCGGCGGGGTTGTCTGGCTGCGGTTCGCCTCATCGCCCTGCCGCGCCTCCGGCGGCAGCCCTGCGAAGCGCCGCAGGGCGTTCGCCATCTGCACGCGACCGGGCACGCCGGTGATCACCACGTCGACCATGGTGAAGGACGAGTGGAAGTGGCCGCGCGCCTTGAGCTGCTCGACGGCAACGCCGGCGGAGGCGAGCGCCTCGGCATAGGCCACACCCTCGTCGCGCAGCGGATCGAACTCGCAGGTCACCACGAAGGCCGGCGGCAGGCCCTTGAGTTCGCCGCGCAGCGGCGAGACCCGCGGGTCGGCGCGCTCGCCGGGCGGACAGTAATTGTCCCAGAACCAGTCCATCAGCGAGCGCGTCAGGAAGTAGCCCTCCGCGTTCTCGCTGTAGGACGGCCGGTCGGTGCTGCAGTCGGTGACCGGGCACACCAGGAGCTGGCCCGCGATCGCAGGTCCGTCGCGGTCGCGCGCGAGCTGGCAGGTGACGGCGGCGATGTTGCCGCCGGCGCTCCAGCCCGCGACCAGCACCGCTCCCGGCTTGCCGCCGAGCGCGGCGGCATGCTCGGCGATCCAGCGCGTCGCCGTATAGCCGTCCTCGGCCGCGGCCGGGAACGGATGCTCGGGCGCGTGGCGATAGCCGACGCTGACGAACATCATGCCGGTGCGTCGGCACATGTCGCGGCAGAACGGATCGTCGGACTGCTCGTCGCCGAGCACCCAGCCGCCGCCGTGGAAATAGACCACGACCGGATGCGGCCCCGGCGTCGCCGGACGATAGAGCCGGTAGGGCAGCGGACCGTCGGGTCCCGGCAGCGTGCCGTCGACGACCTCGCCGACCGGCCGGCCTGCGGGGCGGCTCTTGTTGAACTCGGTGACGAAGGCGCGCGCGCCGAGCGCTCCCATCGATTCGATCGGCGGCAGGTTCAACGACGCGAGCAAGCCGAGCACCAGCCGCACGTCCGGCTGCAGGCGGACCGCCGCGCCGTCATTGCATTGCGCGGCACCGTTCGGGCCGGTCAGCCTGAAGCCGAGCATGCCGCGGCCGACGACTTCGTCGCAGATGCTGCGATAGGGACCGACGCCGCCGGTATAGGGCATCACGCCCTGCGCCTTGCCGGGGACGTTGGCGCCCGTGTACCAGGTGTTGGCGAGCCGATGCAGCGTCAGCATGGAGCAGTCGGCCATGTGCTGCGCCCAGCCGGCCTGCGCCGTTTCGGTCGCCTCGATCGTGGTGAAGCCCATGTCGCGCATCGCGGCGAGACGATTGACGACCCAGTCGACATGCTGCTCGATCGACACCGCCATGTTCGACAGCACCGACGGGCTGCCGGGTCCGGTGATCATGAAGAAGTTCGGGAAGCCCGCCACCGTCAGCCCGAGATAGGTCTGCGGTCCGCCGGCCCAGACGTCGGACAGCGACTTGCCGCCGCGTCCCGTGATCGGATGGACCGACTTGATGGCGCCGGTCATGGCATCGAAGCCGGTCGCGAACACGATCACGTCGAGGTTGAAGGAACGCTTGTCCGTGGCGATGCCGGTGGCCGTGATCGCCTTGATCGGCTCCTGCCGCAGATTGACCAGCGTGACGTTCGGCCGGTTGTAGGTCGCGTAATAGTTGGTATCGAGGCAGGGACGCTTGGCGCCGAACGGATGATCGTGCGGGGTGAGCGCCTCAGCCGTGGCCGGATCCTTCACGATCGCGCGGATCTTCTCGCGGATGAAGTCGGCGAGCAGATTGTTGCCGTCGACGTCGACGGCCTGGTCGGCCCAGAGTTGCGTGAGGATGTAGACGAGATCGCCCCTAGCCCAGGCCTCCTCGAAGCGCGCGCGGCGCTCGGCTTCGCTCAGTTGCCAGCTCACGGCCATCTGCTGCGGGTAGGGCACCCCGGCGAGCGACTGCCGCGCCTGCTCGCGGTAGGCCGCGCGGTCGGCCTTCAGCAGGCCGGCGCGGTCGGCGGGCACCGGACCGTTGTGCGCGGGCAGCGCGAAATTCGGCGTGCGCTGGAACACGGTGAGATGCGCGGCCTGCTCGGCGATCAGCGGGATCGACTGGATGCCGGATGAGCCCGTGCCGATCACGGCGACGCGCTTGCCCGCTAGCTTGACCTCGTCGTGCGGCCAGCGGCCGGTGAAATAGACCTCGCCCTTGAAGTCCTTGACGCCGTCGATCTCCGGCGGTTTTGGCGCGGAGAGGCAGCCGGTCGCCATGATGTAATAGCGGCAGGAGACGGGCGCGCCGTTGCTGGTGGTGAGCAGCCAGCGCGCGCTCGCCTCGTTCCACTTGGCTTCCCTGACGCGGGTGCCGAAGCGGATGTCGCGCCTGAGATCGTAGCGGTCGGCGACGAAGCCGAGATAGCGCAGGATCTCCGGCTGGGTCGCGTATTTCTCCGACCACGTCCAGGCGGTCTCGAGCTCCGGATCGAAGGTGTAGCTGTAGTCGATGGTCTGGATGTCGCAGCGCGCGCCGGGATAGCGGTTCCAGTACCAGGTGCCGCCGACGTCGTCGGCCTCTTCGAGCGCGACCGTGGTGAAGCCGGCCTTGCGCAGGCGATGCAGAAGATAGAGCCCGGCGAACCCGGCGCCGACGATCGCGACGTCGACCTGCTGCGTCTTGTCGCCCGCGTCCGCGGTGCACGTTGCGACTGCTGCGTCTGGCATGCCATTCCTCCCATATACTTGTTTTGCGCGCAGGCTAGACCCGCATGCCGGGCTTGTCATCAGAACAAATTCTATCTGCGGTAGACGCGCTGCATGCTGCGCGAGGACGCCAGCGCCGCAACGCACAACAGAGGCGGTTGGCGTGTTTGGGAGTCATCAAGTGTGGCCGAATTGTGTATGCTGACGATCCCTGACGCCCCCTGGGCAACGCAGTCCCGCAGGACGCCATGAGCGACATGAGCGAGCGGACCAAGGCGAACATGGACGTGGTGCTGGAGGAGACCTGCCGGCAACTGCCGCATGGCGGCGACCACGACAGCCGCAGATTCATCGCGGAGCGATTGATCAAGGCCGTCGAGGCCGGACACACGACGCTGGGTGAACTCGGCATCGTCGCGCGGCGCGCGCTCGCCGAACTGACCGGCAAGAGCTGCTAGGCCAGAGACGGTGGCCGTAACTTGCATCGCTGCGGCACGCCGACATAGGCTGTCGCCCGAAACATTCCGCCCGTTGAGACATTGCCGATGCGTTACTTGATGGCGCTCGTTGCGGCTTCGGTCACTCTGGCTCAGGGCGGTCCGGCCGGAGCCCGGGTCGGTCAGTACCCGTTCGCGGTGACGCACGAAGGACAGATGCTCGGCGCGGTGCAGGGCGACGTGGCCTCCTACAAGGGACTCGCTTATGCGGCCGCGCCGCTCGGCCGGCTGCGCTGGCGCGCGCCGCAGCCCTTGCCCGAAAGCTCGGAGATGCGCACTGCCTACGACGACGGTGCGGCCTGTCCGCAGCCGGCGGTGCGCGAGACGAGCGAGAATTGTCTGACGCTCAACGTGTTCAGGCCGTTCGGCGTCGACGGCCCGTTGCCGGTCATGGTGTTCGTGCATGGCGGCTCCTTCGTCGCCGGCGCCGCGAGCGACCCCCTGTTCGACGGCAGCAAGCTGGCGCAGGCCGGCCTCATCGTGGTGGTGCCGAACTATCGTCTCGGCGCGTTCGGCTTCTTCGCGCATCCTGCCCTGACCGGCGACGCATCGGAGCGTGGTGGCAATTTCGGCCTGATGGACCTGATCGCGGCGCTGCGCTGGATACACGACAACGTTGCGGCGTTCGGCGGCGATGCCGGCAACGTCACGCTGTTCGGCGAGGGATCGGGCGCGACCATGATCGCGTTGCTGATGCTCGCCGAGCAGTCGCGCGCGCTATTTCACAAGGCGATCCTCCAATCCATTCCCGGTCGCGAGCGTCTGCCTTCCACGGCGGCGGCAGACGCCACGGCGAGAGAGTTCCTCGAAATCGTCGGGCGCGTCGGCAAGGGATTTGATCCGCGCGCGGCGGATGCAAGGCTGCTGCTCGCGGCCGAAGAGCTGCTGCTCATGCGATCCTCGCGCCGCTTCGGACCCATGGTGGACGGAGCACTCGTGACGGAGGATGTCGCCGACGGTTTTGCGGCGGGCCGAGAGAGCCGCATTCCCCTGATCATCGGCTCGAACGACGACGAGACGAGTCTTGGCCGCGCGTCCGACCTCAAGACGGAGCTCGATCTCGCCGGCGCCTCCGCGGAGGAGTTGCGCAAACTCTATCCCGACGTCGGCGCCGCGCCGGTGAATCTGGCGGCGCAGCTCTACACCGACCGGGTCTTCACCGAGCCCGTCAGGTTGCTGGCGCGCAGCCATGCGGCGACGGGCGCGTCGACCTTCCGTTACCGCTTCGCCTGCTCGCCCGAGGCGCAAAACGCCGACGACAGCCATGGCCGCGAGTTGCAGTTCGTCTTCGGTGTCGAAGGCGTGCCCGGCGCCGGCGTGCTGTCGCGCGGGGATCGCGAGGTCGCCAGCGCGCTGCGCAGCTACTGGACCAATTTCGCCAAGACCGGCGATCCGAACGGGCAGGGCCTGCCGCGTTGGGACGCGAGCGCGGATCGCGAACGCCTGCTCCTGATCTCGAACGAGCGGATCACGAGCGGCGCCGACCCCTGGTCGGCGCGGCTCGATCGCCTCGCGCGCCGCAGCCCGAAAGGGTGAGAGTGACTCTAGGCCGCGAGCTCGACGCGCGGCGCCGGTGTCAGCCGGTCTTCCTCCAGAAAATCCATCGCGCCGTCCTTCTCGACGGCGTAGCACTGCTGCCCTTCCTTCGACTTGAAGACCGCGCGGACGATGCCGCGGCGTCCCTTGTCACTGTTGACGACGTCCCCCAGCGCAAACTTGGCCATCTCACTTCCTGCTTACCTGACCGGCCGAATGCTTCGGCGGCGGGCGCGATCTTGGGAGGCAAATCGTTAACGACTTGCTAACCATGCGGGGGACCGTATGCTCGCCGTCCGCCGGGAAGCGATGCCCGCAAATGGCATGTTGCGAAACGGACGAGGCCGCGCCGATGACGAGATTTCCAACCTTCTTCCTGTCGCATGGCGGCGGGCCCTGGCCCTTCATGGAGGACCGGCGCGTGCAATATGCCAAGACCGCGCAGCAGTTCGCTCATATCCCCGAGTTGTTGCCGGCAAGGCCCAGGGCGGTGCTGGTGATCACCGGTCACTGGGAGGCGGACGAGTTCACGGTGTCGACCGCGGCGCATCCGCCGATGGTCTACGACTATTACGGCTTCCCCGGGCACACCTATCATCTCAAATATCCCGCGCCCGGCGAGCCCGGCCTCGCCGCCGAGGTGAGCGCCCTGTTGGCTCTCGCCGGCGTCACCTGCAGGGAGGACGCCAATCAGGGCTTTGATCACGGCACCTTCGTGCCATTGGGGCTAATGTACCCGAATGCCGACATGCCGATCGTGCTGCTGTCGCTGAAGTCGACCTACGATCCGGCCGAGCACATCAAGGTGGGACAGGCGCTCGCCTCGCTCAGGGACGCCGGCATTTTGATCGTCGGCAGCGGTCTGACCTACCACAACATGCGCGGCTTCGGCCATCCGGAGTCGACGCCTGTCTCCTACGAATTCGAGGCCTATCTCAACGACGCGGTGAGCCAGAGCGATCCGAAGCGGCGCAACGCGATGCTGGTCTGCTGGCAGAATGCGCCGAGCGCGCGGCTTGCGCATCCGCGCGAGGATCACCTGCTGCCGCTGATGGTGGCCGCCGGCGCCGCAGACGGCGACACCGGGCATCGCCTGTTCGTCGACGAGGTCGCGAGCGTCGCGATGGCGTCCTATCAGTTCGGCGCCTAGCTTGGCTTCCTCACGCCCGGCGCGAAGCGACGATATCGCGGTAGAGCGCGGCATACTGGCCGGCGCGGTTGCGCCAGGAGACATCCGTGGTCATGCCGTTCTGCTGCAGTTTTCGCCACACCGGCTTGTCATGAAAGGCAAGGCTCGCCCTGCGCAACGCGGTCGCAAGATGGTCCGGCGTGACCGGTCCGAACTTGAAGCCGGTCGCGGCGCTACCTTCCCCGGCATCGACCACCGTATCGTCGAGGCCGCCGACGCGCGAGACGATCGGGACCGCGCCGTAGCGCAGCGCGCAGAGCTGGGTCAGGCCGCAGGGTTCGAACCGCGACGGCACCACCAGCGCATCCGCGCCCGCCTGGATCAGATGCGCGAGGTCCTCGTCATAGCCGATCACGACGGCGATCCGCCCCGCATGCGCGCGGGCCGCGGCCTGATAGCGGTCCTGCAGCTCGGCGTCGCCGCTGCCGAGCAGCGCAAGCTGCATGTCTTCGCCGAGGATGGCCGGGACCGCATGGAGCAGGATGTCGAGCCCCTTCTGCCATGACAGTCGGCTGATGACGCCGAGCAGCAGCGCGTCCGGCGCGGGGTCGAGGCCGAGCTGCCGCTGCAGCGCCGCCTTGTTGGCCGCGCGGAACGGCAGGTCCTGCTCGCTGTAGCGATAGGCGATGCGGGAATCGGATTCCGGATTCCACACGGAGATGTCGATGCCGTTGAGGATGCCGCTCAGCACGTTCGATCGCTCGCGCAGCAGCCCGCCGAGGCCCATGCCGCCTTCGTCGCTCTGGATCTCCCGCGCATAGGTCGGCGATACCGCCGTGATGCGATCGGAAAATTGCAGGCCGGCCTTCAGGTAGCTGACCGCGCCCCAATATTCGACGCCGTGGATGTTGAACGATTCCGGCGGCAGGCCGATGCTGGCGAGCATCTCGTAAGGGAATTTGCCTTGATAGGCCATGTTGTGGATCGTCATCACCGTACCGGGCCGGCGGCGATGGTCGTAGTGGAGGAAGGCGGGCGCGAGTCCTGCCTGCCAGTCATGTGCATGCACGATATCGGGCACGAAGGAGGGAACGATGCCGAAGCCGATCTCGGCCGCCATCCGCGACAGCGCGGCAAAGCGCACCCCGTTGTCCGGCCAGTCCCTGCCGTCGGGCCCGAGATAGGGATTGCCGGGCCGCGCAAACAGATGCGGCGCGTCGATCGCGAAGAGATCGAGACCGTCGGGCGATGCTGCGAGCAGGCGCACCGGCCCGCCGAAAAAATCACCCCAGTGCAACAGCTCGCTCGCCGCGGGCAGCGCCTTCAGGACCTCGGGATAGCCCGGCAGCAGCGTCCGCGTCGCGATGCCGTGCGCCGTCAGCGCCGCCGGCAGTGCGCCGGCGACGTCGGCAAGCCCGCCGGTCTTGACGATGGGATAGACCTCCGAGGCGACCGAAAGGACGCGGATGTCGCTCATGCATTCAGCCTGTCGATCATCGGCTGGGTGATGAGCGAGATGCCTTGCGGCGAGGTCCGGAAGCGCTTCACGTCGAGCTCCGGATCCTCGCCGACCACGAGCCCTTCCGGAATCTGCACGCCGCGGTCGATCACGACGTTCTTCAGTCGCGCGGTCCGGCCGACGCTGACGTAGGGCAGGATCACCGCGTTCTCGACGTTGGCGTAGGAGTTGATGCGGACGCCGGTGAACAGCAGCGAGCGGCGGAGCGACGCACCTGAGATGATGCAGCCGCCGGAGACCAGCGAGGTCACGGCCTGGCCGCGCCTCGCCTCCTCGTCGTGGACGAACTTGGCCGGCGGAGTGATCTCGGCGTAGCTCCAGATCGGCCAGGCGCGGTCGAACAGGTCGAGCTCCGGCACGACGTCGGTGAGATCGATGTTGGCGGCCCAGTAGGCGTCGACCGTGCCGACGTCGCGCCAATAGGCGCTGGCCTCGCTGCCCGACCTGACGCAGGACTGGCTGAACTGGTGCGCGACCGCACGGCCGTTCTTCACGATATGGGGGATGACGTCCCTGCCGAAATCATGGTTCGAGTGCGGGTCGGCGGCGTCGCGCTTCAACTCCTCGAACAGGAATTTGGCGTCGAACACGTAGATGCCCATGCTGGCGAGCGACTTGTCGGGTTTGCCGGGCATCGGCGGTGGGTCGGCCGGCTTTTCGAGAAAGGACTGGATGACGTCGTTTTCGTCGACGTGCATGATGCCGAAGCCGGAAGATTCCGCGCGCGGCATTTCGAGGCAGCCGACGGTGACGTCGGCGCGGCTTTCGACATGCTGCTTCAGCATCAGCTCGTAATCCATCTTGTAGATGTGGTCGCCGGCGAGCAGCACGATGAAGCGGGCGCCATGGGCTTCGATGATGTCGATGTTCTGATAGACCGCGTCCGCCGTGCCGAGATACCAGTTCGCCTCGGAGACGCGCTGGCTCGCGGGGAGGATGTCGAAACTCTCGTTGCGCTCGGGGCGGAAGAAGTTCCAGCCCATCTGCAGATGCCGGATCAGGCTGTGCGCCTTGTACTGGGTCGCGACCGCGATGCGGCGGATGCCGGAGTTGACCGCGTTCGACAGCGCGAAATCGATGATGCGCGACTTGCCGCCGAAATAGACGGCGGGCTTGGCGCGGCGGTCGGTCAGCTCGAGCAACCGGCTGCCCCGGCCGCCGGCGAGAACGAAGGCGAGCGCCTGGCGGGCGAGCGGCTCATTTCCGACGGTCCTCATGTCATCCTCCCGCACGCCTGAAATCCCTGGTCTTCCCGCCGCCAGGGAGCCTGGAGCGAGGGATAGTAGCGGCACGGATATCAAGTCGGAAAGTAGGTTGTTGGTTGCGACGGTCATGGCGCTTCGTGCCTTCTCGGCCCCGGCCCGGCGGACCAGGCCCGACCCGACGTGCTTCCGGCAGGCCTTTCCGATCATCTGGAAAACGTGGTAGGTTGAACGATATTTCAATGCCAATTTTTTATTTGTTGGAGCTGCCATGGCCTGCGCTCATGAATTGTTCGGGCTTGCTCGATTGATTTCGGCCGGACTGGCTTCCTTGGCTGGGATTTTCAATCCCGCAATGCCGCGACAAGATCTCCGCGAATCCTGGCTGATGCTGTCGCCCTGCGCCGAGACCGTTTCGTTCGACGGCGCTTGGACGCTGTCGCTGCGGGAGGACGGCGCCGCCACGCTGAACAGCGACCGGCACGGACAGCGGCTGCAGGGACGCTGGGAGCCTGTCGACGCGACGGCGCGGGCCTATCGGGTCGACGTGCTGACCTTTGGTGGCGACCTCGTCGTCGTCCCCACGGGAGCGGGCTGCCTGCTCGGATCGGGCACCCTGAAGAACATCGATGTGCGCCATAGCTGGTTCTCGCGCGAGAAGCGCGACGGCGGCGACCTCGTCGTGTCGGTATCGCATCTGATGGCCAAATAGCCACGGCGCGCGGGAACGTTCTTTAATGCGGCTCCGCTGCCACGGGCTCGGCGTGCCGCCACAGCCTGTGCACGATCACGTCACGCAGTTCGACGATGTCGCGCACGCCGAACAGATGCGCCAGTCCCGCATAGGCGGCGAGGCTGAAGGCACACAGCAACGCGGCGCGCAGCACGACCGCTGCAAAGCCGGTGCCCGGCAGGACGTGCAGGAGCGCCCCGCGCACCGCGAGGCCGAAGCCGATCGCCAGCGCCGCGGCGAGCGCCATGCGGAGCGCCGCGCCGAGCATCGCCACGCCCTCCAGGCTCTCGCCGCGCGCCGCGACCTCGCGATCGAAGCGACGGCGCTGCAACAGGCCCAGGAGCAGCACGTAGACGGTGATCGCAACCGCGCTCGCGACCGCGAGTCCGGCCGCGCCGTTCTGCTGCCGCAGGATCACGTAGAGCGGGGTCATCGCGGCCGCGACCGCGGTGCCGACCACGGTCGGCAGCCAGGTGTTGCCGAGCGCGTAGAAGCCGCGGCTGATGACGGTCTGCGCCGCCCAGCCGGCGAGGCCGAGGCAGAGGAAGCCCAGCACATCTGCGGTATGCTGCACGTCGACGGTCGAAAAGCGCCGGGCGAAAAAGCCCCAGATCAGATAGACGGCCTCGTAGCCCGCGACCGTCAGGCAGACCTGCGCCGCAAAAGTCAGCGCCAGCATCAGCCGCACCGCGCGGCAGAGCAGGGCGTAGGCCTCGGCGACCTTGCCGGCCGCGACCAGCGCGCTGATGGTCGGATAGGAGGCAACTCCGGCCGCCATGCCGAAAATGCCGATCGGCACCTTCATCAGCGTGCGGCCGTATTGCAGGTAGGACAGCGCGCCGGCTGCGAGATAGGAGGCCTGGTTCTTCACGATCCACTCGTCGACCACCACGATCGAGAAGCCGATCATGATCGGCAGCGACAGCGCCAGGTATCGCACGAGATCCGGATCGCGCAGCGGCAGCACCTTGTGCCAGCGCATGCCGCGCCTGAGGCAGCCGTAGAGCGGCAGGCCGAACGGTCCCGCGATCGAGCCGGCGAGCACGCCCCAGGCGAAGCCTTCGCCGCCGAGCCCGGGAAAGCTGCTGCCGATCAGGCCGCCGACGATGATGCAGGCCGAATAGACCAGCGGCGCCATCGCCGGCAGGGCGTGCTGGTTGCGCGCCTGCAGCGCGGCCGACAAGAGGCCGCCGACTACGTGGAAGAACTGCGCCGGCAGAACGATGCGCGTCAGCCGCACCAGCGTGTCGATCTCGGCGGCCTCGGTAAATCCGGGTGCGATCAGCGCGGCCAGCGGCCGCGCAAAGATCATCAGCGCGGCGATCCCGATCGTGCCGGCGACCGCGATGAAGTTGGCGATCGCGCTGAACGCGCGCCAGGCGCGCTCCTCGTCGTCGCGCTCGATATGCTGCAGGAAGATCGGGATGAACACGATCGACAGTGCGCCGGCCGCAAGCAGATAGTTGAGGAAGTCCGGCAGCGTGAAGCTCGCGAAATAGAGGTCGGCCTGCCGGCTCGCCCCCAGCGTCCGGCCGATGATCTGCTCGCGGACGAGCCCCATCAGCCGGCTGAGGAAGATCGAGGCCGCCCAGAGCAGCGAGGCGATGCCGATGACGCGGATCCGGCTCGGCGGATGTGGCGGAGGAGGGTGGGACATGAGGGTGGGTCGAACCAGATCCTGATCCTGTCCTGGTCTTGCGGGTTCCTTCTTGTGCGGCGCACGCAACACAAAGCCTTGATTCAGCGCAAAGAAGCTTGATCGCGGCATGCGATCATTTTTCAATGAAGCAGGTCAACCAAGGAGTATGGCGATGAGTACCTGGAAAACCGCAATTGCCTGCACGCTGGCAGGCGCTTTGATCGCCGGCGAGGTCCAGCAGGTCGCCGCGGCGCCGATGCCGACCAATGTCGGCGCCATGAAGGCGATCGTTTCTGACGACACCACTCAGGTGCACTGGCGCGGCGGCGGCTGGGGCTGGGGCATCGGCGCGCTCGCGGCTGGTGCGATCATCGGCGGTGCCATCGCGGGCGGCCCCTACGGCTACTATGGCGGCGGCCCCTATTATGGTTATCCTGGCTACGGTTACGGCTATGGCTACGCGCCGGCCTATTACGGCTACGGGCCGTATTATGCCCAGCCGTACCCGTATTATCGCCGCGTCTATCGGCCGTATTACGGCTATCGCTACGGCTACTATCGGCCGTACCGGCCCTATTACCGCCACCACTACTACCGGCGCTATTGGTGATCGCACGGGTCACGGCATTGGTTTGAGGGACGACGACCGGTCGCTTGCGGCCGGTCAGTCTCTTGCGCGCCTGGCCGCTATCCTGCCCTCCTGACGCGGCCCGGGCGGAGGTGCGTTCGATGACGAAGATCAGGGTCGGGTTGGTGGGCTGCGGCTTCGTCGCGGAGTTGCACATGCATGCCTACCGGCGCGTCTATGGCGTGGACGTCGAGGTCGTCGCGGTGGCCGCACGCGGCGACCATGTCGTCGACTTCGCCGGTCGCCACCGCATCCCGCGCAGCTACCGCAGCTTTGCCGATCTCGTCGCCGACCGCGCGCTCGACGTGATCGACATCTGCACGCCGCCGAATCTGCATGCCGCGATGATCGTCGCGGCGATGAGAGGCGGCAAGCACGTGATCTGCGAAAAGCCGTTCGCCGGCTATTTCGGACGCGACGGCGACAGACAGCCGGTCGGCAAGCATGTGCCGAAGGCGCTGATGTACGAGCGCGTGCTCGAGGAGATGGAGGCGACGCGCAAGGCGATCGCGGACAGCGGCCGGCTCTTCATGTATGCGGAGGATTGGGTCTACGCGCCGGCGGTGACCAAGACCGCCGAGATCGTCAGGGCGACGAAGGACAAGATCCTGTTCATGAAAGGCGAGGAGAGCCACTCCGGCTCGCATGCCGCACACGCGGCGGAGTGGGCGATGACCGGCGGCGGCGCGCTGATCCGCATGGGGTGCCATCCGCTGTCGGCGATTCTCTATCTCAAGCAGGTCGAGGCGCGTGCGCGCGGCGAGGCGATCTCCGTTGCGAGCGTCACCTGCGACGTCGGCAACGTCACTGCCGGGCTGAAGGCGGAGGAGCGCACGTTCATCAAGGCCAATCCGGTCGATGTCGAGGATTGGGGCACGCTGACCCAGACTTTCTCCGACGGCACCAAGGCGACGGTGTTTTCCGGCGACATGATCATGGGTGGTGTGCGCAATCTGATCGAGACCTACACCTCGGGCGGTGCGCTGTTCGCCAACATTACGCCGAACACGCATCTCGTCAGCTACCAGACCAGTGAGGAGAAGCTCGCCTCCATCTACATCACAGAAAAGGTCGACCGAAAGACCGGCTGGCAATATGTCTGCCTCGAGGAGGAATGGACGCGCGGCTATCTGCAGGAGATCCAGGATTTCATGGAATGCGCGGCCACCGGCCGCCAGCCGCTGTCCGACCTCGCGCTCGCCTTCGAGACCATCAAGGTCAACTACGCCGGCTACTGGGCCGCGGCGGAGGGCAGGCGGGTGAGCTTCTGAACCGCGGCGAGCCACCCTCGCTCACGAGGGCAGGACTATCGCATATGCGGATCGGCTTCTTTCGGCACATCCGCGCCACGGTGCCGTCATGCTTGGGGCCGCCGAAGCAGATGTTGCCGCACACCTCGGGAATGCGGATGCGGCCGAGCAATTGGCCTGCCGGCGACCACGCCGTCGCTCGGCTATAGCCTGCCGCGCACCCGGCATTGCCGGAGGCCCAGACGTTGACGTCGCAGCTCACGACGTCGGTCAAGCCGACGGAAGGTCACCTATGCTGACCATCTTTTGGCGTTGCAGATGCGGTCAATTCTCGTCTA
>NZ_JAGWUA010000181.1 GCF_028868675.1 Bradyrhizobium sp.
ACTGCGCACGAACATCTGCCACGCGCCCAGCACCAGTGCGAAGCCGAACACCGCGAAGGCGAGCCAGAAGTGCGCGAGGACGAGCTTCCTATTCTCCAACACAGCTCAGCCTCCCGCCGTTCTTCGCGCGGCTTGCGAATGCCGCCTTGTCGATCACCCTGACCCTGCCCCACATTCCCTCGTGGCCGAAGCTGCAGAACTCCTGGCACGGCATCAGGTAGTCGCCGGTCCTCTCGAACCGCATGAACTGCTCGGAGACGTAGCCCGGCACGAGCATGGTGTTGATATTGGTGCCCTGGATCAGGATGCCGTGGACCACGTCGGCGCTGGTGGCGCGCAGCGTGATCGGCGTTTGCGCCGGCACCAGGATGCAGGCCGGGGTGAAGGAATATTGCTGGCCGATCGCGCGGACCGTCACTGCACCGTTCGATTCCAGGACGCTGCCGAGGTTGGACTCGATGAATTCACCCGAAATGTGCAGCCTGGTGGGATCGATGGTCTCGACACGGGCCTGCGGCATGGTCGCACGATGGATGCCGGCAAACGCCGCGAGCAGCGCGAGTACGATGATGACGGCCACGGAGACCGCCGTCCAGCGTTTCTCCGTCCGCTCGGCGACCCCGGCGCCGCGATCGTCCTCCTGCACCGTCATTGCAGCGCTCCGCGGGGAAGGAAGACGAGCAGATAGAACGCAAGCCACATCAGGACGACCAGGGCGGTGGCGATGCCGGCCAGCGTCAGCGCCCCGCCCGGCCCCGCGGCGACGATCCGCTTCACCCGGTCGTCCGCGGTGCTCTCGATCTCTTCAGGGAGGTCCGAGTTGATCATCTGTGCCTCAGTTCAGGGGGGCGGACCGCAGCTCGTTGGCCTCGCGCGCACTGACCGGCGCGCCGCGGTTGCCCCAGGCGGTGCGGATGTAGGAGACGACGGCGGCCACCTCGTTGTCCGACAGAAGGCCCGCGAAAGGCGGCATGCCATAGGGGCGCGGATTTCCCTCCGTGCCGGGCGGATAGCCTCCGTTCAGCACCATCCTGATGGCGTTGACGGCCGATTCCATCTCGATCGACTGGTTGTTGGCGAGCGGCGGCCAGTGCGGCGGCTTGCCTTCGCCCTGCGCGCCGTGACAGGTCGCGCAGCGTGCGTCGTAGACGGTCTTCCCGAGGCTGATCAGAAGGCTGCTTTCGGTGGTCGGCAAGGCCGAACTCGCCGGCGGCCGCGCCGCCGGCTCGGCGATGCTCTTCAGGTACACCGCCATTGCCTTGGTGTCGTCGTCGGTCAGGTACTGCAGGCTGTTGTGCACGACCTCCGCCATCGGCCCGTAGACGACGCCGCGCGCCGAGACTCCGGTCTTCAGGAGGTCGGTGATGTCCTTGATGCTCCAGTCGCCGAGGCCCGCCTCGCGATTGGAGGTGAGGGATGGGGCGTACCAGTTCTGCATGGGTATCAGTCCGCCCTTGAAGGCGTCCGACTGCGACGTGCCGCCGAGCGCGTTGATCGGCGAATGACACATGCCGCAATGGCCGAGCCCCTCGACCAGATAGGCCCCGCGATTCCATTCGGCCGATTTCGACGGGTCGGGCTTGTACTCGCCTTCGCTGAAGAACAGCGTGCGCCAGCCCAGGATCAATTGCCGGTTGTTGTAGGGAAAGCGCAGTTCGTGCTCGCGATTCCTCTGGTTCACCGGCGGAAGGGACTTGAGGTAGGCGAAGATCGCGTCGCTGTCGGCGCGGGTGACCTTGGTGTAGGAGGCGAACGGCATCGCCGGATAGATCAGGCCGCCGTCGGGAAAACGCCCCCTGTGCATCGTGACGTAGAAGTCCTCGGCCGTCCACTTGCCGATGCCCGTCTCGCGATCGGAGGTGATGTTGGAGGAGTAAAGCATGCCGAACGGGGTCGGCATGGCTCGCCCGCCGGCGAAGGTGCGGCCCTCCGGGGCGGTATGGCAGGCGATACAGTCGCCGGCGCGCGCAAGGTACTCGCCGCGCCTGACGATGTCGTTGCCGCCGACGGCCGCCTGCTGCTGCGCCTGCGCGGAGACGCTCGCGATGAACGGAAGCAGGAGCAGGCCAAGGATCGGTGAGAATGAGAACAGCTCCGCCTCCTCAATCCGGTTCGCTTCCGCACGCAAAGGGCAGCACGTAAGCGCCCTTCGGCGCCGGAGCGGCGCTGATCGGCGCGGGCCGGCTCGCAAGGTAGGCCGCCACGGCGGTCACGTCTGCTTCCGTGAGACGCGCCGCGACCTGCTGCATGCAGTCGGGCGCCTTCGCCGTTCGCGTGCCGTAGCGCCAGCCGCCCAGCTGCGCGCTGACATAGTTCGGGCGCAGGCCGAGCAGCCCCGGTATGCCCGGCTCCATGCCGGTGAGCGCGGGGCCGTGGCAGCTGCCGCAAGCCGGGATTTGCCGCGCCGGATCGCCATGGCTGACCAGCGCCTGGCCCTTCTGCATCACCTGCGTGCTGACGTCGCTCGCGGCAGGGGCGGGCAGCGGCGGGCGCTGCTCGGCGAAATACTCGGCCATCTCCTGCAGGTAGGGATCGCCGAGATATTCGAGCAGATAGTTCATCGGCGGATATTTCCGCCGGCCGTTCTTGAACGCCAGGAGCTGATTGTACAGATAGCCGGCGGGCTTGCCGGCGAGGCGCGGGAAATAGACGTCGCCGGTGCCTTCGCCCTGTTTGCCGTGACAAGGCGAGCACGCCTCCACGCGTGCCGCCATCGTGTCCGGCGGCTGGGCAGGTGTTTGCGCCGAAACGGGAAAAAGCCGGGCGGCGAGCCCCAATCCCAGCCCTGCAATGACGTATCCAAGTCGCACGCGGCATCCCCAACGCTGCGCAAGATCCGGGTACCAAACGCAGCGGCGGCGGATCGGTTCCAACTTTGAAACCGCATCCGGAGGTCACTGTATCGTCTCTGATTTTCGCGTCGGATCGCCGGGCGGCACGCCCGGTGATGGACGCCGCGATCTCGTCAGCTAGCGTCGCCGCGGCCGAGCAACCGCAGGCGGACGCGCCAGACATCCGGCCCCTGCTCCAGGTATGTCCAGCCGCATCGCTCGCCATGAAGCGCCTCGAGCTGCAGACGCAACCGCTTCGGATCGTGGTCCACCACGATCTGCAGCGCATCGTCCGGCCCGAGATGCTCGAACAGGTTGAACAGGATGTCGTGTCGGTAGCGCGGATCGATGTCCGCGACCCTGATCACGCGCTCGCCACGGTCTGCTTCAGGCACGGTCAACTCCTGCATTCGCCGGCGCAGGCGCAGGGGGCTGCGCCCGCCATTCGAGCCCGAGATACAGCGCCTCGACGCGGGCGATCAGCCGCTCGCTCCGATCCGGCGCGAGCAGCCGGTCGAGGACGCCGTGAAAGCAGGGTTTCAGGATCCGGCCCGTGACGCCGCGTTCGGCGCACATGAGCTCGACGAGATTTCGCGCCAGCGGCGAGAGGCCTTCGCTCGTCGTCGCGGGATCGAGAATGACGTTCAGCGCACGCTCCACCGCCCTCCAATCGGCGCGCGAGACATGGGTCAGCACGTTGCAGACGTGGGGATGGGCGCGGAAGGCGGCGACCAGATGGAAGGCCAGCTCGGGCGTCGCGAGCTGCAGCCGCTGCGCGGCGAGCTGTGGAGGGTTCGCGAGGTCCCAGGCCTCTGCCTCGATCAGCTTTTCCAATCGTACCGGCGCAGTCATGACTTGACCTCCTCTGTAAAAGATATATTATATATACATCTTTTAAAGCGAGCCGACAAGGGGAGAAATGCCATGAGCCGGACGGACGAGCTGCCCTGCTCTCCCGAACGGGCGGTCGCGCGCGAGGGCGATACATTCACGGTGGACGCCGCGCTGATCGGCCGCCTCCTGCACCTTGGCGCAGCGCGCGTGCCGGCGCTGATGCGCGATGGGGCGATCACCAGCGCCTGCGAACGCGGCGTCGGCGAGCATGCGGGCGAGTTCCGCCTGACTTTTTTCTACGGCAACCGCCGTGCCCGGCTGAGCACGGACCTCGACGGCCACATCGTTCGGCAGACCGCGACCGAGTTCGCGGCCCGTCCGACGCCGAGCGCCAGGACGCCTTGATTCCCGCGGTAACGCCAGCGGCCAGATCCCGCATGGTCGCCGGCCCAAGGCCTATCCGTGCAACATCGACGAGACGACGCGAGCGAGATCCGCGGTCTGCTCCACCAACCGGTCCGCACCGGCCGCTTCCAGCTCGTCCCGGCTGCCATATCCCCAGAGCACGCCGAGACCGCGCATCCTGACCGCGTGAGCTCCGGCGATGTCGTGCCGGCGATCCCCGACCATGAGGCTGTGCGAAACGCGGATGTCCCGTTCGGACAGGACGTGGGCGAGCAGCTCGGGCTTGTGATCCAGCTCCCCGCCGGGCACCGAGCCGTAGATGCCGTCGAAATAGGTTGCAAGCTTCAGGTTCTCCAGGATGCGCCGGGCAAAGACCTCACGTTTCGATGTGGCGAGATAGAGTCGCAATCCGGCTCCCCGCATGTCGCGGAGGGCATCGCCGATCCCGGGATAAGGCTCGCTTCCGAGCAGGCCGCTTTCGCCGTAATGCCGGCGATAGATCGCCACGGCCTCGGCGAGGCGGTCGTCGCCGCGCGCCGCAAGCAGCGTCCGCAGCATGTCTTCCAGCGGCGGCCCGATGGCGCGCTTGATATCCAGCGCGTCGCCGGGATCGTGTCCGAGCGCGCGCAGCGCAGCACGACTGCTTGCGATGATGCCGGGCTGCGAGTCGATCAGCGTTCCGTCGAGGTCCAGGAGTACGGAGCGAACCGGGGACATGCCCGACCATAGCGGGCGTCGGCATGCGGGTAAACGGCCGTGTCGACCGATGGCAGAAGCGCATCGACGTCGTGAAATGTCGGAGGGCCGTGCGTCAGGCCTGCGCGGCGTAGCGCGAGAGGTTGCTCCGCAGCGTCGCCAGCACGTCCTCGCGCAGCGGATCATGCGACCCGCGCAGCCACGCCGCGGCCAGCGGCAGGATGTGCAGCTCGGGGGCGTTGCGGATATCGAGCGCAATGAAACGCACCCCCGCGACCGCGAGCCGCGAGGCCCAGCGCGGCACGATGGCGAGGCCGATATGGGCGGCCACGAGATTGACGATGGTCTGCTTCTCCTCGGCGACCTGCGCGATCGTCGGCTGAAGGCCGGCTTGCGCGAACAGTTTCATCGTGAGGTCGTGGCTGTGCGGCCGCGAGCGCCGGTCGGGCACGATCAGCGGCTGGTCGACCAGCGCCTTGATGACAAGACGCCTGCGCGATGCGAGCGGGTGCGAGGTCGGCACCGCGACGACCGCAGTCTCCTCGAACAGCATCTCGAATTCGAGCCGGCGGTCGTGATGTTCCGCCGGCCGGACGAGGGCGAGATCGAGCCGGCCGGACAACAAGCGCGGCAAGAGCCGGATGGTCTTGTCTTCGAGGAGCTCGATGGCCGCCTCGGGACGCGCGCGCCTGACATCGTGCAGCAGCATCGGCACGAGACCGGCGGCGGCGGTATCGATGGCGCCGAGCCTGAGCGTGCGCGCCCGCTTGCGGCCGCGCTCGCGGATCCGCCGCGCGATCTCGTCCGCCCTGGCGACGAGCGCCTGCGCATCCTGCAGCAGCGCCGTACCCTCCGGCGACAGCGCGACGTTGCGCGTGGTGCGCAGCAGGAGCCGCGTTCCCAGGGATTCCTCGAGCAGCCGGATGTGGCGGCCGAGCGCCGAGGGCAGCATGTTGAGCCGCCGCGCCGCCCGGCCGAAATGCAGCTCGTCGGCAACCGCGAGAAAGCAGCGCAGCTGGTGCAGGTCCATGTCCGCCTCTCTCGGAGCGGGCGGATATTATTGCAATAATTTGTATAATTCAATGCCGATTGAGCCGCGGGCGGCGACATCCTCTAACTGACGCCGGCAAGCGACGCAGCAACAGGCGCCGAACCGGACACGAGCGAGGAGGCTGCGCCATGGGCAGTGAGACGGGCGTCGAGCTGGAACAACGCGTGATGCGGAAGATCGCCCTTCGCATCGTGCCGTTCGTGATGCTGCTCTATTTCATCGCCTATATCGACCGCGTGAACATCGGCTTCGCGGCGCTCACCATGAACAAGGACCTCGGCTTCTCGCCGGCGGTGTTCGGCTTCGGCGCCGGCATCTTCTTCTGGGGCTATTTCCTGTTCGAGGTCCCCTCCAACATCGTGCTGGACAAGGTCGGCGCCCGGATCTGGATCGCGCGCGTCATGGTCAGCTGGGGTCTGGTCTCGGCCGGCATGGCCTTCGTGTGGGACTCCACCAGCTTCTACGTGCTGCGCTTCCTGCTCGGCGCCGCGGAGGCCGGCTTCTTTCCCGGCATCATCCTCTACCTGAGCTACTGGTTTCCCGCGCACCGGCGCGCCGCCGTCACCTCGCTGTTCATGGCGGCGGTGCCGATCTCCGTGGTGCTGGGATCGCCGCTCTCCAGCGCACTCCTGGAATTGCACGGCATCGCCGGGCTGAAGGGCTGGCAGTGGGTGTTCCTGCTCGAGGCCGTGCCGGCCGTGATCTGTGGCATCATCGTCTTCTTCTTCATGACCGACCGGCCCGAGCAGGCGAAATGGCTCGCCGACGACGAGCGCGCCTGGCTCGTCGCGGCCATGAACGCCGAGCGCGCCGGCAAGGCGGCGGTGGCGCATCACAGCATCTGGCGCGGCCTCGCCGACCTGCGCGTGCTGACGCTGGCGCTGGTCTATTTCGGCACCTCCGCGGGGCTCTACACCCTCGGCATCTGGGCGCCGCAGATCATCAAGAGTTTTGGATTGAGCAATCTGCAGGTCGGCTTCGTCAATGCAATCCCGCCGACGGTCGCGGTCGTCGCGATGTATCTCTGGTCCTGGCACTCGGACTTGCGCAACGAGCGCACCTGGCACGTGGTGATCGCGAGCCTCGTCGCGGCAACGGGACTGTTCCTCGCCGATCTCTCCTCCACCACGGTGGCGGTCGTCACGGCGCTGACCCTCGTCAACATCGGCATCAGCGCCGCCAAGCCGCCGCTCTGGAGCATGCCGACCCTGTTCCTGTCGGGACCCGCGGCGGCCACCGGCATCGCCACCATCAACTCGATCGGCAATCTCGGCGGCTTCGTCGGGCCGGCCATGATCGGATGGATCAAGGATCAGACCGGCAGCTTCGTCGGAGGCTTGCACTTCGTCGCTGGCCTGCTGGTCATCTCCGCCCTGCTCACTCTCGTGCTGTCGCGCTCATTGCGGCGGCCGGCGCAGGCCGCGGCCTCGGCGCGTTCGTAAATTCAATCTTCTCCAGGGAGTGACCTTCATGAAGTCCTACGGCATCGCAGCCATTCCGGGTGACGGCATCGGCACCGAGGTCATCGCCGCCGGCGTCGAGGCGCTCGATGCGGTCGCCAGGCGCGAGGGGACCTTCACGTTCAAGTTCGAGCATTTCGACTGGGGCGGCGAATACTACAAGAAGCACGGACGGATGATGCCGGAGAACGGCCGCGATCTGATCCGCAAGCACGACGCCATCCTGTTCGGATCAGCCGGGCATCCCGATATCCCCGACCACATCACGCTGTGGGGCCTGCGGCTCGCGATCTGCCAGCCCTTCGACCAATACGCCAACGTGCGGCCGACCCGGGTGCTGCCCGGCATCACCTCGCCGCTGCGCGCCGTCGGCGACAAGGAGCTCGACTGGGTGATCGTGCGCGAGAACTCGGAAGGCGAATATGCCGGCGTCGGCGGCCGCGTCCACCAGGGCTCGCCGCTGGAAGCCGCAACCGACGTCTCGATGTTCACGCGCGCCGGCGTCGAGCGCATCATGCGCTTCGCGTTCCGCCTCGCCCGCTCGCGGCCGCGCAAGCTCCTGACCGTCGTCACCAAGTCGAACGCGCAGCGCCACGCCATGGTGATGTGGGACGAGATCGCCGTCGAGATCGCGCGCGAATTCCCCGACGTGACCTGGGACAAGATGCTGGTCGACGCCATGACCATGCGGATGGTGACGCGGCCGCAGACGCTCGACACGATCGTGGCCACCAACCTGCACGCCGACATCCTGTCCGACCTCGCCGCGGCGCTCGCGGGCTCGCTCGGCATCGCGCCCACTGCGAACCTCAATCCCGAGCGCGCCTTCCCCTCGATGTTCGAGCCGATCCACGGCTCCGCCTTCGACATCATGGGCAAGGGCATCGCCAATCCGGTCGGCACCTTCTGGTCGGCGGTGATGATGCTCGAGCATCTCGGCGAGCCCGCCGCCGCCAGGCGCCTGATGAAGGCGATCGAGCGGGTGACCGCCGACAAGCGTCTTCACACGCCCGATCTCGGCGGCACGGCCCGGACCGCGGATGTCACCGCCGGCGTCATCGAGGCGATCCAGGGCGCCAACGACTGACGCCTGAGCTCAGGCGCCGGCGTGGCTCGGAACGAAGCTGACCCCGGCCGCACCGTGCAGGAAGCCGTTGGCGAACGGCACGTCGGGATAGAGCGCGGAGAGACGGCGCCCACCCTCCTCCGCGCCGTCGCGGCCGTCGAGCACGTCGCGAAAGACTCTTGCTACCCCGACCATGTCGCAATCCTGCGGCGACAGCCGCAGCGAGCGGACGCCGGCTTCGCGCAGCGCGCCGATGTCGCCGAGCAGGTTGGCGCAGGTGTGCGAGAGGGTCTGGACGCCGTTGATGTTGAGAAAATCCTGCTGCTCCAGCGTCTGCAGCTTCAGCCCGTCGGGGTCCTTCTCGCAGACGAAGCGGCAATTGTCCTTGGTGAGCTTGTGGACGCGGGCGTGGTAGCAGCGCGCGGAGATCGCGAGCGGCACGCGGCCGAAGGCGAACACCTCGGTCACGACGTCGGGAAGCGCGCCCGCGATCGCCGCGACCGAGGTCAGCGGCAGTTCCGGCGGCAGGCAGATGCGCGTCGCGCCGTGCCCCGCGTGAAAGGAGGCGCTCGCCTCGTTGTAGATGTTGACGAACGGCCCGATCGCATGCGGCCGGCCGGCCAGCGCCCTGAGCGCGGTGAGGTCGTTGACCTCGACCAGGCCGTCCTCGGCCACGGCAAGCTCTTCGGTCTGGCGGCGCTCGCGCCGCTGCGACACCAGGATCAGCGATCCCAGCAGCACCTGCTTGCCCGCCGCCTTCAGCCGCTCGATCACGACGGGCAACTCCTCGACGAAGAACGGAGTCCGTTTCGAGCAGACGATCTCGCCGACGGAGACGACGTCGACCGGCGCCTCGTCGGCGATGCGGAAATAGAAGTCGCGCCAGCGCTCCGGCGCCCAATTGTAGAGGACGGGGCCGAGGCTGAGTTGCATCGCTTGGGCTCGTTTCGTTTCCAAAGTCATCGCCACGTCTTGCGGTAGGCGCCGAGCGTGGTGGCCTGGCCTTCGGTGAACGGCTTCAATCCGGCGATCTCGGCCTCGCGGCCGCCGGCCAGCGCGGAAAGCGCGCCGCGGAAATGGCGCACCACGCTCTCGACATAGGCGCGGCCGCGCTGCCGTCCCTCGATCTTCAGCGCGGTGACGCCGGCGTCGCGCATGCCCTTCAGCAGCGTCGTCGCATCCAGGCTGACCGGGTCCTCGAAGATGTAGCCGGTGCCGTGCGCGGTCGAGAAACG
>NZ_JAGWUA010000182.1 GCF_028868675.1 Bradyrhizobium sp.
GCGACCGCAGCTCTACAATCACGACGCCGACGGCTGGTTCGACACCGGCGATCTCGCACGGATCGACGCAGACGGCTACGTTCGTATCACGGGTCGGGCCAAGGACATCATCATCCGCGGCGGCGAGAACATCCCGGTAGTCGAAATCGAAGGCCTGATGTTCCGCCACCCGGCGGTGCAGGCCGTGGCGATCGTAGGCATCCCCGACCCGCGGCTCGGCGAGCGTGCCTGCGCGTTCGTCGTGCCGAAGCCCGGCCAACAAATCAGCTTCGAGCAAATGACGCAGTTTCTGGCCGATCAAAAAGTGGCGCGACAATATCTGCCCGAACGGCTGGAGATCGTGGCCGAATTGCCGCTGACGCCGAGCGGCAAGGTCCAGAAATTCAAGCTGCGCGAGATTGCGAAGGCGTTCGGCGCGTGAAGCGCATCGTGCAACGCGCCTTTCCCTCGCGTTGAAAGTGCGAGCGGTCAAGTAAGGACAATCAAGGGCTTACGCTGGATTTGGTAGCGGGGGAGGGACTCGAACCCCCGACCCCAGGATTATGATTCCCGTGCTCTAACCAGCTGAGCTACCCCGCCAAGGCTCGCGGGGCCGGTGACGGCCGTCTCGCGAACGCGCGGCATATAAGGAGGGGGTTGGGGGGCTGTCAAGCAAAGGTCCGCCTTCGCCAAGGCTTCGGCGGGATAAGCGGCGGCCACTGAAAGAGCCGCCTATTTCGGCCGCAAATTCGGGTCGCCGCCGGGGCTGCCGGGCGGCGGGATCACCGGGGTCTTGCCGGTGTCGGGGGTCGGAGCCCGCATCTCGGGGTCGACATCCGAGGGCGGACACAACACGCCGTCGGAGCGCGCGAGCTTGTCGCCGAGCGGTTCCCGCGCCTGGCCGGTGGTGGTGCCCGGCTTCACGGTGCCGCGCGGTGCGTCGGGGCGGGTCGGCGCGCAATCGGCCGGGCGCTGGGCCGCCGGCGGCGCGGTCCGTTGCTCCGGCGTCGCCGGCGACGGCGGCGCCTGCGCGAACGCCGCGCCGGGGACGCTCAGGAACAGGCTTGCGATGACGATCGTTGGTCTCGTGCACATGGGACCACAACGCGAGCGCAACCGCGCGCGTTCCGCCCCAGGAGATCACGATTTGCGGTAGCGGATCAGCGAAAAATGTCCCATCGGCGGCATCGGCCGCCGCTCGGCGAGCGTGATATGGCCGTGACGCGCAGCCCAGTTCACGAGCCGCGCCCACGGGAATTCCGGACGCCAGCCGAGCCGGCGCGCCAGCGGCGCGAACGCGAGTTCGAAGATCTTTCGTGGGCCGCTCTCGGCGCCGATGTGGTTGACCAGGATGAGCTCGCCGCCGGGTTTCAGCACGCGCACGAACTCGTCGAGCGTGCCTTCGGGATCCGGCACCGCGGTGATGACGTATTGCGCCACCACAGCGTCGAAGAAGCCGTCCGGGAAGGCGAGATGCTTGGCGTCCATCACGCTCAGCACCTCGACATTGCCGAGCTCGAGCTCGCGCACGCGCTTGAGCGCCCGGCGCAGCATCGGCTCGGAAATGTCGACGCCGCAGAGTTTCGTGGAGCGCGAATAATCCGACAGCGACAGCCCGGTGCCGACGCCGACGTCGAGGATGCGGCCGCCGATCCGGTCGGCCTCCGCGATCGTGGACTGACGGCCCTGGTCGAACACCTTGCCGAACACGAGATCGTAGACCGGCGCCCAGCGGCCATAGGCCTTCTCGACCCCGGCGCGCGAGATATCTGCTGCCATGCCCCCTGCCCCGGAAAAGATTCAGCCGCGCACGGCTTCCGCGAGCGGGCGCATGGCGCCGCTTGCAGCTTTGGCGGCGGCGCTCTGGATGAAGCCGCCGCCGAGCACGCGCGCCTGCCCCGTCGGCGCGTCGTAGAACACGCAGGCCTGTCCGGGCGAGACGCCCTCCTCGCCGCCGACCAGCTCGACCTCGTAACGGCCGTTGCCGCCGCGCAGCCACGCCGGCTGCGGCGCACGCGTCGAGCGCACGCGCACGAACATCTCGAGGCCTGCGCCGATCGCGGCATCGATGTCACTGTTCCCGAGCCAGTTGACGTCGCGCAGCACGATGCGATGCATCTTCAAGGCCTCGCGCGGGCCGACCACGACGCGGCGGGTCGAAGCCTCGAGCTTGATCACGTAGAGCGGCGAGCCGGAGGCGATCCCGAGCCCGCGGCGCTGGCCGACGGTGAAATTGGCGATGCCGTGATGGCTGCCGAGCACGCGTCCCCCGAGATCGACGATGTCGCCGGGCTCCATCGCGTTCGGCCGCAAGCGCGTGACGATGTCGGTGTAGCGCCCGGTCGGCACGAAGCAGATGTCCTGGCTGTCGTGCTTGTCGGCGACCGCGAGGCCGAACCGGCGCGCGAGCTCGCGCGTCTCTCCCTTCGTCATGTCGCCGAGGGGAAAGCGCAAGTAGTCGAGCTGCTCGCGCGTGGTCGCGAACAGAAAATAGCTCTGGTCGCGCTCGGCATCGGCCGCGCAGACCAGCGCGCGCGAGCCGTCGTCGAGCCGGCGCGAGGCGACGTAGTGGCCGGTCGCGAGCGCGACGGCGCCTAGCTCGCGCGCGGTCTTCAGGAGGTCGCGGAACTTGACCGAGCGGTTGCACTCGATGCACGGCACAGGCGTCTCGCCGAGCGCGTAAGAGTCGGCAAAATTGTCGATCACGGATTCGCGGAAGCGGTCCTCGTAGTCGAGCACGTAATGGGGAATGCCGAGCTTGGCCGCAACGTCGCGGGCGTCGTGAATGTCCTGGCCGGCGCAGCAGGCGCCCTTGCGATGGGTCGCAGCGCCATGGTCGTAGAGCTGCAGCGTGATGCCGACGACGTCGTAGCCTTCCGCCTTCAATAGCGCGGCCGTGGTCGAGGAATCGACGCCGCCGGACATGGCGACGACGACCCTGGTGTCCTGCGGACGGCCTTCGAGATCCAGACTGTTGAGCATGTTCTGTGTCGATGCGATCGCGGCAGGCGGCGCGGCTGCCGATCCAAATTTCCTCTTCGGACCTCCGCGATCGGGAACCCCATGAGGGTTCCGCGAGGCCGGCCCGGTCGAGCCAGACTTTAATATAGGCCGTATCCCCGTGACGCAATCACGCGCGCGGCCTTTACGGCGGCCGACAACGGCAAATCTTGCCGGGAGGCAGAAAAGGGATCGGTCCAGGCGGCTTCAATGGTCCTGTACGATTGATGTAAGATATTGATTTTATGTAATAAACTATCTCAACCCAAGCTGGCCCGCTCCTTGCTAACCCCTTTCTCCGAGATCATCGCAAGGGGTTGCCTGTGGTTAGCGTGTCGTCAGAAGTCGCCGCCAGCGTGCCGGTCCAGACCGCGCCCGCAAAATCCGTCCGGCCGCAGGCCTCGCAGGCGGACACCGGGTTCGGCGCGCTCGTCGACAGCAACACGACCGCGGCCACCAATGCGCAACCGCAGGACCCGGCGCCGCGGCGCACCGGCGGCGCCGCTCAGGCGGCTGATCGGGGCCCGCGCGATTCGTCGGCGAGCGACCAGCCCGCGCCGAGCCGGCAGACCGAGGCGACCGACGCCTCGGCCCCCGCATCCGATTCGGCCAAGGCGCCGGGCAAGACCAAGGGCAAGTCCGAGAGCAAGTCCGAGAGCAAGTCCGATGCGGCCGGCGCAAAGGCGAAGGCCGACGACGCCAAAGCCGACGGCAGCGCCGCCGCCGACGGCCTCACCGCCGCCGTGCCGTCAGCGGATCAATCGCAGATCGACGCCACGCAAGTCGCGCCCGATCCGGCCGCCCTGGTGGTCGCCGTCGCGGTCCCCGTCGCGCCGGCCGATACCGGCGCGGCCACGGGCCAGGCTGCATCCGATTCGCCGCTGACCATCGCCGCCGCCGGCCTCGCCGCCAGCGCCACGATCGCCGCGCAGATCGCAACGCCCGCGCAGATCAAGACCGAGACGTCCGGAGCGGCTGCGGATGCGGCCGCCAGGCCGGCCGATGCCGCGGCCGTGACGGCGGACCAGGACGCCGCCCTGCTTGCGACCTCCGGCGGCAAACCGGCCGATCCGCAGGCCAATACGGGGCTGACGGCCGCGGTCGCGCAGGCGACGCCGAAGACGTCGTTCAAGGCCGCGGTCACCGCGCAGCCCAACACGGACGCCTCCGATCTTACGGGCACGCCGGATACGGCCAAGCCTGACGCCGCCGCCAACGCAACGTTCAATCCGGCACAAACGCCGCAGGCCAATCCCGCGACGCATCCGCAGACGGCAAAGCCCGCCGTCGAGACCGGCGCGGAGACGTCCAAGGCCGCCGCGTCCGATCGTAGCGCGACGGTGCAGACCACGCCCTCCGCCCATGATCACGCAGCCGCCGCGCAGGCGCCCGCAGGTTCGGTCGATGCGAGCACGCAGGCGGCCTCCGCCTTGCAGGTGCCGCTGACGACGACGACCTCGACCGCAGGCGCCTCGACCGCCACGCTCACCGTCACCGCCGCCACGACCTCCGCGCCCGTTCCGCTTTCCGGCCTGCCGGTCGAGATCGCGGCCTCCGCGCGCAGCGGCAAGACCCGGTTCGAGATCAGCCTCGATCCGGTCGAGCTCGGCCGCATCGACGTCCGCATCTCGGTCGACCGCAACGGCCAGGTCACCTCGCATCTGACCGTCGAGCGGCCGGAGACGCTGTCGATGCTGCGGCAGGACGCGCCGCAATTGCAGCGCGCGCTCGACGACGCCGGGCTGAAGACCGGCGACGGCGGCCTGTCGTTCAGCCTGCGCGACCAGTCGTCATCGGGCCAGAACGGCAACGGCAGCGACACCGGAGGCAACGCCCGCCGCCTGATCATCAGCGACGACGAGACCCTTCCCGCCGCGGCCGTGGCCGGCCGCGGCTACGGCCGCATGCTCGGATCGAGCAGCGGCGTCGATATCAGAGTGTGAGGAGTTTTCGATGACAACCACAGCCAATGTCGCGCCTTCGGTCGTATCGGGCACGACCCAGACCAGTTCCTCGTCCTCTAACTCGTCGAGCCTGAGCTCGAGCACCGGCTCGACGCTCGCCGGCAATTTCCAGACCTTCTTGACGCTGCTGACCACACAGCTGCAGAACCAGAACCCGCTCGATCCGCTCGACACCAACCAGTTCACCCAGCAGCTCGTGCAGTTCGCCGGCGTCGAGCAGCAGCTCAAGACCAACGACACGCTGTCCACCCTGGTCTCGCTGCAGCAGACGGCGCAGGCGACCCAGGCGCTGAACTTCGTCGGCAAGACCGCCGTGGTCGACGGCTCGACCGCGACCATGACCGGCTCGTCGGCGACCTGGCACCTCAACATCCCGACCAGCTCGAATGTGAACATCACCATCGAGAACGCGAGCGGGCAGACCGTCTTTACGGGGGCCTATACCGCGGGACAGGGCTCCGACGTGCCGTTCACCTGGAACGGCCAGGGCACCGACGGCACGCAATGGCCGGACGGCAAGTACAAGCTGACGGCGACCGCCAAGGACGCCTCGGGCAATGCGGTGGCGATCTCGTCCCAGATCCAGGGCACAGTCTCCTCCGTCGACCTCACTCAGTCGCCCCCGCTATTGTCGATCGGCGGCCAGACCTACACGGTCAGCCAGGTCAAGAGCATCGTCAATTGAGGCCGCTCGACCCGGCCGGCGCCGGCGCGAAACGTTAGTAAAGTCTTTACGAAGGCCCGCCCGACAGGCCGGACGTACGCGTCCCGCCGGCCGGGTTCGGGCGCGTTCCCGCCATTTTCAACCAGAATTGTATTGATGCCTTAGGCTTAGCCAATTTTTAAGCCGGCCAGCGTAGGGTTGTGGCGTGAGTTCAGTGGTTGAGAGTTTGTGAGTACGCCATGACAGAACCCCATCGCCCGAGGGTCAAGTACGTCATCGGGCCGGACGGAAGTCCGTTGACAATTGCGGACCTGCCTGCGCCCGGGACCAAGCGCTGGGTCATCCGCCGCAAGGCCGAGGTCGTCGCCGCGGTTCGCGGCGGGCTCCTCTCCCTCGAGGAGGCCTGCAGCCGCTACACCCTGACGGTCGACGAATTCCTGTCCTGGCAGTTCTCCATCGATCAGCACGGCCTGGCCGGACTGCGCACCACCCGCATCCAGCAGTATCGCCAGTAAGCGATCCGCCAACCGAGCGCATTCGACGCAAATCGGCCTCGCCCCGCGAGGCCGATTTTTTCATGTCCGGACTTTTGTCGCAGCCCTTAACCTTCGTTAACCATATCGAAACCATCACCTAGGCAATAATTGCCCAGTCGGCCCCGCTCGAAGCGGCCGAATCTCTGGGGCGGTTGCTTGCAAGGTCTGTTGGACTTCCTGAAAGGTCTGGGCGCTGCGCGGTTCGCGGCGATGATCGCGGTTACCGCCGCGCTCATCGGCTTCTTCGCCTTCGTCATCATGCGCGTCACCACGCCGCAGATGACGACGCTCTTCACCGACCTCAGCGTCGAAGATTCTTCCAGCATCATCAAAGATCTGGAGCGCCAGGGCATCCAGTTCGAGCTGCGCAATGAGGGCAGCATCATCATGGTGCCCAAGGACAAGGTCACGCGGCTGCGCATGAAACTCGCCGAGGGCGGCATGCCCAAGGGCGGCGGCGTCGGCTACGAGGTGTTCGACAAGTCCGACGCGCTCGGCACCACGAGCTTCGTGCAGAACATCAACCATCTGCGCGCGCTGGAGGGCGAACTCGCCCGCACCATCCGCGCCATCGATCGCATCCAGGCCGCCCGCGTCCACCTCGTGCTGCCCGAGCGGCCGCTGTTCTCGCGCGAGGCGCCGGAACCGTCGGCTTCCATCGTGCTCAGGGTGCGCGGCTCGCTGGAGGCCCAGCAGATCCGCGCCATCCGCCACCTCGTCGCCTCCGCGGTCAACGGGCTGAAGCCGCAGCGGGTCTCCATCGTCGACGAGGCCGGCCAGCTCCTGGCCGACGGCGCGACGACGGACCCCGACCAGGCGGTCGGCGACGAACGCCGCGCCGCCTTCGAGAAGCGGATGCGCAAGCAGGTCGAGGACATCGTCTCCTCGGTGGTCGGCTCGGGCCGCGCCCGCGTGCAGCTCTCCGCCGATTTCGACTTCAACAAGATCACCCAGACCTCGGACAAGTTCGACCCCGAAGGCCGCGTGCTGCGCTCGAGCCAGACCCGTGAAGAAAGCAGCACGAGCGCCGAGAACAACGGCCAGGTCACGGTCAACAACGAGCTGCCGGGCAACGGCGCCGGCGGCAACGCGGCGCTGGCCAAGGACCAGAGCAAGAAGACCGAAGAGACCAACAATTACGAAATCTCCCGCACCACCAAGACCGAGGTGACCGAGGCCGGCCGGGTCAACCGAATCTCCGTCGCGGTGCTGGTCGACGGTATCTACACCAAGAATGACAAGGGCGAGCTCGCCTATCAGGACCGCACCAAGGAGCAGCTCGACCGCATCGCCACCCTGGTGCGCTCGGCGATCGGCTTCGACCAGAAGCGCGGCGACCAGGTCGAGGTCGTCAACCTGCGCTTCGCCGACGCGCCGTCGACCGCCCCGATCGGCGAGCCGACCGGCTTCCTCGGCATGCTGCAGTTCACCAAGGACGACGTCATGTACGTCATCGAGCTCGGCGTGATGATGGTGCTCGGCCTGATCGTGATGTTCATGGTGATCCGCCCGCTGGTCAAACGCATCCTCTCCTCCGACGAGGTTGCCGCCCTGACCGGCGTCCTGCCCGCGCCGGTGCCGGCCGGCGAGGCCGCGCCGGCCGCCGGCGGCCAGCCGCTGCTGCCGAGCGCCGCCGCCAACGCGATCGATGTCGCGACCGTCCAGGGCCAGGTCCACGCACAGTCCGTTCACCGCGTCGGCGAACTCGCCGAACGCAATCCCAACGAAACCGTCGCCATCATCCGGCAATGGCTGAGCGAACCCGCGAAATAATCCGAGAAGCAATCCGACATGGCCGCATCGCTGCAAAACGCCAACTCCAAGGACATCACCAGCGTGATCTCCACGCTCGGTGCCCGTCAGGGCAACCGGGAGAAGGCGGCCGAAGCCCTGTCGGGCTCCCGGCGCGCCGCGATCCTGATGTTGGCGCTGGGCGAGCAGTATGGCGGCAAGATCTGGTCGCTGCTCGACGACGACGAGGTGCGCCAGATCTCGATCGAGATGTCGACGCTCGGTACCGTCGAGGCCGACACGGTGGAGGACATGCTGCTCGAGTTCGTCTCGCGCATGTCGGCCTCTGGCGCGCTGATGGGCAATTTCGACGCCACCGAGCGACTGTTGCAGCAATACCTGGCGCCGGAGCGCGTCAGCGGCATCATGGACGAGATCCGCGGCCCCGCCGGCCGTAACATGTGGGAGAAGCTCTCCAACGTCCAGGAAGAGGTCCTCGCGAACTATCTGAAGAACGAATATCCGCAGACCATCGCGGTAGTGCTCTCGAAGCTGAAGCCGGAGCACGCCGCGCGCGTGCTCGGCATCCTGCCCGAGGAGCTCGCGCTCGATTGCGTCAACCGCATGCTGAAGATGGAGGCGGTGCAGAAGGAGGTCATCGAGAGCGTGGAGAAGACGCTGCGCGTCGAGTTCATGTCGAACCTGTCCCAAACGCGGCGCCGCGACGCCCACGAGGTGATGGCGGAAATCTTCAACAATTTCGACCGCCAGACCGAAACCCGCTTCATCACCGCGCTGGAAGAGGACAACCGCGAATCGGCCGAGCGCATCAAGGCGCTGATGTTCACCTTCGACGACCTCGTGAAGCTGGATTCCGGCTCGGCGCAGACACTGATGCGCAACGTCGACAAGGACAAGCTCGGCGTGGCGCTGAAGAGCGCCAACGAGGACGTCCGCAACTTCTTCTTCGGCAACATGTCCTCGCGCGCGGCCAAGATGCTGCAGGACGACATGGCGGCGATGGGACCGGTCCGGCTCCGCGACGTCGACGAGGCGCAGGCGCTCCTCGTCAACCTCGCCAAGGACCTCGCCGCCAAGGGCGAGATCATGCTGACCAAGAACCGCGCCGACGACGAGCTGGTATACTGATGGCGGCACCGGCGAAATTCCTGTTCAACGACGACTTCGGCGCCCCCGACAACGCGCGCGAGAAGGCGGCGACCGCCGCCGAGATCGCCGAGAAGGTCGCCGCCGCCGAGGCGCGCGCCTATCAGGCCGGCTTCGACGCCGGCCAGCGCGAGGCGAAGGCCGAGAGCGACCGCCGGGTGGCGCTCGCGATGGAGGAGATCGCAATCGCCGTGCGGGGCATCGCGGCAAGCTTTGCCAGCGTCGAGAACAAGATGGAGACCGAGGCCGTCGACGTCGCGGTCGCGGTGGCGCGAAAGCTGTGCGCCGACCTGATCGCCGCCGAGCCGCTCGGCGAGATCATCGCGCTGGTGCGCGACTGCTTCTCGCACCTGGTCTCGACGCCGCATCTGGTCGTCCGCATCAATGACGCGCTCTACGACAGCGCGCGCGAGAAGATCGAGCGGTTGGCCAAACAGAGCGGATTCGAGGGCCGGCTGGTGATCCTGGCCGAGCCCGAGATTGCGACCGGCGACTGCCGGATCGAATGGGCCGACGGCGGCGTCGT
>NZ_JAGWUA010000183.1 GCF_028868675.1 Bradyrhizobium sp.
GCGACCGGTGCATGGAGACTGCCGCCCGCAATCGCGAGCGTGCCTTCGCTGAGCCGGGTCAGGCGATGCACGATGTTGCGGCCGACATAAAGCCAAACGATCAGGACAGAGGTCAGCAGGCTCAGACTAACGAGCGCGAGCAGCACGCGTGTGCTCGTGCGCTGTACGGAGAGCGCATCGCTGGTCGCGTCGGCGATGTCCTGTTTCGCCGCACTTGCGAGCTGGTCAACCGCCGCCACCAGCTTTTTCGACAGATCGACATTCTCGGCGAGACGCTTTTCGCCATCGGCAACCAGTCCAAGTTCATGCTTGCGCGCTTGCGGAATCGAGTTTGAGCCCTCGGCAAATTCGCGGAGCCTCGCAACCTGTTCCAGGAATAATGGCGTGAGCTTGGGATCGAGCTTCGCTGCGGTGGCGTCGAGATCGCGCAGGGTGCGACCTACCTCGAAAGAGAGCACGTTGAGACGCTGCGGCTGCTCAGTGGTCGAGGCTTCGATCAGCGCATCGACGGCGGCTGAGAATTGTTGCTGCGCGCTCTGAGTCGAACGCTGCAACCGGATCAAGGCGGGCAGCCGCGGGGCCTCGTTCGTTTGAAGCGCCAGGAGCAGACCCGATATCTGGCCGTCCATGATCGACAGCCACGGCCCGAGCAGCCGCTGGGTCGCATCGCTCGTTTGAATGAGCTGCCCACGCAGCGTCCCGATGCGCTCATTTGTATCGAGCCGACGCGCCACCAAATCCTTGAGCTCCGTCAGATTGGCTGTCAGCGATACAATGAGCGGTTCGATCTCAAGGAGCGCGACAAGCTCTGCCCGATCATGCTTCAAATCCAGCAGCTTCTTGTTCAAGTGGTCCGTTTCGGCATTGAGTTTTCCGATGACTTCGTCGCGTCGTGTGCGGTCGGTCGCCGTGAGAAGCGCCGGCGCCGCCGCGATAATGCGTTCGGCCGAACGCGACAGCTCGAGCGAGGTCAGCGTAGGGGGGACGCTCGCGTCGACCAAAGCAATCCGTTGGCCGACATGTCGGAAGGCATAAATGCCGGCAGCGGCTGCCAGCACGGCAAAGGCGCTGATACCGAAGAACGCAAGCAGGAGTCGTGCCCGCACCCCCGGATTCCACCGTGTACCCAGCCGCCGAACCATGTGTTACATTATCACAACGCGGTACGGCGGTCTAACCTCTGCTCTCGACCTTTGGGGGATGCCAATGAGGCGACGGGATGCTCTGGCAGGACTCGTTGCCGCCGGCTTTTCGGCTCCTGCGATCGCGCAGGGAAACCGAAAGCTGACCATGGTGACTGACTGGCCCGAGGACATGCCAGGTCTGATCTCCACGGCCCATCATTTCGCCCGGACTGTCGGCGAAGCGTCGAAGGGCCGGATCACCATCGAGGTGTTTCCTGCCAACGCCATGGTCCGTGCGTTCGAGACATTTGATGCCGTGTCTGCAGGCGTCGCCGACATGTATCACTCGTATGACGGCTATTTTGAAAATAGATCAATGGCGCTCGACTTCTATTGCGGCGTGCCATTTGGCTTCACCGCCGACGAGCTGTCCGCCTGGGTGCGCTACGGTGGCGGTCAGGAATTGTGGGACGAACTCAGTGGTCAATTCAACATCAAGCCGTTCCATTTCCTCAGCACCGGGACTCAGATGGGCGGCTGGTTCAATCATGAGATCAGCTCGCTCGAACGCTTCAAGGGGCTGCGCTACCGGATGCCGGGACTTGGCGGCGAAATCCTGCGGCGGCTGGGCGCAATCGTCGTCAGTCTGCCGGGCGGCGAAATTGCACCGTCCCTCAAATCCGGCGCCATCGATGCAAGCGAATGGATTGGGCCCTGGATCGACATGGCCACCGGGCTGCACCAAGTGGCTAACTATTACTACTATCCAGGTTTCCACGAGCCGGGGACTGCTCATACGCTCGGGATCAATAGACGGGTGTGGGACAGCTTCGATGCAGGCGACCGGCGACTTTTCGAGACTTGCGCGGCCGCCGAATATACGCGCTCGCTGGCCGAGTTCAATGCCAACAATGCGATATCGCTTCGCAAGCTCCGGGACGAAGGCAAGGTCAAAATCATCAAATTTGATGACGCTGTTCTGAAAGCGCTGCACGAGATCAGCAAAGGCGTGGTTGCACAGGCTGGTTCCGGCGATGCAATTTCCAAAAAAGTTTACGCGAGCTACCAGCAGTTTCGCACCTTGATCATGGACTGGAGCGACATCTCCGAACGTGCCTATCTGAACAGCCGGAGTCTTGCCTGACTCTTCGCCGAAGCGGACGATCGAAACGTCAGAAAGTCCTTGCCAAGGCACCGTCCACACATGACCCACCATGGAAGTTGGCGCGGATGTCGAGAGATGCGGGTTCATGTGCCAGCGTTTCAAAATTTATCTCAGGCCGTACACCACCCTCAGATTCTTGGACTGATTGCGACCATGCAAACCGGCGCGGCCGGCTATGAGACGCAAGACAAGAGTCAGTCGCAATCGCAGGTGGGTCTCGCCGCACGCCGCTGATATTGCCTTCGCAGCGAGCGAGTGCATAGGATGGCATCCGTCAAAGATCATGATCGGAAAGATCAAGCCAACAACAAGTGGGGGGAGACGAAGGGATGCGCTTTCAATGTATTGCCGCATTTGTGGCTGTGTCGCTGGCTCTGGCGGGGACCGCATACGCGCAGAAGGCATACGATACGGGCGTCACCGATACCGAGATCAAGATCGGCAATACCATGCCTTATTCCGGACCGGCTTCCGCCTACTCGTCACAGGGGCGCGCGGAAACCGCCTATTACAAGATGATCAACGCCAAAGGCGGAGTGAACGGGCGCAAGATCAACTTCATCACCTATGACGACGCCTATTCTCCGCCGAAGACGGTTGAGCAGACACGCAAGCTGGTCGAACAGGACGAGATCTTCGCCAATTTCGGCTCGCTCGGCACCCCGACCAATACCGCGATCCACAAATACCTGAACCAGAAGAAAATGCCGCATCTGTTCGTGTCAACCGGGGCTGCCAAGTGGAACGATCCGCGGACCTTCCCATGGACGCTGCCGCTCTATCCGAGCTACCAGATGGAAGGACGCGTCGCCGGCAAGTATGTCGTCCAGACGAAGCCGGACGGCAAGATCGCGATCCTCTATCAGAACGACGATTTCGGGAAAGACTACGTCAAGGGCTTCAAGGAAGGGCTCGGCAACAAGGTCGCGCAGGTCGTGATCGAAAAATCTTACGAAGTCACCGATCCGACGCTCGATTCGCAATTGGTCGCGTTGAAGGTCTCGGGTGCCGACGTGCTGTACGCGATCACGACCCCGAAATTCGGCGCTCAGGCGATCAAGAAGGCCGGCGAGTTGAATTGGAAGCCGCTCTTCCTCATCGCCAGCGTGTCAAGCTCCATCAAATCCGCGCTCGAGCCGGCGGGCATCGAGAATTCCACAGGCCTCGTCACCGCCATCGCCGGAAAGGTAGCGTCGGACCCGCGCTGGAAGGATGCGCCGGACATGAAGGAATTTCTCGCTTTCGTGAAGGAATGGATGCCTGGCGAAAATCCGGACGACGCCTCGCTCGGAACCGGCTACGGGTCGGCCTGGATGACCGTGAAGGTCCTTACCGAGTGCGGCGATAATCTCACGCGGGAGAATCTGATGAAGGTCGTCACCCGCCAGAACAACGTCGCGGTTCCGCTGCTTTTGCCCGGCATCACGCTCACAATCACGGCAGACAACTACGCCGGCTACGGCCAACTGCAGATGGTTCGCTTCGATGGCAAGACATGGGAGCCGATCGGTCCCGTCATCAGCGCCGAATGAGGCCAGGCTCGGCGACTTTCGCCTTCAACTCTCCGGGGCGGACGTCGCCGCCGGCATGCTCAGGGGAGCTCCACCGACCGAAACAGGTCCTACCGGTCTCGATTGCCGGGCCATCCGTTTGCGGATCACCACGGATAGTCGATAGCGAGCATGCGCCTTTCGAATGGAGGACGTGACGTCCGACATCATGACGTCTTGCAGCGAGCTGACCTTCGCGATGAGCGTAGAGAGCTGCGCGGATATCTTCTTCACGTCGACCCGCTCATCCGTGATGCTCTGTCGCAGGGACGCGAAGAGAGTTGAGTCCTGCTGCAGCAGGGCCGTGTTTTGCTGCAATGCCTGATTGTTCTCCTGCAGCGAAGCAGCATGTTGCTGCTGGGCCGCCTGAATATCCTTCAAAGCGGCGACAACAGGGTCCGGTCTTGGCGCGGGCGCTTTCTGGCGCGGAAGCAATTCGGCCAAACTGCCGACATCCGGCAACCGAAAATCAGACGGCGACGTATAGATGGCCGCCGAGCCATTGATGGCCAAGGCGCATACCGACAGCGCCAGGACCGATTTCCGGCTGGACTGCTTGCTCGGTACCGCAGCTTCGGAGGCTGCGGGTTCGGAGGCTGCGGGTTCGGAGGCTGCGGCTGCGAGTGCTGCGGGGTCGAGGAGTTCGACCTCGCTGTACGCTACTGATGTCGTGGTCACGTGCATTGACCTCAAACGAGCGAGCAAAAGGTAGCTGTTCGCCGGAACGTCCTCGCGACGGCTCCTCTACGCAGCACCCATCTACAACTGTCTCCAATTGTGCGTTTTCGGGATTAATTCCACGTTAGCGGCTCGAGCGCTTGGCCTGCACAGCCAGCCTCGGTCGATTACGGGGTTCCGGGTTCGAACGGCTATTGTGGATGCGATTGGATAGTGCCAGGCACCTTGCGGCGATAGGCGAAGAAGCCGAGTCCGCAGGAACCGAGGAGCATCATTGCCCACGTGGAGAGCTCCGGGACATCTCCGACCTGGGTCAAGGAAACGTTGGTCACATATTCATTCGGCGTGCATCCGTCATCGCAAGCTAGCCACGGCCGGGTGATGAGGATTTCCAGCTTGTGGCTGCCCGCCGTCGTGCTGGTCGCAAACGTCAGGGTATCTCGACGAATGGTGCCATCAGTCGGGCCGGAATCCCAGGTTGCCATCACCACATCGTCGAGAAGTGCCTCGAATACGCCTCCGGAAAGGTTGCCCGTGCTTCTGTATGAAGCGAGCGATGCCGAGAAGTCGATCAGACCAGCGCTCGTCGCAACGTACTGATACAGACCCCCGCCCTGCTGTCCGGTGCGGAAGGTGTTCTGGCCAACATCGAACTTTGCGGCATTCTGCGCGCCCGCTCCCGTGACGTCGTACGATACGACGCTCGGATTGCCCGTGGTGCCGTTTGCGGTCGTGAACAGCACCCAATCCGCAAAATTGCCGCTGGCGAACCTACCGTTCTGGACCAACTCCACTGCATTGGCTGCGTGAACGCCAAGAAGCGCTCCCCCGGCAGCGAGCAGAATTGATCTCGGATTCATTGAAACAACTCTCAACGTTCAAAAACACAAAACTTCAACCCGGACAATCTTTGCTATCAAAACAGGAGCCGCCCTCGACGCGCTCGGGTAGCGCAAGCTGACCTATTGCCATCGACCACGCTATCGCGCGGCCGGCGCCCAACCGGAGCATCTTCCTGCGCCGAGCCGCGCTCGATATTTCGAGCTCGTCAGCACCGTGGGCCTGCGCCGTTCGCCAAGATTTTCTTAAAGACGATTGTCTTCGCTAGGCGCAGTCCCCAACCGGGACTACACTTCCAAAAAACAGCCCCCGCCTGCCGCGAAAAAAATAATCTTCTCAAACCAATGCGGGGGCGTCAATTGCGCCGGTCGATGATTCCGTTCCGGAAGTCCGCGAGACCCCGATGGCTCAGCGATATTGACCAATTGCAAATATCAACCAAAGACGATCCTCTCGTGCTTGTTCGGGACTCCTGATCGGGGACGCGCCAGCGCGACCGGCCGCTCTTGTTCACATGCAGCGGCACTGACCGTCCGCGGCTCGTTCCGAGCCTGCGAGCGGCCGCGCGTGCAGCCGTCGGAGTTGCCCGCGTGCCGTTTGCGTCCGCCGCCGGGCATTGCTAGATGGAGCGGCCGAGCACGCATACCCTGGGGTAGGCTGATGGCACGGCACTCGGCCGCCCGGTCACGGGCGGCCGTGACCGTTCTCAGTTAAGCAGCAAGTACTTAACTGTCCGTCTTCATCTTTCGGATCATATATGACGGCGCCGGATTTTTTGTCGGAAGCCGGGCTCGAAAACGGCCGCGGCCGGCACGTGCAAGACCCGACAGCTGCGGCTTGCGCATTTCCGATCTGTTCATCGGTCGGCGGTTAGATCGGCACTCCCGATTCCCGATCGCCCCCGATGCCGGATCTCAATGCCGTCCTTGCCAAGCTCAACGATCGCCTCCTGCGACTGGAAGGCGAACTCTTCGTCCTGCGCTCGCTGGCCAGGGCGACGCTGACGGCCACGGACGAGTCGTCCGGGCGGATGCGCAAGCTGGTCGAGGCTGCAAAGATCGCGCTCGAGGATGAAGCCCGGCGTCCGCTCGACAGGCCGACCCGGAAATATGTCGAGGCGGCCTCGGCTTTGGTCGAGGAACTGCTCGTCGAACCGACCCAGGCGCGACCGCTGTTCACGGTGATCGACGGCGGCCGGACGGATTAAGACCTGGGCAATATGAGATTTCCTCTTGTGCAACGGAGCCGCCTGCGCGAATTGGCGGAACGCCGCATCGCTTGATAGGGTGGAGCGGCAGAACGGGCGGCATGGTGCCGCCCGCAGAGCGGCGCGCAGTCCAGATGCAAGTCTCGTTCGTTCGGTTTGCCGGCTATGGATTGGCCATGGCGGCCATTGTGGCAGGCACGCTCTACCTGCTGTTCGGGCCGCTGCTCGGAGATCGCATCACCGACGCGCTGGCGGACGCCTGCATCCGGGCCAATAATGGCGTGGTCTATTGTTTCGATCCGCCCTGACATCCGGAACGGATGTGTGCTGATGATTTGGCCGGGAGCCGAAGGATTTCACGCCGAGGCCGCGGCCGGCTCCGTCGATCTCAGTCGGACCAATCCCGCCTCAATGATCGCGATCTCCTCTTCGATCTGGCCGATCGGCAGGCTGAAATCGTAGCCGGACCGTCCCTTCAGGTCGACCGCGAGGCGCTGCCGGTGCAGCATCAGTTCCTCCAGGCCACGGCGGTTCTTCAATTTCACGTAGGTCTCGACGATTTGCTCGATCGCGCGCGACATCTCGTTGCATTCCAGAAACAAAACCCGCCGGGTGTGATGCCGGCGGGTGAGGATTGGCGTCGCGGTACGCAATACAAATCCGCGACGGATTCGTCGATACGCCAGGCCGGTTGAAAACTCGTTACTCCCGCGATCCGAACTGCGTGGACGCTGCTCGCTGACGCAGGCAGACGCAGCGAAGGAATGCGCGGCGCAATGGAGCGCCTCATTTCTCCTGCACGTACGCCACGACCGATCTGATCACCCCGATCAGCGCGCCGGCCACGACCGGACGCCACGGATCGGGCCGGGTTTCGATCGGCCCGCGTGCGACGCATTGTTGATAACCCCTGCAAGCCGCCGACAGGGGGTGACAGCCCGTCCCGACGTGTTATCGGGTGACACCGCACTTGCGAGACGGATGTGGACCCATGCGCATTACCCTTGTCGGCTCCCGCCATTTCGGCGTGACCACCCTGAACATGCTCCGTCAGCACGGCGTCGACGTCGTCCGGGTCGTGGTCGCCGATGGCGAGGATCGCCTGGCCGCCACTGCCCGCGCCGCCGGCATCGAGGCGGTGGTCCAGGCCAACCCGAAGCTCGTGGTGGCCTCCGAGATCGCGCCCGACACCGACCTGATCATCACGGCGCATAGCCACGCCCGCGTCGCCAAGGAGGCGTTGGCCGCAGCCAGGCTCGGCGGCATCGGCTACCACCCCTCGCTTCTGCCGCGTCACCGCGGCATGGCTGCGGTCGAATGGACCATCAAGGAGGGCGACCCGATCGCCGGCGGCACGGTCTATCACCTCGCCGACCGCATGGACGCGGGCGCAATCGCCGCGCAGGACTGGTGCTTCGTGAAGAAGGGCGAGACGGCACGGCAATTGTGGGAGCGTGCACTGGCCCCGCTCGGGCAGAAGCTGCTCGCCGAGGTCATCGACTACGTCAAGGTCCACAAGGCGCTGCCGGCCAAGCCCCAGGACGAGGAATTCGCGACCTCGGCGCCGAACCTCTCCCACTGAGAGAGCTGGGTCGATTCACACTTTGGCCGGATTAACCTCAAAAGGCAGCCGAATCGCTCGTTTTCAGCTCTGAAAACGCGCTCAGTGCTACAAATAAACCATTGTCTCAAAAGACTTATTTTCTTTTTGGCCACGCAGCAAATTTCGGTCACATTTGCCTCGAATAAGCGTCAACATCTCAGACATATCCGAGGACAGAATTCATGCGTTTCGATCGCATTGCGTTGATCACTGCTGCTTCGATCTTTACCGGCGCCCTCGTCACGCCCACCTTCGCCCAGAGCCCCTATGACGGCAACTGGCAGGTCACCATCAAGACCTACACCGGCAGCTGCGAGCCGACCGCAAGCTCGATGCTGACGGTCGCCGATGGCAAGATCTCCGCAGCGGGCGCCAACGTGTCCGGCAGCATCGGCCGCGAGGGTCTTGTGCGCGTTTCAATCAATGGTGCATATGCCAACGGTCAACTCAGCGGCAACGCCGGATCGGGAAAGTGGAATGGAGCATCGGCAGGCATACCGTGCAGCGGGCGGTGGGAAGCATCGCGCCAATAATTCAACAGTAGCGCGCACGCTGATGCGGCGGCTGTCCCTGGTGGCCGCCGTTTTGTTTGCAACATCGCTTTCGGGCGCACCGAGCCACGCACAATCGGGCCCATTCGCGCCCTTGGCCGGCAACTGGAGCGGCGGTGGAACCGTCAACCTCGAGGACGGATCGACCGAACGGATCCGTTGCCGGGCCAAATACGCTCCCTACGGTCCGGCGATGGAGATGACGCTGACCTGCGCGAGCGACGCCTACAAGTTCATTCTCTCGGCCAACGTCCAGGCGGCGGGCAGCGCCATTACCGGGACGTGGAGCGAGGCCAGCCGCAACATCAGCGGCAGCTTGCAGGGCCGCGGCGGCGGCGGGAACTTCGAGGTGGTGGCCAGCGCCGCCGGTTTCAACGCCAATATTGCGCTGCGGACGAGCGGCAACAGGCAATCGGTGGCGATGCGGGCCGACAGCCAGTTTCGCGCCGCCAACATCTCGATGTCGCGCTAGCGTCGTCTCGTTTTCGCGCGTCGCTCAGCCGGGTACAAAGGCCGTGACCTCGATCTCGACCTTTGCCCGCGCATCGACCAGCCCGCCGATATAGAGCAGGGTCGACGGCGGGAAATTGCGCCCGAGCGTCTCCTTCCAGGCGGCGCCGATGCCGGCGCCCGCCGCCTCGTATTCGCTGCGGCTGGTCAGGTACCAGGTCAATCGCACGATGTGTTCCGGCCCGGCATTCGCCTCCGCCAGCAGCTTGACGATTCGCTTCAGCGCCGTGGCCACCTGCGCCGCCATGTCCGGCGCATAGTCGCCCTTGTCGTCGCCGCCGGTCTGACCGGCCAGCACCACCCATCGGCCCGGGCCCTCCACCGCGACGCCATGGG
>NZ_JAGWUA010000020.1 GCF_028868675.1 Bradyrhizobium sp.
TTCGGATTCTCGTTCCTGATCGGCCGCTCGATCTCCAGCGCGCTGGCCTCGATGGTATCAGCCATGACACGGCTCGCCGGCGGCGACGTCAGGCTGACGATACCGGGCCTCGGCCGTCACGACGAGATCGGCGAAATGGCCGGCGCGGTCGAGGTGTTCAAGAACAACATGGTCGAAGCCGAGCGGCTGCGCGGCGAGCAGCGCGAGGTCGAAGCGCGGCAGGCGGAGCAGCGCAAGGCCGACATGCGCGAACTCGCCGATGCGTTCGAAGGCGCGGTCGGAGAGATCGTCGAGACCGTGTCTTCGGCAGCGACCGAACTGGAAGCTTCCGCCACCACGCTGACGCGGGCGGCTGAACGCTCACGGAGCCTGGCGACCAGCGTTGCAGGAGCCTCCGAGGAAGCGTCCACCAACGTGCAGTCGGTTTCTGCGGCCAGCGAGGAATTGAGCACCTCGGTGAACGAGATCAGCCGCCAGGTCCAGGAATCGTCCCGCGTGGCCAGCGAGGCGGTCGATCAGGCCCAGAAGACCAACGACCGCGTCAGCGAGCTGTCGAAGGCGGCGAGCCGGATCGGCGACGTCGTCGAACTCATCAACACCATCGCCGGGCAGACCAATCTGCTGGCGCTGAACGCCACGATCGAGGCCGCGCGCGCCGGCGAGGCCGGCCGCGGCTTTGCCGTGGTCGCCTCCGAGGTCAAGGCGCTGGCCGAGCAGACCGCGAAGGCGACCGGCGAGATCAGTCAGCAGATTTCTGGCATCCAGGCCGCGACCCAGGATTCGGTGGCGGCGATCAAGGAGATCGGCGCCACCATCGGCCGGATGTCGGAGATTTCCTCGACCATCGCTGCCGCCGTGGAAGAGCAGGGCGCGGCGACGCAGGAGATTTCCCGCAACATCCAGCACGCGGCGACCGGCACGCAGGAGGTCTCCTCCAACATCACCGACGTGCAGCAGGGCGCGACCGAAACCGGATCGGCCTCGGCGCAGGTCTATTCGGCGGCGAAATCGCTGTCGGGCGAAAGCAACCGGCTCAAGCTCGAGGTCGGCAAATTCCTCAACTCGGTCAGGGCCGCCTGAGCGTTTAACCTCCCGCAGGTGCGGCCGGTGCGGTCGCCGCCTGCCTGCGGAACAGGATCCGCTGGTACAGCCAGCCGATCGCGACCAGTACCAGGCCGAGGCACATGAACGACAGCGCGCGGTAGACGCCGGTCAAGGTCGACATGTCGATCAGGAAGGCTTTCAGGATCGTCAGCGCGATGACGGCCGCCGAGGCCAGCCGCGCGCGTTGCGAGTTGAAGAGAACGCCGACACCGAGCAGGATGACGCCGAACGCGAGATACGCGATCGAGTAGGTGTACTGCTCCGCGGCGCCGATCGGACCTTGGATGATGATCGGGCCGTGATACAGCCGCCTGATCTCGAACGTCACATAGGCGAGGGCGAGAACGAGCGCCGCCGCTGCGATCGTGTTGGCATAGGCCACCGGCCGGTGACCGGCGACGGCATAGGACAGCAGCAGCGCCAGCACCGCCGGCAGCGCATAGCCCAGCAGCAGCAAATTGAGGAAGACGCCGCCGATATCGATCGATCGCAGCATCGGGTTCTCGAACAGCAACAGGCCGAACAAGGTTGCAAGGCCGGCGAAGATCGTGAGCAGGCCGGCTCCGGCCGTGTGGATCACGCTACGGGTGCGCAGGCGCAGACGCTCCAGCCCGATCGCCATCGCCAGCGCGACGCAGACCTGCAACGCCACTTCAGCGAGGTCGGCATTGTCGCGATAGACATCGCCATTGTTGAGGGCATGGCGGATTTGCATGAACGCCAGCAGCACGGTGAACAGGATCGCCGCCGCTTCCACGGTCCGCAGCGGCGCGTCGTCGCCGCCGCGGCGCAGCAGGATGCTGCCGCCCCAGAACGAAGCCGCCGGAATGCCGTAGCCCCACAACAGCCAGTTGAAGATCGGCGTGGTGCCGACGGCCTCGCCGACGATGCGCGGGTCGTAGACGGTGCGCGCCGTGACGATGGCCGCGAAGATCGAAGCGAGCCAGCGCAGGAACGGGATCGGCCGCTGCATCGAGATCCAGGCGGTGCCGAGCGACGTCAGTGCCAGCGCAATGGTGAGCCAACCCTTCTCCAGCGCGAAGGTCAGTGCCAGCGCCAGCGCGCCGAGCGATCCCGTGGCGAATAGCGCGGTCGAGATCGCAAGTCCGGGCCGGGTGTCGCGCCGGCTGAGGGATTCGGTCGCGGTGGCAAAGGCTGTGGCGAGCAGCACGGCGAGGATTGCGAACGGGATCGAGCGGTCGAGATGGGCGATGCAGGCGTAGAGCGCGACCAGCAGCGCGATCGGCGTGAAGGCCGCCGTCGCCGACCACACCACGGGGACGATGGCGCTGGTCGCGCGGCCCTGCGCGAGGAAGCCGGCGATGCCGAAGCCGGCGGCGAAGATCGCGGCCATCGCGAGATGCAGGTTGACCGAGCTGCCGGTCGCCGTCGGTCCGATGCCGGACAGAGCACCGCCGGGCAGCACCAGCATGTCCGGATTGGCGCGTACCGCCCATTCGGCGAACACGATGAACACCATGGCGGCGGCTGCACCGAGCGCGCCGGTCGCCGGCGGTGCGCGCCAGGCGACGAACAGCGTCGCGGCGACGAGGATGGTGAAGACGATCAGCGCGAGATCGGCGTGGGCGCTGGCGAGCACCATCAGCATCGCGGCGAACAGCGGGGCTGCGAGCGAGCCAGAAGAGACCGGCTCGATCCGGCCGTCGTCGATGTCGGGGCCGAACATGAAGCCGCACGCCACCAGCAGCGCGGCAAGGACGAAGCCCGCGATGACATGGAACGAGAGCGGTGCGACCAGCGACGGTCCGAGACCCGGGAACGTCCAGAGCAGCGCGAAGACGATGGCGGTGACCGCGAGCCAGCGCCACAGCCGGACGCGCGCGAGGCCGAGCGACGCAGCGGTGACGATCGCGAGATAGATGTAGAGCGCCCAGAAGTCCGGCTTGTTGCTGGAGACGAGTACAGGCGTGACGAAGGCGCCGACGACGCCGAGGCCGGCGAGCGCCGGGCCGTGCAGCAGTGCGGCGGCGAGCGTGCCGAGCGCGACCAGCCCCAGCAGCACGAACGCCGAGGCCGGCGCGAGGAAGTCGTAGAGCGCGTAGGCCGCATAGACCGTCGCAAACGCTACCGCCGTGCCGGCCGCGGTGAGGATCGCGGGGATATTGGCGATCGGCAGCGCCTGGATATTGGAGATATTCTCCTTGCGCCGCGTCCATTCGCCGGCGCCAAGCAGCGCCAGCGCGAACAGGCCGCCGAGGAACACGCGCACGCCGGGGCCGAGCAGCCCGGCCTCGATCGAATAGCGCACCATGAAGAAGCCGCCGAGCGCGAGTGCCAGCCCGCCGATCCAGACCACCCAGCGCGTGCCGAGGCGTTCCTCCAGGCCCGGCGCCGGCGTGGGCAGCGGCGGCGGCGCGGCAGTGTCTGGGGCGAGCGGCGGCGGTGCTTCGGCTACGGGCACGAGCGACGGCGGCTCGGCCGCGCCCGGTGCGCCCGGTGCAAGCGTCTGCTCCAGCTCCTGCAATGGTGTGAGTGGCGGCGGCATGATCTGTCGCGGCGCGAGCGCGGCCGCTTCCAGCGCGTTGAGGCGTGCGCGCAGCTCGGCGATCTGGTTGGCGGCTTTCAGTGCAATCAGGAAGGCGGCGATTGCGATCATCACGATGATGACGTCAAACGGAGTATCGAACATGAGACCTCCAGGCGATCGGCCGGCGCCGACCGCGCGAATGGATATTCCTCGGCACGATCCTATTCGGAAAACCGCTGCCCACTTGTCCGGATCATGCTCCAGCGTCGCGTGCGGACGCGCAAGCCCGGCGCCGGCCGCCCGCCGGTTTGTGTCGACATCAGCCTGGTCGGTTCGATGACGGCCTCGGTCTCGACCAGAAAGTTCAGCTTGTGGAGGTGCCGGCCGGAGATTGCCTCCACCGTGTGCTGCAATGTCGTGAGTGTGAACGCGGCCGGCAAAAGTTCAAGGATCACAGGGCGATGTTTTCAGCTTCGCGCGCAACCGGGCGATTGCGGTGGCGAGGATGCGGCGATGGTCGAATCTCCGTCATTCGAGATCGATCGCGAACGGCCGGCCTTCGACCATCATCGCGCCCGGTCCCATCTCGTCGAGCGCGCGCAGCATGCGCCCGTCGCGGCCGAGCGCGCGGTCGGCGAGGCCGACGATGCGGCGGTTGGGCGAGGCGATCGGCGAGGCGTCGCGGATCTTCCGGGCGATCTCGAGCTCGTCGCGGTGCGGATTGAGCGCGCACACCGCGGCGAACGCGCTTGCGGTCGAGCGGCTGATGCCGGCGTAGCAATGCACCACCAGCGGCGCGCCGCGATCCCAGTTGCGGACGAAGTTCAGGACCTGCTCGATATGTCGCTCGGACGGGGCGACGAAACCGTCCATCTCCTCGTTGATGTCGTCCATCGACACCTTGAGGTGATTGGCCGGCAGCACCGAGACGGGACGCGCGACCTGCTCGACATTGGCCATCACGGTCAGCACGTGGCTGGCGCCGGTGAGGCGAACGGTTTCGGGCAGGGCGGCGAGCGAGCAGACATGAATCATGGCGTACCTTTTTGCCGGCAATTATAGCCGCCGGCCGCAGGGTGAGCAAAGCTACGTAAACACCGCGCTGAAGCGCTCCAGGAACCGCTTCTCGGCCTTCGCCGCCGTCCACGGCGTCAGATAGTCGCGCCGGACGGCGTCGGGCAGGCCGGGATCGCGGCCGAACAGGCGTTTTGCTTCGCTCTCGCCAAAACCCGCAAGCTCGGTCGCCTCCAGAAATGCTGCGCCGCGGTCGGCGGCCTTGATCGCCTGCATGATCTCCCCGGGCAGCACCGGCGGCAGGCCGAAGCGGACATGGATCGCCGACAACAACCGCTTCTCGACCGCCTTGTAGTGGCCGTCGAGCACTGCCTTGAACGGTGAGATCATGTCGCCGATCACGTATTCCGGCGCATCGTGCAGCAGCGCGGCGAGCCGCACGCGCCGATCCACCCGCGGCGTCTCGTGCCGCATCACGGTCTCGACCAGCAGGGTGTGCTGCGCGACCGAGAAGATGTGCGCGCCGATGGTTTGTCCGTTCCAGCGCGCGACCCGCGCCAGCCCATGGGCGATGTCGGCGATCTCGACGTCGAGCGGGGAGGGATCCAGCAGATCGAGCCGCCGCCCCGACAGCATGCGCTGCCAGGCGCGGGACGCCACGTCCTTCGCGGCAGGTTTCCCGGTCGTCATCCGACCGTGAGGCGCGGCTTGCGCTGCGTCTTGCCGCAGGTCTCGTGACAGTGACAGTCGACCAGATGGTCGTTGACCATGCCGGTCGCCTGCATGAAGGCGTAGACGATGGTGGGGCCGACGAACTTGAAGCCGCGCGATGACAGCTCCTTGGAGATCTGCACCGACAGCGGCGTCGAGGCCGGCACGCTCGCGGTGGTCTTGAAGTGGTTTATCCTGGGCCTGCCGCCGACGAAGTCCCACAGCAGTCTTGAGAAGCCCGGACCCTTCTCCATGATCTCCAGATACGACTTCGCGCTCGCGACCGCGCCGTCGATCTTGGCGCGGTTGCGGACGATGCCGGCGTCGTTCATCAGCGCATGCACCTTCTTCGCGTTGTAGCGTGCGATTTTTTCGGGTCTGAACTCGTCGAAGGCTTTGCGAAAATTGTCGCGCTTGCGCAGGATCGTGATCCAGGAGAGCCCGGCCTGGAAGCCGTCGAGGATCAGCTTCTCGTAGAGCGCGCGGTCGTCATATTCCGGAACGCCCCATTCGGTGTCGTGATAGGCGACGTAGAGCGGGTCGTCGCCGGGCCAGGGGCAGCGGGTCAGGCCGTCGGCATGCAGGAGAGGAGACCGACTCATGCGATCGTCCGCCTTCCGGCGCCGCGCACGACGTCGGGCTCGGCGAGCGACAGCCCGAGGCCGCCAGCGGTGAGCTTCTGGCCCGCATCGAGCGCGTCCGCGACGCGGTCGGTGCGCACCAGCGCGATGCCCCGACCGGCAGCCGTCGAGCCGATCGTGCCGACCGGCTTGTCGCCGGCGAGGATGGTGGCGCCGATCTCGGGCGAGAAGTCGTCGAGCAGCACCTTCACGATGCGGGTTCGCGCCGTGCCGCGATGCTGCATGCGTGACACCACCTCCTGGCCGACATAGCAGCCCTTGTCGAAATCGACGCCGTTCAACCGGTCCATGTTGGTCTCGTGCGGGAAGGCGTCGCCGTAGCTGAAATCGAGACCGCCGCGCGGCACCCCGAGCGCGATACGATGGGCTTCATAGTCGGCGGCATCGACCAGTTCGGCGCCGATCAGCGCGGTGAGCTTGTCCTTCAGATCGGCCGGAATCAGGATGCGGACACCGAGTCGTTCGTCGCGCGGGTCGGCGAAAGTCAGATCCGGCCGGGCGGCAGGGGTGCCGTCCCAGGCCGCGAGCACGCCGAGATCGTCGGACAGATTGTCCACCGTGACCTGGGCGCGGAGCTTGTAGAATTTGAGCTTGTCGGCAAGACCCTGCGCCAGCGCCCGCGGGCAGTCGATCAGGAAGCCGCCGCCATGGCCCAAGGGTGCCTCGGTGATCAGGAAATCCACTACGATCTTGCCCTGCGGCGTCAGCAAAGCCCCGAATCGGGCCAGGCCCGGCTCGAGCTTGCCGACGTCGGTGGTGACGAGACCGTTGAGGAAGCTGCGCGCATCCTCGCCTGCGACCTTGACCACGCCCCGGTCGGTGAGAAACGCTGCCTTCATGCGAAAATCTCTTGCGACATGTTGCTCCGGAACGTAATCCCCCGAGGGATGGACGACAAGGCCCGCCGCTCGCGCGGCTTCTCGGGATCAGAGAGACTGACAGCCATGACCGAGCGATTCGACGTGATCCTGAAATCCGGCACGGTGGTCAATCAGGACGGCGAGGGCGTCCGCGACATCGGCATCGCCCACGGGCGCATCGCCGAGATCGGCTCGCTGTCGCATGCGTCCGCGGCCGAGACGATCGACTGCAAGGGCCTGCACATCCTGCCCGGCGTGATGGACACGCAGGTGCATTTCCGCGAGCCCGGCCTGACCCACAAGGAAGATCTCGAGACCGGCTCGCGCGGCGCCGTGCTCGGCGGTGTCACCGCCGTGTTCGAGATGCCCAACACCGCGCCGCTCACGGTGACGGAGGCCGATTTCGCCGCCAAGGTGAAGGCGGGGCGTCATCGCATGCATTGCGATTTCGCCTTCTTCATCGGCGGCACCCGCGACAACGTGCAGGAGTTGCCGCAACTCGAGCGCGCGCCGGGCTGTGCGGGCGTCAAGGTGTTCATCGGCTCCTCCACCGGCGCGCTGCTGGTCGAGGACGACGACAGCCTGCGCCGCATCTTCCAGGTGATCCGCCGCCGCGCCGCGTTCCATGCCGAGGACGAGTATCGGCTCAACGACCGCAAGCCGCTGCGCGTCGAGGGCGACGCGCGCTCGCATCCGGTCTGGCGCGACGAGACGGCGGCGCTGGTGGCGACGCAGCGCCTGGTCAAGCTCGCGCACGAGACCGGAAAACGCATCCACGTGCTGCACATCTCGACCAAGCAGGAGATCGAGTTCCTGCGCGACCACAAGGACGTCGCCTCCTGCGAGGCGACGCCGCATCACCTGACGTTGGCGGCGCCCGAATGCTACGAGCGGCTCGGCACGCTCGCGCAGATGAACCCGCCGGTGCGCTCGGCCGATCACCGCGCCGGCATCTGGCGCGGGGTCGCACAGGGCATCGTCGACGTGCTCGGCTCCGATCATGCCCCGCACACGCTGGAGGAGAAGGGCAAGACCTATCCGGCCTCGCCCTCCGGCATGACCGGCGTGCAGACGCTGGTGCCGGTGATGCTCGACCACGTCAATGCAGGGCGGCTGTCGCTCGCGCGCTTCGTCGATCTCACCAGCGCGGGCCCCGCGCGCCTTTTCAACATCGCCTGCAAGGGCCGCATCGCCGCCGGCTACGATGCCGATCTCACCATCGTCGATCTCAAGCGCAGCGAGACCATCACCAACGATTGGATCGTCTCCCGCGCCGGCTGGACGCCCTATGACGGCCTGCGCGTGACCGGCTGGCCGGTCGGCACCTTCGTGCGCGGCCGACGCGTGATGTGGCAGGGCGAACTCGTGATGCCCTCGCAGGGCGAGCCCGTGCGGTTCTTGGAGACGCTGATGCCGTAGGGGCTGCATGAGGCGGTATGTCATGAAGCTATGTCCGAACAACGGAGGCGTCCATGAGCCAGCCGAATTCCCTCGTCACCACCGCCGAGCTTGCCGGCATGCTCGGCGAGCCGAGCCTGCGCGTCTACGACTGCACGACCTATCTCGAGCCGACGCCGGCGGGCAGCGATGCGCCCTATCTGGTGGTGCCCGGCCGCAAGACGTTTGAGACCGGGCATATTCCCGGCGCCGATTTCCTCGACTTGCAGGGCGAATTCTCCGACACAGCCACGCCGCTCCGTTTCATGATGCCCGCTGTGGCGCAGCTCGAGGCGGCGTTCGGCCGCCATGGTCTGGATGCGGGCAAGACGATCGTGCTCTACAGCCTCGGCACCATGATGTGGGCGACGCGATTCTGGTGGATGCTGCGCTCGCTCGGCGTCGCCGCAAGGGTGCTCGACGGCGGCTTTGACAAATGGACGGCGGAAGCGCGACCGGTGGAGACCGGCGCGCCAAGAGGCCATCCGGCGGCGACGTTCAAGGCCTCGCCCCGCGCGGGCCTCTTCGTCGACAAGGCGGCCGTGCTTGCGAAGCTCGAGGATCCCGCGACCGTCATCGTCAACGCGCTGGGACCGCAATTTCATCGCGGCCTGGAGCCGAGCCGCTACGGCCGGCCCGGCCGCATCCCCGGCAGCCGCAACGTGCCTGCGGCGACGCTGGTCAGGGCTGCGGACAAGACGCTGACCACGGCAGCGGACGCGGAGGCGAAGTTTGCAGGCCAGGGCATCACCTGCGACAAGACCGTGATCTGCTATTGCGGCGGCGGCATTTCGGCGACCATCGACCTCTTCATGCTGGCGCAACTCGGCTATGACAAGCTGACGCTCTACGACGCCTCGATGGGCGAGTGGGCGAGGGACGTCGCGCTGCCGATCGAGACGGATTGAGGGATTGCGCTCCCTTCCGGGGAGGGTGAAAAGCCGGGAACCTTTCTGCCGGACGCGCATCCAACGTCCGGGAGCACTGGAGACGAACGTGACCGCAACCCATCGAACGGCAACAGCCGCCGCCGCGCCGGAAGCCGACCTGGTCCGCCGCGCCCAGGCCCGTGAAGAAGCCGCGCTGCGCGCCATCATGCAGGCCAACAACCGTAGGCTCTATCGGCTCGCCCGCGGCATTTTGCGCAACGACAGCGAGGCCGAGGACGTGGTGCAGGAGACCTATGTCCGGGCATTCACCCATCTCGACGGGTTTCGCGGCGAATCCGGGCTGTCGACCTGGCTGTCGCGCATCGCCATCAACGAGGCGCTCGGCCGGGTGCGCAGCCGCAAGCCCGGCACCGGCTCGAGCACGCTGCCGGAGACCGCGCTCGATGCGGAGATCATCCCGTTTCCCCTTTCGTCCGCCGCAGGAGATCCGGAAAGATCCATGGCCCAGCGTGAAATCCAGCGTGTCGTCGAGCACGCCATCGATGAATTGCCCGAGGTGTTCCGCATGGCCTTCATCGCCCGCGTCATGGAAGGCATGAGCGTGGAGGAGACGGCTGCGCTGCTCGGCATCAAGCCGGAGACGGTGAAGACGCGGCTGCATCGCGCGCGAGCCATGCTGCGCGAGAACGTCGAGAAGAAGATCGGCCCGGTGATGCTGGACGCGTTCCCCTTCGCCGGCCGGCGCTGCGAGCACCTGACGGAGGCCGTGCTGAAGCGGCTCGGTATGTAGTTTTTCGGGAACCTCCGCGAAGAGATTCCATCCAACTCCCGTGCAAGAAAAACGCCGGACGGGTTCCGGCCCACGAGGAGTCCAAGCCATGTTCATCCGATGCAGCGCGGCGATCGCCGCGATGGTTCTCTTTGGCAGTCCCGCGCTGGCGCAAGGCGCCAAACCGACCGATCCGCAGATCGCCCATATCGCCTACACCGCCGGCGTGATCGACATCAACGCTGCCAAGCAGGCGCTGCAGAAGTCGAAGAGCAAGGAGGTGAAGGCGTTTGCGCAGGACATGGTGCGCGACCACGAGGCGGTCAACAAGCAGGCGCTGGTGCTGGTCAAGAAGCTGAACGTCACGCCCGAGGACAACGACACCAGTCGCGCGCTGTCCAAGCAGGCGAGCGACAAGCTCGCCGAGCTGTCCAAGCTCAACGGCGCTGCCTTCGACAAGGCCTATGTCAACAACGAGGTCGCTTATCACAAGACGGTCAACGGCGCGCTCGAGACCCAGCTCATCCCCTCCGCCAGCAATGGCGAGCTGAAGAGCCTGCTGCAGACCGGCCTCAAGATCTTCCAGGGCCACGAGCAGCACGCCGAGCACGTCGCGGCTGACCTGAAATGAGGCGCCTGACGATACCGGGACGACTGTTGCCGGTCGCAAGCGCGATCGTACTCGTCTGGACGATCGTGCCGGCGTGCGCGGCGACCATCGAGATCACGATGGAGAATCTCGTGATCGCGCCGGCCGAGGTCACGGCCAAAGTCGGGGACACCGTTGTCTGGATCAACAAGGACGTCTTCGCCCATACCGCGACGGCGAAGAACGGCGATTTCGACGTCAACCTGCCGGCCAAGGCATCGGGGCGTTTCGTGCTGAAGAAGGCCGGCAGCGTCGACTATTACTGCCGCTATCATCCCAACATGACGGCGAAGCTCAAGATCGAGCCGTGAAATATCCCGCGGGCGCGTGCGAAGAAATCCCGCGCGCCCGTCGGATCATTGCCGGTTCGAGGCGAAGCGTGTTGTGCGATAAAGGCGACGGACTTCGCGACCTGTCGCGAGTCATTCATCCGAAGACCTGGCCCCGTCGATGTACGGCGGGGTCGATTTTTTTGAGTTACTGCCGCGCCAGCGAGATCGAGAACTCGCCGTTGCGGACGCGGCCCGGCAGGCCCTCGACGAATTTCGCCACGGCGTCCTCGCCATAGGTGCCGACGAGTTCGGCGAGCGCCGCGAACAGGCTCGCCTGCGCGAGACAGTCGCCGTCGACCCCGTCATGGCGCGCTTCCGCCCAGGCCTCGTTGAGATAGCTGAGGGCTGCCTGCTTCTGCTCGTGATCGGGCAGCGGCGCGCGGGCGGGGGCGTAGGAAATCGGAGGGCTCATGAAACTCGAAGCGGGCTGGAGCGCGGTCCACGGCGACGCGCCTTGCAAGGCCGGTGTAGCACGCGAGGCGGAACCGCCTAGGCCACATCTTTAGGAAAGGTTAACGGGGGTGAACAATGTGGAGCAGTTGTTCGGAGGGCACAGCCGACGCTGGGATGAATTCGTGATTCAGATGCTCAGTTGGCGTAGCGTGCGGTGAGGTCGCGCGAGATCTTCGAGCCTTCCTCGATGTAGCGGCGGATCGCGACCGTGGCGGCGGGGGTGCAGGCCCGGTAGGTCTGCTGGAAGCCGTTGTAGCCGCGGTTGAAGCCCGCGATCATGCGGGTGCGTCGCTCGCCGGAGGGCGTTTCCGCGTCGATCAGGGCCTGCATCTCATTGCGCCACTTGTTGCCCTCATTGGCCCCGCAAATGCCGCGCAGGTAATGCAGGCCGCCCAGGATTTCGGCCAGCCGCTGCAGATCGCCGTCGAACGGCGCCGCCGCGCTCTGGGCGTGGGCAGGCCCCGCGGCGCAGGCGAGAATCAGGACCAAAACGGCAGGAAATCGCGTCCACATCGGCCGTGATATGCCCCTTGCGGACGGTGGAAGCAAGGCAGGCCGTACGCCGAGCTTCAGGGCCGCAGCAGGCGCTGCGCCGCCTCGATGACCTCCGCCAGTCCCCCGGTCATCCTGAGCTCGCCGAGGGTCCCGAGCTCCTCGGGGCGGACCCAGCGGAAATCGTCGAGCTCGTCGTTGAGGCTGGGTTCCCGGGCCACCCAGCGGGCGGCAAAGGACATGATGAGGTAGTGGCCGCTGCCGCCGGCGGACGGCAGCACCTCGCGCCAGCCGGCGAGCCCGACGATCTCGATCGCAAGCCCGGTCTCCTCGTCGACCTCGCGCGTCAGCGCCGTGTGCAGAGATTCGCCGAACTCGACCCTGCCGCCCGGCAGCGAATAGAACCCCTTGGCGGGCGAGCGGGCGCGGCGGACCAGGAGCACCTTGCCGTCGCGGAAGATCGCGGCGCTGACGGCGAGTTGGGCGCGGCTGGGCTGGGCTGTCGTCACGCGGGTTCAGCCGTTTGCCATGATGGTTTCGACGTCGGCCTCGGCGCCGCCATTGATGATGCCGCCGCAGGCGGCGATCAGCGGTTTGACCCAGAGCGTGGCCTGCTCGGCGAGCCGCATGCGGGTCTTGTCCTGCTTGGCCTCGCGCATGGCCGTTCCGACCGCGGTCAGGATCGAGGTCATGGTGTCGGTGAGATGGTCGAACTGGGCGCGCACGGCAGGCTCGGCGTTCTCATAGGCCTCGATCGCGAGATCGCGCGCCTTGAAATTCGAGGCGGTAAAATGCTCGGCATAGGACAGCGGCGTCCAGGTCAAGAAATCCTCGGCGCATTCCGGCATGTCCGGGACCATTTCCAGCAGCATGACGGCTTCATTGAAATGGTTCAGATAGTCGGTGGCAAGGCCCGAGCGGGGATTGATGTTGGCCGCGCGTAACCGCGCCGCCCAGGCCTCCGCGTCGAGGCCGGCCGGTTGCTGGCTGGGAATCTGGGATTGCCCGAGATGGGAGGCCGCAGCGGTCATCCTCCCCACTGTTTAGGTTTGGGGTTAAAAGCTGCTGAACGAATCCTTAGTTTGCCGGCATGTGCGGACGCTTCGTCATAACATCGGCCCCTAGCGCCATTCGGCAACTCTTCGGTTACGTGGAGCAGCCGAATTTCCCGCCACGGTATAACGTCGCGCCGACGCAACCGATTCCGGTGGTGCTGGTGGAGAACGGCGCGCGCCATTTCCAACTGATGCGCTGGGGACTGTTGCCGGCCTGGGTCAAGGACCCCAGGGGCTTTACGCTGTTGATCAACGCCCGCTCGGAGACGGTGCTGGTCAAGCCCGCCTTCAAGAACGCGGTCCGCAGGCGGCGTGCGCTGGTGCCGGCCGACGGCTATTACGAATGGCAGGCGGTCGACGGGCGCAAGCAGCCCTACTTCATCCATCGCGCTGACGGCCGGCCGCTCGGGCTCGCCGCGCTCTGCGAGACCTGGATCGGGCCGAATGGCGAGGAGCTCGATACCGTCGCGATCGTCACGGCCGCGGCAAGCCGCGATCTCGCCGGATTGCACGACCGCGTGCCGGTAACGATCGAGCCTTCGGATTTCGAGCGCTGGCTGGACTGCCGCGGCGACGAGGTGGACGCCGTCCTGCCGCTGATGGCCGCCCCACGCCTCGGCGCGTTCGTCTGGCACAGGGTCTCCACCCGCGTGAACCGCGTCGTCAATGACGACGCGCAGCTCGTGCTGCCGATCACCGCGGAGGAGGCGGAAGCCGAGGCGCCAAAGCCGAAGAAGGCGGCGCGCAAGGCCGCGGCGGCGCCCCCGGCGGACGAGGGGCAGGGGAGCTTGTTTTAGGCGCGGCCGCAAATTCCAGTCGTTGTCCCGGGGCTCGCGCTTTGCGCGCCCCGGGACGTGAGTCTGGCAGCGCCTACACGATCTCTCTTGCCCGCAAATCCGCGATCGCTGCCGCGTCGAACCCGAGCTCGCGCAGCACCGCGTCGGTGTCCGCGCCCAGCTCCGGTGCCATGCGGTCGAGGCGTCCGCCGCCATGCGCGAGACGAAAGCCGCTGCCGGCGAGGCGCAGGCGGCCGTAGGGCGTGTCGATTTCCTGGATCGCGCCGCGCGCCGTGACCTGCGGATGATCGATGATCTCCTCGATCTTCCAGATGCTGGCGCAGGGCGCGCCGGCGTCCTCCAAAATCGTCTCCCATTCGCGCGCGCTTCTTCCCGCAAGCGCCTCTTCGATGATGGCGCGCAGCGCGCCCTCGTTCTCGTTGCGGGAAAACCAGTCGGCGAAGCGCGGGTCGGCGAGCGTGTCCTCGCGTCCGAGCGCGCTCATCAGCGCGCGATACTGCTTCTCGTTGTTGACCGCGAGCAGGATGTAGCCGTCGCCCGCCTTGAACAGGTTGGCGGTAGTCTTGCGGCTCACCGCGTGGTTGCCGGATAATTGCTGGCGATGGCCGGCGACCGACCAGTCCGCGATCTGTCCCGACAGGAAGGCGAGCGTCGCCTCCAGCATGGAGACGTCGACGAACTGGCCCTTGCCGGTGCGGTCGCGCTGGTAGAGCGCGGAGGAGACGCCGAACGCGGCGGTTGCGCCCGACAGCACGTCGCAGACCGCAAAGCCCGCGCGCGTCGGCCCGGTCTCGGCATGGCCCGTGATCGCCATGATGCCCGACAGCGCCTGCATCTTGCCGTCGTAGCCGGGCCGCAGCCGGTCCGGGCCGGTCTGGCCGAAGCCGGACACCGCGCAATAGATCAGCTTTGGATTGATCGCGGACAGCGCCTCGTAGCCGATGCCGAGCTTGTCCATCACGCCGGGGCGAAAATTCTCCATGACGACGTCGACCTCGGCGGCGAGCTTATTGACGATGGCGATCGCGTCCGGCTTCGACAGGTCGAGCGTCAGGCTGCGCTTGTTGCCGTTGATGGCCTGGAACGCCGGCGCAAGTCCGCGCTCGGCCCATTCGCGGCTGAGCGGGGTGCGGCGCATGTCCTCGCCCTCGCGCCGCTCGACCTTGACGACGTCGGCGCCGAGCAGCGCGAGCTGGTAGCTCGCATAGGGCCCGGCCAGCACTTGCGTGAAGTCGAGAATCCTGACGCCCTCGAAGGGTCGGGTCACGTCCTTGTCCTCCCTTGCGCTCTTTCTTTCGCGCGCAACGTCAGGCGGCGCGGTTGCCGCGCGCGATCTCCTTCTGCCGGTCGAATTCGGCGCGCCGGCGCGCGAGTTCCTCCGGCGAGAGCTGCGCGACGTTGTTGTAGTCGAGCTTCCAGGAGGCGTCCTCGCTCCAGCGCAGCGGCGACTGCATGGTGGTCTGCGGACCGCTCGCCGATTCCAGCAGTTTCAGCGCCAGCTCCAGCGTCTGCGCCTGCGAGGCGACGTCGTGCGGCCTGCCGGCGGAATTGCCGAGCGGGAAGTCCGAGAACAGGAAGCGCGGCACCGCGGCGTGCTCGACGATGTCCTTGGCGCAGCCCATCACCACGGTCGGAATGCCGTTGGCCTCCAGATGCCGCGCAACCAGCGCGGTGGTCTGGTGGCAGACTGGGCAGTTCGGCACCAGGATCGCGGCGTCGACCTTGTCGGCGCGGCAGCGCGCGAGGATGTCGGGCGCGTCGGTGTCGATGGTCACGCGGTGGCTGCGGTTGGTCGGCGCGCCGAAGAAGCGCGGGGCGACCTCGCCGATGCGGCCGGCCGCGGAGGCCTTGAGGAGCTGCGGCAGCGGAAACCAGGTGCCGCTGTCGGTCGCGCTGGTGTGCTTGCGGTCGTAGCCGATATGGGAGATGCGCAGATCGTGCTGCTTGGCGGTGTCGCCGTCATAGACCGTGTAGAACTTGGCGCCGCCATTGTAGGCCGCGCCAGGCCCCTGGTCGCCCTTGGCGGGATCGTAGGGCGCCGCCGTGGTGATGAGGGTGACGCGCGATTTCGAGAGCGGCCGCTTCAGCGGCTCAAACGGCGCCTCGACGTAATGCGCCCAGCGATAGGGCGTGGTGTAGCCGATCGCCGCGTAGTAGTCGCGGGTGCGCTGCATGTAGGGGACGGGTGAGTCATGGTCGGGCGCAAAGCCGAATTCATCGTCGCGCGGGCCGGACATGGGCGCGTCTCCTTGTTGTTGGTCTCGTTGACGGCAGAGTAGAGGGTCTCTGCCGTTTGCTCAACAGCCCCGCCCTGGCGCCTGCGGATCAGCCGCCGGCCAGCGCGTCCCTGCTCGCTGCCGGCAGCGTGAAGCGGAACGTGGTGCCGCCGCCCGCGTGCGGCCGGGCCTCGATCTGCCCGCCATGGGCCTCGACGATGGTGCGCGAGATCGACAGGCCGACCCCCATGCCGTTCGCTTTCGTGGTCGCGAAGGGCTGGAACAGCCGCTGGGCGATGTCCTCGGAAATGCCGGCGCCGGTGTCGTCGACCTCCACGGCGATCATGCCGTCGTCCAGATGCGCGCCGATGCGCAGCTCGCGCCGCTCGGAATCTTCCATGGCCTCGATCGCGTTGCGGATCAGGTTGACCAGCACCTGCTGCACCTGGACCTTGTCCGCCACGACGAGATCGACCTGCGGATCGAAATCGAAGGAGACGCGGACGCCTTTCTCCGCCGCGCCGACGAGTGCCAGCGCGGCTGCCTCCTGCACGAGCCTGGCCAGGCTCTCGATGCGCCGCTCGCTTTCGCCCCGGCTGACGAAGTCGCGCATGCGGCGGATGATCTGGCCGGCGCGCAGCGCCTGCTCGGAGGCGCTGTCGAGCGCCTTGCGGACCGTCCCGAGGCGTTCCTCGCCGGCAAGCAGGCGGCGGCAGCCGTTCAGATAGTTGGTGACCGCCGACAGCGGCTGATTGATCTCGTGCGCGATCGCCGAGGCCATCTCGCCCATTGCCGTCAGCCGGGAGACGTGGACGAGTTCCGACTGCAGCGCCTGCAGGCGCGCTTCGGTTTCCTGCCGCTCGGTGAGGTCGCGGACGAAGCCGGTGAAGAAGCGCTGACGGCCGAGCCAGACCTCGCCGACCGCGAGTTCGATCGGGAAGGTCGAGCCGTCCTTGCGCCGGGCGGCGACCATGCGGTTGCCGCCGATGATGCGGCGTTCCCCGGTTTCGATATAGCGCCTGATGTAGCTGTCGTGCTCCTCCCGGTAGGGTGAGGGCATCAGGAATGCGACGTTCCGGCCGATCGCCTCGGCCGCGGTGTAGCCGAACATGCGCTCGGCGGCGGCCGAGAATGACTGGATCAGGCCGCGGTCGCTGATGACGATGGTGGCTTCGGGAACGGTGTCGATGATCGATTGCAGATGGGCCTCGCGCGTCGCCGCGCGCTCTCGCGCCCGCCGCAGCCGTTCCCCGATCCAGGTCGCGCCGAGGCCGATCAGGGCGAACACCGCGCCGTTGAGGATCTCGGGCCATCCGACCGCGCCGGAATGCGCGACCAAGGCGTAGACCAGCGGCATGGAGACGATGGTGGCGAGAATGCCGGGGCCGAAGCCGCCGATGCCGGCGGCGAGCAGCAGTGCCGGCAGGAAGAACAGGTAGGGCGCCTGGTCGCCCAGGAACGGCACCATCACCAGCCGGAGGACGAACGCGGCGATCACCGCCGCGATGGCGATGCCGTAGCGCGCGATGGCCGTCCCGCCCGGCCACGCCGTCAACGATCGGGCGCCCGCTGCTGTGCCGTTCGATTGCATCGATCCCCCTGCTCAAGCGGACCGTCGCGATCGCGGGCGCCTGGCTGCCTCTGTCTGGGCCTGAGCAGGAACTTTTACAGGATGCGCCGCCGAGGCCTTCTTGAGCCAGATCAAAAACGAGCGATGGTTGCAGCGCAAAAAGCGCGGCCGGCGCTCAGAAGATGTGCAGCGCCGCGTATTGCAGCAGCATGATGGTCTTGGCGTCGACGATGCGGCCGTCCGCGATCATCGCGAGCGCGTCGTCGATTCCGAGTTCCAGCACCTCGATCTCCTCGCCCTCATGGGCGAGGCCGCCGCCGGCGGAGACGCGCATCTCCGGCTCGTATTCGGCGACGAAGAAATGCAGCTTCTCCGTCACCGCGCCGGGGCTCATGAAGGCCTCGAACACCTTGTGGACGTCGCGCAGGCGGTAGCCGGTCTCCTCCTCGGCTTCAGTGCGGATGCGGTCCTCCGGCGAGGCATTGTCGAGCATGCCGGCGGCGGCCTCGATCAGGAGGTCGTCATAGCCGTTGACGAAAGCGGGGTAGCGGAACTGCCTGACCAGCACGACCGTGCGGCGGCTGCGGTTGCAGGGCAATAGCGCCGCGCCGTTGCCGCGGTCGTAGGTCTCGCGGACCTGCGTCTGCCACTCGCCATCGTCGCGGCGCCAGTCGAAGGTCGTGACCTTCAGGATGTACTTGCTGTCGGAGAGCAGGCGGAAGTTCTTGACGCGGATGCGATCGGAAACGGACATGGCTTTTGGACCCCATAACAAAATATCGAGGATCAACCCCATGCACAGCGGCCGATGGCGGCCGGCGTGCCCTGAAAATCACTTGACACGTCGGGCAAATCACCTCGGGGCCGCGGCTTCCCGCATTCCGCTGCGCTCCATGCGGGCTACGACGCATCCTCACGGCGTCGGCTCGCGGCCGTCGAGCCACTTTGCGAACATCACCGAAGTCGACTCGGCAAAGCCGAGCGAGGTGTAGAAGGCGCCGGCGGCCGCGTTCTCGCGGCGGACCAGGAGCTGCAGCTTCAGGATCCCCGCTTGGCGCAGCCAGTCTTCCGCAGCAGCCATGATGAGCCGGCCGAGGCCGCGCCCGCGGCGCTCGGGATCGACGGCGACGTAGTAGACCCAGCCGCGATGGCCGTCATGGCCGACCATGGCGGTGGCGACGATCGCGCCGCCCTCGCGGCCGACCAGCACGGTGGAATTGTCGCGGCGGCGGGCGAGCGCGACGTCGGCCTGCGGATCGTTCCATGGCCGGGTCAGGCCGCAGCGTTGCCACAGCGCCACCACGGCCTCGATATCGGCATCCGCGATCGCGGCGATCGCGAGCGGGGCAGGCGAGGGCGGCGCGTTCACAGCACCTTCCCGGGATTCATGATGCCCTGCGGATCGAGCATCGCCTTGACCGAGCGCATCAGCGCGATCGCGACCTTGTCCTTGACGTCGGGCAGTTCGTCGCGCTTGAGCACGCCGATGCCGTGCTCGGCGGAGATCGAGCCGCCCATCCTGAGCACGATCGCGAACACCACGGCGTTGACGTCGTGCCAGCGCGCCATGAAGTCCGCGGTGTCGCCGCCGACCGGCTGGCTGACGTTGTAGTGGATGTTGCCGTCGCCGAGATGGCCGAACGGCACCGGTCGCGCGCCCGGGATCAGCTTCACCACGGCGGCGTCGGCTTCCGCGATGAATGCGGGCACGGCGGCGACGGGAACGGAGATATCGTGCTTGATCGAGCCGCCCTCCGGCTTCTGCGCCGCCGACATCTCGTCGCGTAATTTCCAGAAGCCGGCCCGCTGGGTGAGGTTTGCGGCGATCACGGCGTCGTCGATGATCTCCTCGTCCATGGCGCGGGCCAGGATCGCCTCCAGCGTCGCGCGCGCGTCGTCGCGCGGCGAGGACAGCTCCATCAGCACGTACCAGGGATGCTTGGCGTCGAGGGGATCGCGCACGTCGATACCGTGGCGGATCGAGAAGTCGACCGCCATCTCCGCGAGCAGCTCAAAACTCGTCAGCGCATTCGATGCCTCGCTCTGCGCGATGGTCAGGAGCCTCAAGGCCGCCGCCGGCGACTTCAGCCCGACGAACGCCGTTTCGACCGCGCGCGGTTTCGGAAATAGTTTCAGCGTCGCCGCGGTGATGATGCCGAGCGTGCCCTCGGCGCCGATGAAGAGGTTGCGCAAATCGTAGCCGGTGTTGTCCTTCTTCAGCTTCGACAGCACGTTGAGCACGCGCCCGTCGGCCAGCACGACCTCGAGCCCGAGCGCCATCTCGCGCGCGACGCCATAGGCGAGCGCTGCCGTGCCGCCGGCATTGGTCGAGAGATTGCCGCCGATGGTGCAGCTTCCCTCCGCGCCCAGCGACAGCGGGAACAGGCGATCGACCTCGGACGCCCTCTGCTGCGCGACCTGCAGCACCACGCCGGCCTCGCAGGTCATGGTGTTCGAGTCGGTGTCGATCTCGCGGATTCGGTCCATGCGCCGGAGCGACACCACTACCTCGCCATTGTGCGGCGTCTGCCCGCCGACGAGGCCGGTGTTGCCGCCCTGCGGCACCAGCGCGATCTTGTGCTCGCTCGCGAGCCTGCAGATCGCGGCGACCTCCGCGGTCGAGCCCGGGCGCAGCACCAGCGGCGAGCGGCCGTGGAACAGGTTACGCTCCTCGGTGACGTAGGGCTCGATGTCGGCCGGGTCGGTCACGGCGTACTTTGTGCCGACGATGGCGCGAAACCTTTCGATCAGCTCGGGCGCGAGCGGAGGGGGGGCGGGCCTGGTGATGTTCATGTCCTGTCGTCTTTCGTCTCTTGTTCTCAGCGCGCCACCGCTGCCCGGCGCAGCCGGTCGTTGATGGCTTCGCCGAGCCCGTCCTCGGGGACCGCCATCACGGCGATGCCGCGCGGGGCTTTCGCGTCGAGCGCCCGAAGATAGCCGAACAGGTTTGTGGCGGCTTCATCGACGTCGCCGGCCGGCGACAGGTTCATGACGGCCGCGGCGCGCTCGATGCCGGGCAGCGTCGCAGAGCCGAAAGCGAGCAGCGCTTCGCCCGGCGCCACCTCGCGCGCATCGAGCCGCACGGCCGCGCGCGGCGCGTAGTGCGAGGCGAGCATGCCCGGCGCCAGCGGCTGGGAGCTCGCGCTCTCGACGTCCGCCGGCGGCCGCGTGAGCGGCTCGCCGAGCACCGCTTCGATCCGCTCGCGCGGCAGGCCGCCGGGCCTGAGCAGCATCGGCGTATCGAAGAGCCCTATGATGGTGGACTCCACGCCGACCGCGACCGGGCCGCCGTCGACGATCAGGTCGATCCGCCCCGCAAGGTCGCCCTCGACATGGGCGGCCTCGGTCGGCGAGACGTGGCCGGAGACGTTGGCGGAGGGCGCCACCACCGCCCCGCCGAAGGCGCGCAGGATCGCCTGCGCGACCGGGTGGGCGGGGATGCGGATCGCGACGGTGTCGAGGCCTGCGGTGGCGAGATCTGCGACCGGGCAGGCGTGCGCCTTCGGCAGCACCAACGTCAGCGGCCCCGGCCAGAAGGCCTGCGCGAGCTTCGTCGCGCGCGCATCGAACCGGCCGATCCGCCGGGCGCTCGCGGGGTCGGCGACATGGGCAATCAGCGGATTGAAGGCCGGCCGGCCCTTGGCCTGGTAGAGGCGGGCAATCGCCGCCGCGTTGGCGGCGTCCGCTCCGAGCCCGTAGACCGTCTCGGTCGGGAACGCGACCAGCCCGCCTTCGGCCAGCGTCCGCGCGGCGGTCTCGGAGGCGGCCTCGCCGGCCGAAAGAACTCGCGTGGTCAGGCTCGTCTTCACCAGGACTAAATTCCTCAAATCGGCTGCTTGCGGTGCGCCGCACCCGACGCTATAAGCCGCCTTCTTGTCGGAGTGTGGCTCAGCCCGGTAGAGCACTGCGTTCGGGACGCAGGGGTCGCAGGTTCGAATCCTGCCACTCCGACCATTCTTTCGAAAAAATCGGTTTTGCAGAGGCCTGCGGGAGGACCCGCGGCGCCTGCGGGCTCTATTTGCACATATTCCCGAGGCCGGTCCACGGCGGATTTCGGACCGGCATACCGGCTTGTTCGGGCGACATGGCTCGATCGCATCCCGCGGCTTCGCAACCCGCCTCTGCGGGCCTAGTCATCGCACGTCGCGTCTGTCCATCACCGGCATGGAGCAGTTTGGCCACCTCCTTGTCAGACCAACCAAGAACCTCACCGGCAGTCTTGCGCAGTTTCCTTAATTCTGCATTCGCTTCTCCATGACCCACCTCTGGCTCCGGTGCGGCCTCGTCGCTCCGGGGGGCGCTCAATGTTTGTCGTTCAGGGAGATGGCATGCAACAGCGGCAGCAGCGCAGGCAGATCGTCGCTGACGGTCTGCCAAACGATGTCGTGGTCGATATCAAAATAGGCGTGCACCAGCCGGTTGCGCATGAAGATGATGTCTGGCCAGGGGATCGACGGCAGGGCCGACCGCGTCTCGGCGGAAAGCCGGGAGGCTGCCTCGCCGATGATCTGGACGGCCTGAACGAGAGCGAAGCGCAGTTGATCGTCGGTATCGACATCGGCGCGGTTGCGGCCAGCGGCGAACCGCAGGGCCGTTTCCGCAGCTTCGATCATATGCCGAATGCGGGTGGCATCGTCAGGCCGCATATTGCACTTCGGCGCTCCGCACCACGTCGTCGCGGAAATATCGGCTGAGGTCGTTGGCTGTGCGCAAATCAACCTTGCGGCCGTCCAACAATGCCGAAAGCTCCCGCGCGATCCCGCCGAGCCGGATCAACCCGGGCGTCGCGCCAGGTTCGAACTCGACCAACAGGTCTATGTCGCTGTCGGGGCGATTGGTGCCCTTGAGTGTCGATCCAAATAATGCCAGTCGCCGGATACGATGACGCTGACACACGGCTTTGAGAGCTTCGTTGTCGAGAAAGATAGGCATGGCAAACGTTCTCGGCGGGAGGCGGATCATTGTTGCATTCAGCTTGGCCGCATGTGCAAGCCAAGGGATTTAAATATACCACAGACTTCGGCCGGTCTCGCCCGGCGAGGGCAGGGAAACGCTGACCACCGAAAAAACGCCGCGGAATAAACGGCGATAATGGTGGTCAATCGCGAGCCAACTTCATTCGCGTCCTACGTACGTTCGGGACGCCGGTCCAAGGCAGATTTCGGACCGGCATGCCGGCCTGTTCGGGCGGCATGGCTCGATCGCATCCCGTGGGCTCGCGACCGGCCGGCCGCATCGATCGGGGCATCTCTACAGCTTGTAAGGCATCTTGATCCGGTGGTTTCGACGAAGTCCGACGGCACGCTCCGCGACGTGTTGGTTGACAGCGACGACATCGAAGCCGCTGAGGATGGCCGAGGCCAACGCGCCTCTCTGCCTACATCCGTCCCAGCAACTCGCCGGCGATGATCATCTTGCGCACCTCCGTGGTGCCGGCGCCGATCTCCAGGAGCTTGATCGAGCGGTAGAGCCGGTTCATCTCGGATTCCCAGATGTAGCCGGAACCGCCGAACACCTGCAGCGCCCGGTCGAGCACGTCGTGGCACGCATTGGCCGCGTACATCACGGAGGCGGCCGTCAGCATGTGAATGCTGCCGCGCCCGCCGCCGCCGATCTCCAGAGGCGAGGCCGCGGCCAGCGTGCGATAGGTGAGCGCGCGCATCGATTCCACCGCGACGTACATCTCCGCGATCAGCGACTGCACCATCTGGAACGAGCCGATCGGCTTGCCGAACTGCTTGCGCGTCCTCGCATAGTCGATCGCGATCTCGAGCGCTCGCTCGGCGATGCCGAGCGAGACCGGAGCCACCACCGCACGCTCGAGATCGAGGCCGCTCATCACGACCGCAACGCCCTTGTTCTCCTCGCCGACGAGGTTTTCGCGAGGCACGCGGCATTCCTCGAACAGCAGTTCGGCCGTCGGGCTGCCGCGAAAACCCATCTTGGTGAGCTTCTGGGCGACCTTGAAACCCGGAAAGTCCTTCTCGACGATGAAGGCGGAGATGCCGTGGGGGCCCTTCTCGCGATCGGTCTTGGCATAGACCAGCAGGACGTCGGCGACCGGACCGTTGGTGATGTAGATCTTGGTGCCGTTCAGGACATAGTGGTCGCCGTCGCGGCGCGCGGTCGTGCGCATCGATCCCAGCGCGTCGGAGCCGGCGCCGGGCTCGGTCAGGCCGAGAGCGCCGGTCTTCCGTCCCGAGCAGAGCCCCGGCAGGTATTTGCGCCGCTGCGCCTCGCTGCCGTTGCGATAGATGTTGTTGGCGCACAGGTTGTCGTGCGCGACGTAGCTCAGTGCCAGCGCGTGGTTCCACCGCGAGAAGGCTTGCGTCACGAGGCCGGCGGAGACAAGGTCCAACCCGGCTCCGCCATATTGCTCCGGGATCGTGGTGCCGAAATAGCCGGCATCGCCGATCTTCGGGAAGGCATCTTCCGGCCACCATTCATCCCGGTCCATGCGCTCCGAGTAGCCGTGAAGCTCCTTGCGGGCGAACCGGTCGGCCTGATCCAGGATGGCCTGTTGCTCCTCCGTGAGATCGAACTGGGCTCCGGCGGCATTTGCGAGGGCGCTTGCGGTCATGACGTCTCCTGCATGGCGTGCTCCGGCTGGACGACGGCGACCACGATATTGCGATCGACGGTATCGCCGGGTGCGACGTGGACGACCGCGACGACGCCATCCACCTTGCTCGCGATCCGCAGCTCCATCTTCATAGATTCCATGACGACAGCGGCATCGCCAGCCTTGACATGGTCGCCCGGCGCCACATTGACCTTCAGCACGATCCCGGTCATCGGTGCGCGGAGCTCGCCGCTGACCTCGGAACTCGCGCTGATGTAATTGAGATAGGGGATCGCCGTCATCACCCGAGCGCGATGAGGCCCCTGCACGAAGATGACGTCGTTCTTCTGCGAGATGCGCACCGTTTCGCGCCGCGCGTCGACGCCTGCGACGAACGCGTCGTCGGAGATCGCCGTGAGCTTCACGGCGATCCTTGCGTCGTTCACGCCGATCAGCATCGAGCCGTCCGGCTTCAAGGGGGCAAACCGGATCTCCGCCTTGGTTCCCGCGGCTTCGAGATGCAGGATCGGGATCGGGGACATTCCGTCATCCTCGGCCCCCATGTGCCAACCGGTCATCCCGGCGGAGAGCCATGGGTTGTCGGGCGAGGACTGGCGCTGGCCCATCATCCAGAAATACGCTCCCAGCGCGAGCGCCTGCACGTCGACGCGGTCGGTGCGCTCCACCAGCGTGTCGATCCGTTCATCGATGAGGCGTGTATGGAATGTGGCCTGTCGTGTCGCGGGCAGGGCGATCAGGCGTCCGAGGAATTCCCGATTGGTCGTGACGCCGAAGATCGAGGTTCGATCGAGCGCGCTGCGCAGCCGGTCGAGCGCCTCGTCGCGGCTCTCGGCGCAGGCGATCAGCTTGGCAAGCATCGAATCGTAGTAGGGCGTGACGATCGAGCCGCTTTCGATTCCCGTTTCGACGCGGACGTCGCCGGACGGAAAGCTGACATGGGCGAGCTCGCCGGTGCAGGGCATGAACCCGTCGCCCGGATCCTCGGCGCAGATGCGCGCCTCAACCGCATGACCGCGGCAGGCAATGTCGTCCTGCGCAAAGGGCAGGCCTTCGCCGGCGGCGATGCGCAGCATGGTCTCCACGATGTCGATGCCGGTGACCATCTCGGTCACGGGATGCTCGACCTGAAGCCGGGGATTGACCTCCAGGAAATAGTAGTCGGCGCCGCTGACGATGAATTCGACCGTGCCGACGCCTCGGTAGTCGAGACGGCGGCCGAGCCGCACGGCATCCCCGAGCATGCGCTCGCGGAGGGCGGACGGCAGGTTGGCCGCCGGAGCTTCCTCGATCAGCTTCTGGTGCCGGCGCTGCAGCGAACACTCGCGTTCGAAAAAATGGACGACATTGCCTTTGCCGTCGCCGGCGATCTGCACCTCGATGTGCCGGCCTTGCTGGATCAGCTTCTCGACGATCAGGCCGGCGTCGCCGAAGGCGTTGCCGGCCTCGCGCATCGCGGATTCGATTTCGTCGTGCAGCCGCTCGACCGACGAGATCGCCCGCATGCCCTTGCCGCCGCCGCCCGCCGCCGCTTTCAGCATGACGGGCAGTCCGATTCTGCGGACGGCCTGTTCGATGTCCGACGGATCCTTGCTCGGCGCGTCGCTCCCAGGCACGGTGGGAACATCGGCGGCGACGGCCTCGCGCTTGGCGGAGGCCTTGTCGCCGAGACGCTCGATCGTCTCCGGGGCGGGACCGACGAACACGAGGCCGGCCGCCTCGACCGCGCGGGCGAATGCCGCATTTTCGGCCAGGAAACCGAAGCCCGGATGAATGGCTTCGGCGTTGACGGCCCTGGCCGCGGCGATCACCGCGTCGATACGCAGATAGCTCTGCGCGGCCGCCGGGCCCCCGATCTCGATGGATTCGCCGATGGTCCTGACATGCAGGGCGTCGGCATCCGCGCTGGAATGGACGCCCGCCACCGCGATGCCGAGGCGGCGGCAGGTGCGCGCGATCCGGCATGCGATCTCGCCGCGGTTGGCGATCAGTATTTTCCTGAACACGGGCCCGACCTCCGCCTCTACATCCGCAACACGCCGAAATCGGTGCGCTGCTGCGGCATCCGGCCCGCGAGATCGAGCAGCAGCGCCATCACGCCGCGGGTCTCGAGCGGATCGATCACCATGTCGCACCAGGTGTTGCGGGCGAAATTGTAGGCGTTGGCGAAATCCTCGAATTCGCGCCGCGTCGGCGCCATGTAGGCCTCGCGCTCGCCGTCGGCCCAACTCGTCCCTTCCCGCTTGTGGACCTCGTCCCTGACCATGGCGAGCGTGGTCGCGGCCTGCTCGGGGCCCATGATGGCGGAACGGGCATTGGGCCACATCATCATCGCATTCGGCTTGAACGCGCGGCCGCACATCGCCAGGTAGCCGGCGCCGTAGGCGTTGCCGATGATCAGCGTGTATTTCGGCACGTTGGCGCTGGCCATCGCCGTGATCATCTTGGCGCCGTCCTTGGTGATGCCGCCTTCCTCGGCCTCGCGCCCGACCATGAAGCCGGTGACGTCGGCCATGAACAGCAGCGGAATGTTGCGCTTGCAGCAGAGGTCGATGAAGTGCGTGGCCTTGAGCGCGCTTTCGGAGAACAGCACGCCGTTGTTGCAGAGGATGCCGATCTCGAAGCCCATGATCCGGGCGAAGCCGGTGAGCAGGGTGTCGCCATAGAGCGGCTTGAACTCGTGGAATTCGCTGCCGTCGACCAGCCGCGCGACGACGTCGCGGTTGTTGGTGGGCACGCGCGGGTCGGCGCTGATCAGGCCGTAGATTTCATTTGCGTCGAACAAGGGCTCGCGGATCGGTGCAACCGTCCAGCCTTGTCGGGGAATCTCGCCGAGATTGGCGACGATCTCACGGGTGATGGCGATGGCATGGGCGTCGTTCTCGGCGAGATGATCGGTCACGCCGCTGACTCGGCTGTGCATCTCGCCGCCACCGAGCGCCTCGATGCCGACCTCCTCGCGCGTCGCCGCGTAGACGAGTTGCGGGCCGCCGAGGAACATCGCGCCCTGGTTTCGGATGATCACGGTCTCGTCGCACAGCGCCGGAATGTAGGCGCCCCCGGCGGTGGACGGACCGTGCACGATGGCGATCTGCGGGATGCCTTCGCTCGACATCCTGATCTGGTTGTAGAAGATCGAGCCGAACTGTCCCTCGTCGGGGAAGATGGCGGGCTGGTCGGGCAGGTTCGCGCCACCCGACTGCACCATGGTCACGCAGGGCAAGCGGTGCTGCCAGGCGAAGCGCTGGGCGCGGACGTGCTTCCTGCAGGTGATGCCGTAATAGGTGCCGCCCTTCACGGTCGGTTCGTTGGCGATGATCATGCAGGGACGGCCCGAGATCATGCCGACGCCGGTGACGATGCTGCCGCCGGGCGGCACGCCGTCATGGAGCCCTTCGCCGGCGAGCTGGCAGAATTCCAGGAACGGCGATCCGGGATCGGTCAGGGCCGCGATCCGCTCCCGCGGCAGCAGCTGGCCGCGTTCCTTGTGGAGCCTGCGCGCCCGTTCCGGTCCGCCCGTCGCGGCGGCGGCGCGGCGGCGCCGGAGGTCGGTGATGCGCTCGGTGTAGGCCGCACGATTGCCCTCGTATTCCGGGCCCGACGTCACGGCTTCCGATGTCATCACGGCCATTGCGATCGATCCTGTAAAATCTAACAAATGTTAGAATCTGCGGCACGGCTTGGCAAGCGCGGCTCGTGTCGGCCTAGACCTTCCTGAACCGCGGCAGGGTGATCTCTTCGGAGACCTCGTCGAAGCTGAGTTCGACGTCCATGTCGAACGTGACATCCGCGGGGTCGCCGCCCGCAAAGGTACTGATCATGCGCGGTCCCTCGGCGAGTTCGACCAGCAGGACCGCGTAGGGCACGTCGGTCTTGAACGCCGGTCCGGGCGCGCGGTGAACGACGCTGAACGAGTGGACCTTGCCGCGGCCGCTCGCCGGCCTGTGCTCGAGCTGTTCGCTGCCGCAGGCGCGGCACATGGCTTGCTGATAGTACTGCACGTGGCCGCAGCGGCCGCAATGCTGGAGCAGGAGGCGGCCGTCCTTCAGGCCGCGCCAGAACGCGGTCGTATCGGCGTCGGGGGCAGGCAGCGGCTTGCGGCTGGCGTCCTCGGGCGACATCACAGCGCCTCCCGCGTGCCGAGGATGGTGGTGGCGTTGGTCGCAAATCCCGCGCCGAGACTGTGGACCAGCCCGAGATGGGCGTCCGCGACCTGGCGGTCGCGGCATTGCCCGCGCAGCTGCGCGATCACCTCGTGGAAATGGAACAGCGATCCCGGCATGCCCGGATGCGCGAAGGACAGGAGCCCGCCATGGGTGTTGGCGGGGATGCACCCGCCATAGGTCATCTGGCCGTCGGCGACGAACGGCCCGCCTTCGCCCTTTTTGCAGAAGCCGAGATCCTCCAGCATCATGATCACGGTCCCGGTGAAACAGTCGTAGATGCCGGCGACATCCATGTCGGCCGGGCCGTAGCCGGCCATGGCATAGGCGTTCCGGGCGGAGTCGACCGCGCCGGTCGTGGTGAGCGAGGGCATCAGGAAGATGTGCTCGTGAGTGTAGCACTCCCCGCAGCCGAGGATGTAGACGGGCTTTTCGACGCCGAGCGCCCTGGCGTGTTCGGCCGAGGTCAAGACGAAGGCGGCGCCGCCGTCCGAGATCAGCGAGCAATCGAGCTTGTGGTAGGGCGTGGTGACCATCGCCGAGTTCAGGACGTCGGCGACGGCGATCGGCGATGTCTGTTGCGCGCCCGGCGTGCGCGAGGCATGACGCCTGTGGACCACGGCGACTTCGGCCAGCTGTTCCGGTGTCGTGCCGAATTCCTTCATATGCCGGTGCGCGGTCATGGCGAAGGTGTTGGCGACGGGAATGCCAAAGGGCATCTCGTATTGCTGATCGCGGCTTTCGGTCAACGAGCGCAGCGCGAGGTCAGGCGTCAGTCCGGTGAGGAGGCTGTCGGCCGCGACCAGCAGCACCGTCCTGGCCAGCCCGCCATGGATCGCGGCGGCGCCGATGCTGAACATGGTCGCGGCGGTCGCGCCCGAGACCTGCAAGGTATTGGAGAAGGTCGGGCGGATGCCGGCATATTCGCTGAAGGCGACGCTGAAGCGGTGAAAGGGCGAGGCGAAGGCGTGGCTGGAGAGGACGCCGTCGACTTCGCTTCGATCGAGGCCGGCGTCCGCAAGCGCGTTCCGTGTCGCCTCGGCAGCGAGCGAGAGCGGGCTGCGGCCGGGCACCTTGCCCACCGCCGACATGCCGATGCCGATGACGGCGACCTGTCCCCGAAGGCTCGTCTCGCTCATGCCTTCAGCCTGCGTTCGAGCTCGTGGCGCTGGACCTTGCCGCTGGTCGAGCGCGGAAACTCCGCAAAGGAGATGAAGCGGATTTCGCGCGGACGCTTGTAGCCGGCGAGTTCGCGGCGGCAGAGCTCGGCGAGCTCCGCCTCGGTCGGCGCGCCGTCATCGCGGCACGCGACGAAGGCGACCGGCACCTCTCCCCATCTGGAATCGGACGCGCGCACGACCGCGACTTCCGTGACGCGCTGGTCGCTCAAGAGCACGCGCTCGATCTCGGCGGGGTAGATGTTCTCGCCGCCGGACTTGATCATGTACTTGGCGCGGTCGACGAAATCGAGCGTACCGTCCTCGTTGCGCCGGAATACGTCGCCCATGTGGAACCAGCCGCCGCGGAAGTCGCGCGCGTTGGTCTCGTCGGCCTGCCAGTAGCCGGAGAACAGCGTCGGGCCGCGGATCGCGAGTTCGCCGGGCTCGCCCGGCGCCACCTCGTTGTCGTCGGCGTCCACCAGCTTCACCTCGCAGAACGCGTTCTGCCGCTTGGACAGCCGCGTCGGGACTTCGCCGGGCGCGATCAGGGCGCGCGTCGCCGGGGGCAGGCCGGTCTCGGTCGATCCGAAGCTGTTGAGATAGGGCGCTTGCAGAAGCTCGGTCACCGCGGCGATGGCGTGCGGCGGTACGAGGTCCGCCATGGCTCCGCAGACGCGTACGCCTTTCGGCGCCGCGCGCTGCGCCTTCAACCCGTCGACGAAGGCTTCGACCATGCCCGGGATCAGGACCAGCCAGCCGATCCGGCGCCGCGACACCGCGGCCAGCAGCGGCTCGAGCTGGAAGCCGTCCACCACGACGACCGTTCCGCCGCGCAGCAGCGTCGCGATGGCGTGATCGGTCGAGGCCATGTGGAAGAGCGGCGCCCATGCGACGAAACCTTCGTGCGGCGTAATCCCGAGCTCGGAGGTGAAGACCAGCGCGCGCATCACCATCGCGCGGTGGGAGATCACGGCACCTTTCGGCAGCCCGGTCGTGCCGCTCGTGTAGAGGATGACGAGGCCGTCTTCCGGTTGCGCCGATGGCGGCGGCGTGCGGCCGTCCTGCCGCGCGAGCTCGGCTTCGTAGTCCGGACCGATCTGCAGAACCGGGGTGGATTTGACGGACGAGGGAAGACCCGGGACGAGGTCGGCCTCGACGATCAACAGCTTCGGCGAGACCAGCTCGATGCAATAGGCGAGCTCGCGGCCGGACAGGCGCCAGTTGAGGCAGGCGGTGATGATCCCGAGATTGGCCGCCGCGAGCTCGACCTCGAGATATTCCGGGCGGTTCCTGGAGAGCAGGCCGATGCGGTCGCCCCGCCGCAGCCCGCGCGCGGCGAGCGCTCCGGTCAGGCGCGCGACGCGATCGCGCAGTTCGCCATAGGTGATGGCCCGCTCGCGATGTTCGATCGCGATCTCGCGGGCATGAAGCTCGGCGCTGGCGTCGAACAGCGCGCCCACCGTTCCGAGACCGCATGCAGCGCCAATCTGGTCGTCGAACCCGGATCCCATCGGCATTTCCCTAGACGTCGTCTTGTGACAATCTCGTTCCGGACACGACGCTTGCACCGGCCGTTCGCAAAATCTAACCTCTGTTAGAAAGAATTGGTAGCGCCGCGACGGCGCCAGCAACGGGAACATCCAGATGTCCGGTCGATATGCCGCCTACACCCGACTGAAGCTCGATTATCCCGCCGAGCGGATATTGCGCATCACCTTCGATCGTCCCGAGACCTATAATTCCGTCGATGCCGAGACGCACACCCAGCTGACCCACATCTGGCGCGATATCGACGGCGACCCCGATATCAACGCCGTGATCGTCACGGGCGCCGGAAAGGCGTTCTCCGCTGGCGGCGATTTCGAGCTGATCAAGGGTCTGCTCGACAACCCGGCCGCGCGGATGGCGACGTGGAAGGAGGCGAAGGACCTCGTCTACAACGTCATCAACTGCAACAAGCCGATCATCTCGGCCATCAACGGCGTCGCGGTCGGCGCCGGTCTCGTCGTCGGCATCCTCGCCGACGTCTCGATCTGCGGGAAGTCCGCGCGAATCGTCGACGGGCACACCCGCCTCGGCGTGGCGGCCGGCGACGTCGCCTGCATCATCTGGCCGCTGCTCTGCGGCCTGGCGAAGGCGAAGTACTATCTGCTGACCTGCAAGCCGCTGTCGGGCGAGGAGGCCGAGCGCATCGGCCTGGTCTCGCTCTGCGTGGAGGATGCCGAACTCCAGACGATCGCGCTCGAAACCGCGCGCGACCTCGCGACCGGCGCGCAGAGCGCGATCCGCTGGACCAAGTATGCGCTGAACAACTGGCTTCGCGTCAACGGACCGCTGTTCGACACGTCGACCGCGCTCGAAATCCTGGGGTTTGCCGGTCACGAGGCGCGTGAAGGCCTGGCCTCGCACCTGGAGAAGCGCAAGCCGTCGTTTCCGCCGGAGTGCCCGATCTAGCCCGCCGGCGACGCCCGCAGCGTGCGGCGGAAATGGTCGATGGCTTCGGGGTTGGCGAGCGCGGAGAGGTCGCCGGGGTCGCGGTCCTCGAACACGGCGCGGAGCACGCGCCGCATGATCTTCATGTTGCGCGTCCTCGGCAGGTCGTCGACCAGCAAGACCCGTTCCGGACGGTAGGATGCCCCCATGCCGTGAACGAGGGCGCGGGCCAGCTCTTCGGCAAGCGCGTCCGGATCATGCGGCTTGTTCATCGGCACGCAGGCGCACACCAGGGCCGATCCTTTCACCGGGTGGGGAATGCTGAACACCGCGGCTTCGGCGACCTTGCCGGTTGCGGTCAAGACGCCCTCCAGCTCCGCCGGGCCGACGCGTTTTCCCGAGATCTTGATGGTGTCGTCGGACCGGCCGAGGATGTAGTAGAGGCCGTCGCGCCCCCGCATCGCGAAATCGCCATGAACCCAGATGCCGGGGATCGTGCTCCAGTAGCTGTCGAGATAGCGCTGGTCGGCCTTCCAGAGGCTCTTGGTGAGGCCAATGGAGGCATGGCGCAGCACGAGCTCGCCGACTTCGCCGTCGGCAACGCGGTTGCCCGAGAGATCGACGACGTCGGCGCCGACCCCGAGCGCGGGCCGCGAGAAGGAGCACGGGTTCATCGGGTGGTTCGGCGTGCCCGTGAAGATGCAGCCGCCGACTTCCGTGCCGCCGGAGATGTTGATGATCGGGATGGTCGATTTGCAGACGTGCTCGAAGAACCATCGCCACGGCGTCTCCGTCCACGCCTCGCCGCCCGAGGCCGTCATCCGCAGGCTCGACAGATCGTAGCTGTCGACCTCGCCGCCATACCGCATCATGCCGCGAACGATGGTCGGCGACACGCCGAGATAGCTGACCTTGTGCTCGGCGATCAGCCGCCAGAAGCGGCCGGTGTCGGGATAGTCGGGCGTGCCCTCCGCGATCAGCAGCCGGCCGCCGGCAAAGCTCGGAATGCAGGCGCACATGGCGCCGACCATCCATCCCATGTCGCTGAAGAAGAAGAACAGGTCCGACGGCTTGAAGTCGCCGCAGATGATCATGTCCCGCGTGACCATGGAGCCGATGAAGCTGATATGCGTCCATACGCAGCCCTTGGGCTCGCCCGTCGTTCCCGAGGTGTAGAGCAGGATGGCCGGATCGTCAGCGTTCATTTCGGCCGTCGGCACGTCGGCGCCGTCGCGGACGATCTCGTGCCACCAGTGGTCGCGGCCCTCGCGCATGGGCGTGTCGATGGCGAGTCCGCCGCGATCGGCCACGACCACGTGCCGGACGCTGGGGGTGCCTTGGAGAGCCTCGTCCAGCACCGATTTCAGGGGAGCCGCAACACCACGGCGCCAGGTGCCGTTCGTCGTGATCACCGCCTTCGCTTCGCCGTGGTTGAGCCGCGACAGGATCGGGCTCGGGCCGAAGCCCGAGAACAGCGGCATCACGATGGCGCCGATCTTCAGAATCGCAAAGAACGCCATGAAGGTTTCGGGCAGGTTGGGCATGTAGATGGCGACGACGTCGCCCTTGCCGATGCCCAGCCGGTGCAGCGCGCCGGCGAGCCGGTCGATGCCGGCGGCGAATTCGCGGTAGCTCAGCTTGCGCCGTTCACGCCTGTCCTCGCCCTCCCAGACCAGAAAGGTCTGGTCCCAGACCGAGGTTCCGCGGTGCTTGTCGATGCAATTGAGAACGATGTTCGTGGTTCCGCCGACGCACCAGCGGGCCCAGGGCTGTCCGCGCGCGAGATCGAGCATCGTCTCGTAGTCGCGGTAGAAGCGGACGCCGCAGAACCTGAACACCTCCCGCATCAGCCACGCCGGATCGGCCTCCGCTCTGGCGGCCAGGACGTCGTAATCGGGCTGTCCCGTGGCACGGAGGAATGCGGTCAGGTTGCTTCGTTCGACGAGTTCTGCGGGAGGCGTCCAGAGATACTCCATCGTGTTTCCTCCTGACGTCGAGCGCCGGTCGCATTCTTGTGTTCGTCGGCCTGCGATGTATTCTAACAGACGTTAGAAACCGAGGAAGCCCTATCGTGTCCGACAACGAGCAGATCCGCTATCTGGCGGAGGATGGCATCGCCACCGTGACCATCGACCGGCCCGAGCGCAAGAATGCGCTCTCGGTCGAGGCGATGAACGGTCTGACGGAGGCGTGGGGCAGGGCGGAGGCCGATCCGTCGGTGCGCGTCGTCATCCTGACGTCGTCGGATTGCGGGGTATTCTGTGCGGGGCTCGATCTGAAGCAGGCGGCGGAGATCAGGGCGCGGGACGGCGTGGACATCCTCACGCGGATGCACGATCCCATGCAGAAGGCCATGCGGAAGATGTCGAAGCCGATCATCGCGGCCATGACGGGATCGCTGATGGCCGGCGGGATGATGCTCGCGATCAAGTGCGACTTGCGGGTCGGTCTGCGCGGCACGCGCGCGGGGATCACCGAGGTGAGGATCGGGCGCGGCAGTCCCTGGGCCGTGCCGCTGCTCTGGATGGTGCCGCAGCCGCTCCTGATGGAGATGGTTCTGACCGGCGAGACCATGCCGATCGAGCAGCTGGCCGGACACGGCTTCGTCAACTACCTCGAGGATACGCCGCAGGCCGTCCGGGAGCGGGCAAGGGCGCTCGCGCAAAGGATCGTGGAAGGCGCGCCATTGTCGATCAAGGCGGCGAGGGCCAGCGTGCTCGCCGCGATGGATCTGGGCTACGCGGAAGGGAGTGTCGAGGCCGAGCGGCTTCATGCCGAGGCCTATGCGAGCCTCGACGCCATCGAAGGACCGAAGGCGTTCGCGGAGAAGCGCAAGCCGGTGTGGCAGGGCAGATAGCGGACGTCAGGGCTTGCGAACGCCTTCGAAGATCAGCATCTCCGTTCGGCGCGCCAGTTCGAGCACGGCGTCCCGGTTCTCGAGCCGGAACCATTCGATGGTCCAGTTGAGCGCTCCCAGCACGAACATGCGCAACGGCACGATCTCGATGTCGGCGCGGATTTCGCCGGCGCGCCGGGCGTTCAGGAACAGCCGGTCCCAATACTCGGCATAGGCACGCCGCAACGGCCGGTGCGGCGTCTTCAAATGCTCGGGCAATTGGCCATAGATGCGGATGTTGGCCGAGGTGAAATCGCTGGTTTCGAGCAGGGCGACGAGATGGGCCTCGATCGCGAGCCCGACCCTGCGCCGGTGCGATACCTTGCCTGCGCGCTCGATCGCGGTCTTCACGGTTTCGAAGACATGACGGAGACCGCGATCCAGCACCTCGTCCAGGATTTCGTCCTTGGAATCGAAATGGTAGTAGATGCTGCCGGCCTTGATCTTCGCTCTGGCGGCGATCTGGCGCAGTGTCGTGGCGGAAAAGCCCTGCCGGCGAAACAATTGCGCGGCCGACTGCAGAATGAGATCCCGCGATCTCTCGGATTTCGGGGTGGCGGCCGCAGCGTGCTTGTCCGGCCTGGGGCTGCCGGCGCGGCCGTTCGATGGGGATTTCGGCCGGCGCTCGGCCGATCGAGTGCGGGGCCGGTCACCGGCACGCCTGGATGACCGTGCTGCAGTCATGTTCGTTCAAATCTCCCCGTGAGACTATTGATGTAACGACATCAACTCGTCAACGATCGCCGTCGCAGCGTCAGGCAGATTTCGCCGAACGCCGCAATGCTTGTTGGGTTCGATTGGCCGCAGCATCGCTGCCGGCGGGGCGGCTTGTCCATGCGGCGGGGCGCGATGCGCCGGCTGACCTCTCCGGCCGATATCGAGTCGCACAGCGCAAGCCCCTGGTGTAAGCTGGCCGGCACTCGAGCCGCCGGCGGAGAGCGGCAGGAGGAGGCCTATGAGGCGCACGGGACCGTTTGCCGTATCGCAGATCCAGCCGTGGTCGTTGCGCGCATTCATGCTCGGCTTCGCCGTCGTGGCGGTGTGCGCGGCCGTTCAGGGCGCCTGCGTCGTTCTTGGCGCCGAACTCTATTTCGCGGCGTTCCTGCCCGGCGTTTTCATCGTCGGCATGCTGGCGGGCATTCCGGCTGCGGCCTTCGCGGGTCTTCTCTCCGTTCCCCTGGTGTGGTGGGCCTTCATGCCGCCGTTCTTCGAGTTCAACGCGCTGACCGCCCCCTACGCGCATGCCATCAACCTGTTCTTTCTGTTCGGCGTGCTGCTGATCGGTCTGGCCGATCTCTGCCGAGAGACCCTGGTGATCACGGGTCGCGGCGGCTCGGCACGCAGGCCCTAGAACGCTGCGCCCTAACCGGGATGAACTCGCGCCGGACTTGCAACCTGCCGCGAGCAACCGTCCGGAAACCATCCTCCGTGTCTTACCGTGCCGCTAACGTTTCGAAAAACGTTCTGCCGCAGGGTCCGGCCGGCAAAGAATTTTTTGGGGAGCTTCTGACATGAATGGGCAGGCCATCCTGGAGAATGTGCGGCGCTACCGCGCGACCGCTTCATTGTACCGGCAGACGGCCGCGTTCCGGCCGTGCCAGAGCTGGTCCTTGCTGGAGCAGGCCCGCGAGTGGGAATTTCGCGCGCTGGCGGAACTCGAGGCCCATTTCGGCCTCAGCGGCGTTCCGGCGTCCGCCTAGCACACCGGCATCATCGAGGGTCTTGTCCGGCGCTTTGGTTGCAAAGGCAGCCTCGTCCCGTTAAACGTCGGCCAGACGTTGCGAGGTAACGGGGAACGATGCCGGGCGGAGCGCTACACGAGGATCTGAGGCGCGAGGACGAGACGTCCGGTCCGAGCGATCGCAAGTTTGGCCTGACGATCGGGGCCGTGCTGGCCGTCATCGCTGCCCTCAAGGCCTTTCATCTCTCTCCCTGGGCCTTGTTCTGGGGCGCTCTCGCCGCGGTGTTCGTCATCCTGGCGCTTGCCCGGCCGGCCTTGTTGTCGCTTCCCAACAGGCTCTGGCTGAAACTGGGCCTGCTGCTTCACCGGCTGGTCAATCCCGTCATCATGGCCATCCTGTTCTATGGCACGATCCTGCCGGTCGGCCTCCTGATGCGTGCGTTCGGAAAGGACCCGCTGCGCCTCAGACTCGAGAAGAATTCGGAAAGCTACTGGCTGCCGCGATCCGACGACCGGCCGCAAACCACGTCAATGCGTCAGCAATTTTGATGGGCCCATGTCCTTTCTCCGCGAATTCATCGCCTTCCTCATGGTGCGCAAGAAATACTGGCTTGTGCCGATCTTCGTCGTCATGCTGCTTCTGGGCGGGCTGCTGGTATTGACCAAAGGGTCCGCCGTCGCTCCGTTCATCTACACGCTGTTCTGATGCCGAGCCGCATTCTGGGGATTTCGGCGTTCTATCACGACAGCGCGGCCGCGCTGGTGATCGACGGCGAGATCGTCGCCGCGGCCCAGGAGGAGCGCTTCACGCGCAAGAAGCATGACGCGGCGTTTCCGCTGCACGCGGTCCGGTATTGCCTCGATGAAGCGGGCATCGCGCCTGAAGACGTCGATCACGTCGTGTTCTACGAAAAGCCCTTCGTCAAGTTCGAGCGGCTGCTCGAGACCTATCTCGCCTTCGCGCCGCAGGGCTATCAATCGTTCCGCCTCGCGGTGCCGCTCTGGCTCAAGGAGAAGCTGTTCCAGAAGCGGCTGTTGCGCGAAAGCCTGGACAAGGTCGATGCCGGCGTGAACTGGGAAGAGAAGCTTCTCTTCACCGATCATCATCAGAGCCACGCCGCGTCGGCCTTCTTTGCCTCGCCCTTCGAGGAAGCCGCAATCCTGACGCTCGACGGCGTCGGCGAATGGACCACGACGTCGTACGGCGTCGGCCGCGGCAACAATCTCGACATTTTGCGCGAGATCCAGTTTCCGCACTCGATCGGATTGCTCTACTCCGCCTTCACCTACTACACCGGCTTCAAGGTGAACTCGGGCGAATACAAGGTGATGGGGCTCGCGCCCTATGGCGAGCCGAAATACGCGGCCGAGATCTTCGACCATCTGGTCGACCTCAAGGACGACGGCTCCTATCGTCTCGATCTGCGGTATTTCAACTACTGCACCGGCCTGACCATGACGACGGAGCGCTTCCACGAGCTGTTCGGCGGGCCGCCGCGCAAGCCCGACGAGCTGCTGGACCAGCGCCACATGGACCTTGCCGCGTCGATCCAGAAGGCGACCGAGGAGATCGTGCTTCGCCTGACCCGCAGCGTGGCGAAGGAATCCGGCTCGCAGAATCTCTGTCTCGCCGGCGGCGTCGCGCTCAATTGCGTCGCCAACGGCAAGATTTTGCGCGACGGCAAATTCAGGAATATCTGGATCCAGCCCGCGGCCGGCGATGCCGGCGGCGCCGTGGGCGCGGCGCTCGCGGCCTATCACCAGTTCGAGGGTGGTCAGCGTCGGGCGTCGGGGCGTGCCGACCGGATGCGCGGATCCTATCTCGGGCCTTCCTACACCCAGGCCGACATCGAACGCCGCCTGAAAGATGCGGGCGGTCGCTTTGCCGTCGTCGGCGACGACGAGCTCATCACCCGCACGGTCGATGCGCTGGCCGGCGAGAAGGCGGTCGGCTGGTTCCAGGGACGCATGGAGTTCGGGCCGCGCTCGCTCGGCGCGCGCTCGATCCTGGGCGATCCGCGGTCGGCGACCATGCAGAAATCGCTCAATCTGCGCGTCAAGTACCGCGAGAGCTTTCGGCCCTTCGCGCCGGCGGTGCTGCGCGAGGACGTCGCCGACTGGTTCGAGTTGGACGGCGACAGCCCCTACATGCTGCTGATCGCCGACGTCATCGAGCGCCGGCGCCGCCAGATGACGGCCGCGGAGAAGCTGCTGTTCGGCATCGACAAGCTGAACGTGCCGCGCTCGGACATTCCGGCCGTGACCCATATCGACTATTCGGCGCGAGTCCAGACGGTGCACCGGGACACCAATCCACGCTTTCACGAGTTGCTCACGGCATTCAAGCATCGCACCGGCTGTCCGGTGCTGGTCAATACCAGCTTCAACGTCCGCGGCGAGCCGATCGTCTGCACGCCCGAAGACGCCTTCCGCTGCTTCATGGGCAGCGAGATCGAGGTTCTCGTCGTCGGCAACTGCATCCTGCGCAAGGAAGACCAGGACCCGTCGCTCAAGCTCGACTACAAGAACGCGTTCGCGCTCGATTAGGGCGCGATGAATTCGGGATGGGCCATCGTCGCGCCTTGGGTATTTGTTCGAGCATGATCTTTTCGGAAGGCCGCTTCGCACTTTCCCGGATCATGCTCCAGCGCGGCGGCGGCCCGGTCCCGGGAAGGTGAAGAGGGCTTCGATGGTAGCTCCGCAGAGAAGTCATCAACTTGCCGCAACGGGGTTCTCCGTCCTCCTCGTGGTCTTGAGCCTGATCGCCGCGGAGCTGTTCGTCAGGTGGCTGGACGGCTATCGCGTGTTCTCCGTCAGGCGGTCGGCGGATCAATCGCAGACGATCATCTCGGCCGACCCGTTCGTGGCCCGTCTGCCGGTGGCCGACGGCATGAACCGCGACTGGTTCAAGCTCTCTCCGCCGCACGTGCCCGACAACGCGCGGGTCCTCCCGAACATGGCGCCGGTCGTCGCGCGCTACAATCCGGCCGGGCTGTCGTCCGAGGTCTGGCACGTGTTCAGCCGCGGCTTCGTCGACCCGCTGTTTTGCGTGCAAGGCGGCCTGAGCACGGTGGGCAGCGTGTTTCTGTTCGATACGCCGGACGGCGGCCGCTATCCGCGATACCGGTTTCCGCTCAATGCCGTCCTGATGACCAGCCTGCATACCAACCAGTTCGGCTGGCGCGGTCCGCCGATCGAACTCGCCAAGCCGCCGAACACGATCAGGCTTGCTTTCGTCGGCGCTTCGACCACCGTGAACAATCACGGGTTTCCCTTCTCGTATCCCGAGCTCACCGTGTTCTGGCTCGAGCAATGGGCGAAAGCGCTCAAGCTCGACGTGAAGTTCGAGGTGATCAACGCCGGGCGGGAAGGCATCATTTCGACGGACATTGCGGCCGTCGTTCGCGACGAGGTGCTGCCGCTGGAACCCGACCTCGTCGTCTACTATGAGGGCTCCAACCAGTTCCGCGCCGGGAGCATCGAGAAGTTCCCGAATGGCGTCGTGCCGGAGTATCGCGACCCCGGGAGAGCCTCCAGGATCAAGCAATATCTCGCCGGCGGCGCCGGCACGGCTGCGTCCTATTCGGCGATCCTCTCACGCATCGTCGATGCGCTCGGCGACGTCGGCGACATCGCCGAGCCGCGAAAGCCCGACTACGAGGTCGTCTGGCCGAAGGACGTGAACGAGTTCGATCCGCCGCTGGATCATCCCGACCTACCGTCCAATCTCACGACGATCCTGCACGACATCGACGACATCCGGACCCACGTCGCGG
>NZ_JAGWUA010000184.1 GCF_028868675.1 Bradyrhizobium sp.
CGCAGCGACGAAAGCCGCTGCGGCCTTTTCAAGCGGGATCCGCATTGCCCGGCGCCGGCACGGTCGAACGATCCCTGCAATTCGAGTTGGTGACGGAACCTTCGGATAGGATGACTGTTTGGTTCGCGGGCCGGGGGCCCTCCAAAGGAGCGTCCTCTATGAAAGTGACGAGTGCGTGGATCGCAGTGGCGACACTTGCGGCCGGAATGGCGATGCATAGTTCAACCGCATCTGCCGCAATCGTATTCAGCGACGACTTCAACGGCTATTCGGGGCAGTTGAATTGGATTCCACCCACCAACTGGTCGATAACGTCCGGGAGCGTGGACCTGATCGGCGAGACTCCCAGCGGAACTTCCTTCGATTTCTATCCCGGCAATGGCGGCTACGTCGATCTCAACGGTACGACCGGTTCGCCTGGAACGCTTCAGACGCTCGCCAGCTTCGCGGCTGGAACCTATACGCTCTCTTTCGCCCTCGGCGGTAACGCACGCGGCGACGGTCCGAAGACGACGGTCGTCACCCTCGGCACGTTCAGCCAGCCGATCACGCTGGCAGCGAGTGATCCTCTTGCCATTCATTCGTTCACCTTCACGACGAGCGGTGGCAATCTGTCGTTTGCCGATCTGCTCGGCGGCAATGGCAATATCGGAAACATCCTTGACAATGTAGCGGTCGCAGCCGTTCCCGAGTCGTCCTCATGGGCGATGGTCTTGCTGGGCTTTGCGAGCGTCGGGCTTCTGGTCTACCGGAGGCGCGCGCCGACCTTCCGCGTGATTTGACGCTCAAACAGACCAAAAGGGCCGTCTCGCCAGACGGCCCTTGTTCGAGCGCTGTTCATTCGCTTGTGCAGGGAAGGGCGTCTCTGAGACCGCCAAACGACGCCACGCCATTGCATCGAGATCAGCGCCAAGAGCGGTGTAGTGGTGCGCACATCGCATCGCACACTTCATCAGTTTCGCCCGGAGGGATGCCTGCGGTCTTGCCGGACCGTTGATCTACGTCAACGTTAAGTATTCCTGCGCGCTCACTTTGCGATCGGCCGTACGTGAAGCGGCCTTCGTCAGCCTTCAATTCGCACGCGCAGGAAGGAGTATCATCATGCAGCCGGGGAAGCGTCTTTCGATCAAGTCGGTGACAGTCGCGGGGATTGCTGCCAGCGCCCTGTTGGGGCTTGCAGGTGTCACCCTCAATCCGGCACCAGCCGGCGCGGTCGTGTATTGCCAGTACATTGAGTATCCGGTGGGTTGCGTCGCGAGGGCCGGCGTCGTGCTCAGGCCTCGGCCGGTGGCACGTGCTGCGGTCCGGGCCGGCACGGCCAGCCCAACCAACTTGAACGGCGGCGTCAACCGCGTCGGGGTGCGGCGGTAAAGGACGCGATCAGCGGGGCACGAGCGTCGCCGGCAGGGCAGGCCGAGCTCGTGACCCGTTGCGGTTCGTCTTCGCAAGGCGCAATCGATCGACGCGTTCGATCGGTCGCGATCTTCGGGTGGTGGCGGCCGAATGCCTGACCATGCGCCGGACTGATCAGCTCGATCTACGCGCGGACAGCCAAAGCGCTGGCGGTCGACTGAACGAACTCCGGCATTGGAGGTTGGCCTGGGCGGGTGCAGCCTGCAGCGCCGACCTCGACGTGTTCTTGGTCAGGCCGCTTTGGACGGTGCGAGCTTCAGTTTCAGACCCAGCGCCTTTGTTGCCTTGTGAACGGTTTCAATCGTCGGATTGCCGCCAGGGCGGAAGGATTTGTAAATGGCTTCGCGGCTCAGCCCGGTTTCCTTGGCGAACTGGCTGACTCCGCGCGCCCTGGCAATGTCGCCTATCGCGGTGGCGATGAAAGACGGATCATCCTCATCGATCGCCGCTTCGAGATAAGCCGGTCATCGATGGCGGCGGGGCCATCGATCGCATCGACGCAGGCCAACACCTCCTCGATTAGTTCGAGCGTGTCGACCGGCGGCCGCTCGTCGGCTTCTTCGGCGCAAAATAGGGATTGACCATGCACTGCGCGGCGCGGCCGACCGCCAGGAATTTGCATTGCTCAATCGTCGCATAGCGGCAGTCGAAATAGCCCACCGGTCCAAAGATCTGCATGCAGACGGGATAGGCGGGATCGTAGGTCTGGGCGCGCGCGGGCCGGCCGAGCCAGAGGGCTGCGACGGCGGCGATGGCGAAAGTGGCAAAGCGAATCATGATGATCGTGTCCACGGCCGACCAACGGTGCACCGCTAATTTAGCGCTGCCAATAGGGCGGCGGCGGAGGCGGCGGCCGATAGCGGTCGGGCGTGGCGTAAGGGTCGCCGCTCTGGCCGGCGAAGTAGGGATTGGCGATGCAGGTCAGCGCACGGCCCGACGCACTCGCCCGACACTGGTCGTAGGTGTCGAATCGACAATTGCTCAGCCCGGGCCATTCGTCGCCGGTCAGGCAGAAGGGGTGCTTGACGCCGTAAGCGTTCACAGGTGCGTGACTGAGCCCGAGCGCGATTGTGGCAGCAATGGGGACGGCGACGAATCCGCGCATCGAGTTTCTCCTGTCGCGCGCTCGCCGAATGCATTCGAGGCGCGCTGCGTGCGGCGTAGTCCACACTGGAACTGCGACGACCGCAAGATTCAAACGAATCCAGCATCGCACACGAACTTTGATTCTCCGCGCGGGTCCTTTCATCCTGACTGTTGCGTCGAGGCTACAGCAATTCCGTCGATCGCTGTTAAGAGGTGCGCACGGCCCCGGGGGCCTCTGACGAAACTGGAACGGGAATCAAAATGAAAAAGACTCTGTTGCTCGCCACCGCAAGCCTGATCGCGCTCGGCGCGGCGGCGCCGGCGATGGCTGCTGACCTGGCGGCGCGCCACTACACCAAGGCGCCCGCGATGGTTGCTGCGATCTACGACTGGAGCGGCTTCTACATCGGCATCAACGGCGGCGGCGCCTCGGCGCATACGACGTGGGATCAGCTGGCGCCGCTCGTCGGCGGTGAAGGCTCCCACAACGCGACGGGCGGCACCGTCGGCGGCCAGATCGGCTACCGCTGGCAGTCGGGTCAGTTCGTGTTCGGCCTCGAAGGCCAGGGCAACTGGGCCGACTTCTCGGGCGACAACCTCAGCGCGCTCAATGCGCACCGCAATCGTACGCGCATCGACTCGTTCGGTTTGATCACCGGTCAGGTCGGCTATGCCTGGAACAACATCCTGCTCTACGTGAAGGGCGGCGCGGCCGTGGTCGGCGACAAGTACGACGTCTACAGCACGGCCACCGGCGGCCTGCTTGCTTCGACCAGCGAGACCCGCTGGGGTGGCACGGTCGGTGCCGGCCTCGAAGTCGGCTTCGCGCCGAACTGGTCGGTGGGCGTCGAGTACAACCACATCTTCCTCGGCGACAAGGACGTGACCTTTGCCGGCCTGAAGACCGATCGCATCGGTCAGGACGTCGACATGGGCCTGGTTCGCCTGAACTACAAGTTCGGCGGCCCGGTCGTCGCCAGGTACTGATCGGCTACTAATCGGCGGATCGACCGCACCGATCTGCGGTCTTGAAGCCCCGGCCTTTGGCCGGGGCTTTTTCTTTGAGCTCAGTGAGTTAACCATGGTCCTGCAAGCCGGGGGGCGATATTCGGCAGACGGCTTGACTCCTTGGAACGAAAAGAGAACAATGTTCTCATTATGTTCTTACGAGGGAGCGGGACCATGTTCAGGATCTTCGTGGAGGAGGCGGCGGCGCTGGCGTCGATCACGCTATTCGTCGGCATGATCGCGATCTGGGCGCAGGTCATTCCCCAGCTCTGATCCCGCAGCTCTGACGATACGGGGTCCTTGAGACCCCAAGGGGCGCTTGGGGAAAAGCCGGACGGCGCGCGGAATGTTCGGCGCCAGCGTGGACTCCGCAGGCCGGAGGCACCACCATTGCGGCGCGAGTCGACCCCGCCGGGCATGTGACGCCTCGGCATACGCGACCGCTTCACCCATGAGCCAAAAGGGGCCTGAGACGCGACCATGCCGAGCGCCGGATTTGTCCATCTTCACGTTCACTCGGCCTATTCGCTGCTCAAGGGCTCGATCAAGATCGCCAAGCTCGCCGAGCTTGCCAAGGCCGACCGCCAGCCGGCGCTGGCGCTGACCGACACCGACAACATGTTCGGCGCGCTGGAATTCTCCGACAAGATGGCGGCCTCCGGCATCCAGCCGATCATCGGCTGCGAGCTCGCGATCGATTTCGGCGACCAGGATCCCAACGCGCGCCACGCGATTGGGCCGTCACGGATCGTGCTGCTGGCCGCGCGCGAAGCGGGCTATCGCAGCCTGATGCGACTCGATTCCCGCGCGTTCCTGGAGACGCCCGACACCCACGCACCGTTCGTCAGGTTCGACTGGCTCGCAGGGGAGACCGAAGGCCTGATCGCGCTCACCGGCGGGCCGGACGGACCGATCTCGCTGGCGCTGCAGGCAGGCCACGCCGAGCTCGCGGCGGCGCGCTGCGAGCGCCTGGCAAGCCTGTTCGGCGACCGCCTCTATGTCGAACTGCAGCGCCACGGCCTGGACACGGAACGCCGCATCGAGTCGGGGCTGATCGATCTCGCCTACGCCAAGGGGCTGCCGCTGGTCGCGACCAACGAGCCGTATTTCGCCGCAACCGACGACTACGAGGCCCACGACGCGCTGCTGTGCATCGCCGGCGGCCGGCTGATCGCCGAGACCGATCGCGAGCAGCTCACGCCCGACCACCGCTTCAAGACGCGCGCCGAGATGGCGGTGCTGTTCGCCGACATTCCGGAGGCGCTCGCCTCCACCGTCGAGATAGCCGAACGCTGCTCGTTCCGCCCGATGACGCGCAAGCCGATCCTGCCGTTCTTCACCGTCGGCGCCGCGTCGAGCCCAGACGCTGCCGCGGTCGAGGCCGCCGAGCTGAAGCGGCAGGCGGAGGAGGGGCTTGCCAACCGGTTGCGCGTGCACGGCCTCTCCCACGGCACCACCGGGGAAGACTACGACAAGCGGCTCGCCTTCGAGCTCGACGTCATCACCCGCATGAAATATGCGGGCTACTTCCTGATCGTGGCCGACTTCATCAAATGGGCGAAGGCGCACGACATCCCGGTCGGACCGGGCCGCGGCTCCGGCGCCGGCTCGCTGGTGGCCTGGGCGCTGACCATCACCGACCTCGATCCGATCCGCTTCGGCCTGCTGTTCGAGCGCTTCCTCAATCCCGAACGCGTCTCGATGCCGGACTTCGACATCGACTTCTGCCAGGACCGTCGCGGCGAGGTGATCCGCTATGTGCAGCAGCGTTACGGCCACGACCAGGTCGCGCAGATCATCACTTTCGGCACGCTGCAGGCGCGCGGTGTGCTGCGCGACGTCGGGCGCGTGCTGCAGATGCCCTATGGGCAGGTCGACAAGCTGACGAAACTCGTGCCGCAGAATCCGGCCGCGCCGGTGACGCTCGCCGCGGCGATCGAGAGCGAGCCCAAGCTGCAGGCCTTCCGCGACGAGGACCCCGTGGTGGCGCAGGCCTTCGACATCGCCCAGCGCCTCGAAGGCCTGACGCGGCACGCCTCCACGCATGCGGCCGGCATCGTGATCGGCGACCGGCCCCTGAGCGAACTGGTGCCGCTCTATCGCGATCCGAAATCCGACATGCCGGTGACCCAGTTCAACATGAAGTGGGTCGAGCCCGCGGGCCTCGTCAAGTTCGACTTCCTCGGCCTCAAGACGCTGACCGTGCTCGACGTCGCGGTGAAGCTGCTGAAGCCGCGCGGCATCGACATCGATCTCGCGACGTTGCCGATCGACGACGCCGCAAGCTACCAGATGCTGGCGCGCGGCGACGTGGTCGGCGTGTTCCAGGTTGAAAGCCAGGGTATGCGGCGCGCGCTGATCGACATGCGGCCGGACCGCTTCGAGGACATCATCGCGCTGGTCGCGCTCTACCGCCCGGGCCCGATGGCGAACATCCCGACCTATTGCGCGCGCAAGCATGGCGACGAGGAGCCGGAATACCTGCATCCGATCCTGGAGCCGATCCTGAAAGAGACCTTCGGCGTCATCATCTACCAGGAGCAGGTGATGCAGATCGCGCAGGTGATGGCCGGCTATTCGCTCGGCGACGCCGACCTGCTGCGCCGCGCGATGGGCAAGAAGATCCGCGCCGAGATGGAGAAGCAGCGCGCCGTCTTCGTCGCAGGCGCGGTGAAGAACGGCGTGCCGAAGGGCCAGGCCGAGACCATCTTCGAGCTGCTCGCGAAATTCGCCGACTACGGCTTCAACAAGAGCCACGCGGCGGCCTACGCGCTGGTGTCCTACCACACCGCCTACATGAAGGCGCACTATCCGGTCGAGTTCATCGCGGCGTCGATGACGCTCGACCTCAACAATACCGACAAGCTGTCCGAATTCCGCGCCGAGGCGCAGCGCCTCGGCATCAGGGTCGAGCCGCCCAACGTCAACCGTTCGGCCGCGACCTTCGAGGTCGGCGACGACACGATCTACTACGCGCTCGCAGCGCTCAAGGGCGTCGGCGTCGACGCGGTGAAGCAGATCGTCGCCGAGCGCGAGAGCAAGGGCGCCTTCACCTCGCTTGCGGATTTCGCCGCGCGGGTCAATCCGCGCGCGATCAACAAGCGCGTCATCGAGAGCCTGGCGGCCGCCGGCGCCTTCGACACGCTGGAGCCGAACCGCGCGCGCGTCTTCGCCGGCGCCGACGCGATCCTCGCAGCCTGCCAGCGTTCGCACGAGGCGGCCACGATCGGGCAGAACGACATGTTCGGCAACGCGGCCGACGCGCCCACCATCATGCTGCCGCAGGTCGAGCCCTGGCTGCCGGCGGAGCGGCTGCGGCGCGAATACGACGCGATCGGCTTCTTCCTGTCGGGCCATCCGCTCGACGACTACGCGACCGTGCTGAAGCGGCTCAGGGTGCAGACCTGGGCGGAATTTTCGCGCGCGGTGAAGACCGGGGCGACCGCGGGAAAAGTCGCGGCCACCGTGGTGTCGCGCATGGAGCGGCGCACCAAGACCGGCAACAAGATGGGCATCATGGGGCTTTCTGATCCCACGGGTCACTTCGAGGCGGTGCTGTTCTCCGAAGGGCTCGCGCAATACCGCGACGTGCTGGAGCCGGGCGCCGCCGTGCTGCTGCAGCTCGGCGCCGAGCTTCAGGGTGAGGACGTCCGCGCCCGCGTGCTGCATGCCGAGCCGCTCGATGACGCCGCCGCCAAGACACAGAAGGGCCTGCGCATCTTCCTGCGCGATACCAAGCCGCTGGAGTCGATCGCGCGGCGGCTCGCCGTGCCGGAAGGGGCCGCGGCACCGAAGATCGGCAGCCCCGCGATCGCTCCGCGCGGCAATGGCGACGGGGAGGTCTCGCTGGTGATGATGCTCGACCTCGAGACCGAGGTGGAGATGAAGCTGCCCGGCCGCTTCAAGGTCTCCCCGCAGATCGCCGGCGCCATCAAGGCGGTCGCGGGCGTGGTCGACGTGCAGCAGATCTAGCCGGCGGGCGCCATCCCGCCGCCTCAATTCGCGCCTTCGTTCAAGGGCCGTTCAGATTGCCGCGCGCCTACTCGCGCGGACGTGCGCTCAACAAGCGATCCAGCAAAAGCGGGCAGCCATGCGTGGGACATCAAGACCTTTCCTCTCCCTTCTCCTGCCGCTGCTGCTGCTTGCGGCCACGGCGATGGTCGATCCGGCCGCCGCCCAGCAGCAGGAGAAGCGCATCGCGCTCGTGGTCGGCAACGGCGCCTATGCCAAATCGCCGCTCGCCACCGCCGCCAACGACGCCGGCCTGATCGCGCAGACCCTGCAGGCCGCGGGCTTCGACGTGGTGGGGGCGCGCGATCTCGACGGCGACACGCTGCGCAAGAGCTTTCGCGATTTCATCCAGAAGGCGCAGTCCTCGGGGCCCGGCACGGTGGCGATGATCTACCTGGCCGGCTACGGCGTGCAGCTCGCCGGCGAGAACTATTTCATCCCGGTCGATTCCAACATCACGCGCGACACCGACATCCCGACCGAGGGCCTGCGCATCAGCGACTATGTCCGCCAGCTCGCCGCGATTCCGCTGAAGGCCAACATCGTGGTGCTCGACGCCGCGCGGCAGCAGCCGTTCGTCGAGGCCGGCCAGGGCATCGCGAGCGGGCTCGCGCTGGTCGAGCCGGAGGCGAACATGCTGGTCGCCTTCAACGCCGCGCCGGGCACGGTGGCGCCGGTGGAGGGTGGACCCTACGGCACCTACGCGCAGTCGCTGGCCGAGATGATCCGCACCGGCGGCCTGTCGCTCCCGGAGGTGTTCGAGCGCGTCCGCCTGCGCGTCAACGAGGCCAGCAAGGGCGCGCAGGTGCCGTGGGACGCGCAGAAGATCAGCGCGCCCTTCGCCTTCTTCGAGCGCGGACCCGACGCGCCGCCGCCGCAGGCCGCCCCCGACCAGGTCGCCGCGATCCGCAGCAAGCCGATCCGCGATCTTTCCGCGCAGGACGCCTATGCGGCTGCGCTCGAGCGTGACACGCTGCCGGCGTACGAGGAATTCCTCGCCGCCTGGCCCGACGATCCCATGGCGAAGCGGGTGAGGGCGATCGTCGCGGCGCGCCGCGAGGCGATTACCTGGCGACGCACTTATCGTGCCGACACCCCTGAGGCGTACTGGTCGTATCTGCGCCGCTATCCGCGCGGGCCGCATGCGCCCGATGCGCGGCGCAGGCTCGCGATCCTGACCGCGCCGATCGAACCACCGCCGAGCTTTGCGATGCTGGACTACGACGTGCCGCCGCCGCCGCCGGAGGAGGTCATCTATGTCGATCGTCCGGTGCTGATGTTTGCCGATCCCGATTTCGGCTTCGCGCCGCCGCCACCGCCGCCGGTCTACTATCTGCCGCCGCCGCCGCCCGACTTCATCGTGCTGCCGCCGCCGCTTCCGGTGGTCGGCCTGTTCGTGCTGCCGCAGCCGGTGTTCGTGCCGATCCCGGTGTTCGTCAGGCCGCCGATCTACGTCGCGCCGCCGCCGCACAACATCATCTACGCCAACATCCACAACACCACGGTCATCAACACCGTCATCAACCGCCCGCCGCCTGCGCCTCCCGCGGGCGGGCCGCCGGGCAGCCCGGCTCCGGTGGTTGCCGGTCGTCCGCCCGGAGCGGGGCCGGCCATGCCGCCGGCGGTCGTGCAGCGGGCGACGCTGATCCAGCAGGGCAAGCTGCCGGTGCCGCCGAGCGCGACGATCAATCCGGCCGTGAAGGGCGGGCCGCCGCCGGCCTTGCCGGCCAATGTAGCACCCGGCGCGCCGCCGCTGGGCCAGCCGAAACTGCCCGCGGCCCATGCGCTGCCGGTGCCGGGGGCTCATGGCGCACCGCCCCCGCCCGCAGGTGCGCCGAACACCGGGATTGCGCCGCCCGCGACGGCGCCCGCGACGACGGTGCCGCCGCACCTCAACGCGCCCGTGGCCAACGCGCCGGCCGCCACGACGACTCCGGGCGGTACGCGAACCCCGCCGAAGCTGCCGACCGTTCAGACGCCGCCGGCTCCGGCGGC
>NZ_JAGWUA010000368.1 GCF_028868675.1 Bradyrhizobium sp.
GGCAAGACGGCCGAGCCCGTTCTCGACGAGATCAGGACCACATTCGATCCGATGACGCCGATCCCGTAATCGGAGGGCGGGTCTGCGTCACTCACCCTACGGAGTTCTCACGCTACGGCGCTCTCCGGCACGCTCGCCGCCTCCAGCGGCTTCTTGCCGCGGATCAGGTCGGAGGCGCGATCCGCGATCATCATCGTGGACGCGTTGAGGTTGGCCGAGATCATGCGCGGCATCACCGAGGCGTCGATCACGCGCAGGCCTTCGAGCCCGTGGACGCGGAGCTGATCGTCGACCACCGCCCAGGTGGACTCCGCCGGTCCCATCCGGCAGGTGCAGCCGGGATGGAAGGTGGTGGTGCCGCGCTGGGTCGCGGCGGCCAAAAACTCGTCGTCGCTGTTGACGTTCGGGCCGGGGAAATCCTCGTAGGCGTAATACTGCGCGAGCGGCGCCGACTTCAGGAGGCGGCGCGCGAGCTTCATGCCGCCGACGATGACGCGGCGATCGAGCTCGGCGTCGAGATAGTTGGTCTGGATGATCGGCGGTGCGAACGGATCGTTGGAGCGGATCCGGACATAGCCGCGGCTCTCCGGGCGCTGCTGCCAGGACGCAACGGTCATGCCGGGCTCGTCCTCGAGCTGGCCCTGCACGCCTTCCTTGTAGCTTGCGGGCGTGAAGGTGAGCTGCAGATCCGAACGGTCGGGGCTCTCGCCCGAATACCAGAAGCAGTAGACCATGGTCGGCGACAGCGACAGCAGCCCCCGCCGCTGCGTCGCCCATTTCAGTGCCTCGACCCACAGCGACAGGCCGCGCCGGAGCTCGTTGATGGTCCTGATGTCCTTGACCCGCGCCACCGTGCGCGGCGCGTAATGGTCCTGCAGGCCCTCGCCAACCGGCAGCGCATGGCGCACCGCGATGCCGTGGGCCTGCAGCAGGTCGGGCGAGCCGACGCCGGAGAGCTGCAAGAGCTGCGGCGAGTTGTAGGTGCCGCCGGCCAGGATCACTTCCTTGTTGGCGCGCACCTCGACCGGCGTGCCGTTGCGGCCGCCCTTCATGTAGCGCACGCCGACCGCGCGCTTGCCCTCGAAGACGATCTCGGTGGCGTGCGCGTGGGTATGCACATGCACGTTCGGCCGCTTCATCGCGGGCTTGAGAAAGGCGGTCGAGCCGGAGACGCGCAGGCCGTTGTCGATGGTGCGCTGACAGTAGGACACGCCCTCCTGCTTGGCGCCGTTGTAGTCGGGGTTGCGGGGAATGCCGAGCGAAATCGCGCCTTCCATGAAGGCTTCGCAGAGCGGATCGCGCCATTCCATGGTGGTGACGGTGAGGCGGCCGTCGCGGCCGCGATAGGTGTCGTCGCCCGCGCCGACCCGCTTCTCCAGCCGCTTGAAGTAGGGCAGCACGTCGGCATAGCTCCAGCCGCGGTTGCCCATCTGCGCCCAGGTGTCGAAGTCGAGGTTCTGGCCGCGATTGTAGATGTGGCCGTTGATCGAGGACGAGCCGCCGAGCGTCTTGCCGCGCGGCGCGTAGATGCTGCGGCCGCCGGTCCAGGGCCCGACCTCCTGCTGGTAGGCCCAGTTGACGCTCTTCATGTGGAAGGTCTTGATGAAGCCGGCCGGCAGATGGATGTAGGGATGCCAGTCGCGCGGCCCCGCCTCCAGCACGCAGATCGTGGTGTTCGGATCCTCACTCAGCCGGTTCGTGAGCACGCATCCCGCCGAGCCCGCGCCGATGATCACGTAGTCGAATCTGTCCATCTTGCCCGCCAGTGCCCCGCTCAACGCGGCTTGTCGTCGAGTTGAAATTCCAGATGCGCCTTCACCGTCGGCCA
>NZ_JAGWUA010000185.1 GCF_028868675.1 Bradyrhizobium sp.
TGCCGCATCGGCGAGGTTCAGGGTGGCGACGCAGGCGAGGCTTGCGAGCGTGAGCGCTGCCGGTGCGAGCTTTCGACACTTCATGAGACGCTCTCCTATTGTTCGATACGGCGGATGCGCGGCGCGACCGGTGTCGGCCGTACGATCGGCCTTGGCGTGAAGCGCTTCGGCGGCACGTAACGTTTCGGCGGCGGAATGACGACCGTCGGAGCACGCGGCGGCGGCGTCACGGCCTTGCCGCGCTTGCCGGGAACGACGACCGGCGCCGGAACGAACGGCTTGCCGGGCACGAACGTCGTCGCACCTGCCGGCACGCATTTGCGCTTGTCGGCATCGGGCTTCTGTCCGGTCGGACAGCACTGGCCGCCGGCGGTCGCCTGCGCGGCGAGGCAGCACGAGCCGTTCGGCAGCTTGACATAACCGGCGAAGCAATCGCCCGCGTCCGGCGGCGCGTTGCCGACGCATTTGCCGTCGACCAGGAACTGGTCCTGCGGACAGGTGCACGCCCCGGTGGTGCCGGCGACTGCGCTAGCAGGCGCACAGCATTGGCCGGTCGCCGCGTTGATGGTCGAGCCCGAGGGGCAGATGACGGCGCAGGTGTTGTCGGGCTGCGGCTTGGTGCCGGGCGGACAGCAGGTGCCGTTCGGCGTGACCTGTTCGATCTTGCACTCCGTCTTCTTCATCGGAGAGCAGCTTCCATCAGGCTGCGGCTTCGATCCGGCCGGGCAGCACTGACCGCTTACCGTCAACTGCTCGGGCGGACATGACGGCTGCTGCGGCTTGCCGCATTTGCCGTCGGGCCCGGGCAGCATGCCGTCGGGGCAGCACTGGTTGGCCGCATAGCCCCACGACCCGGACGGGCAAAGCTGCTGGCAGGTCCCGTCGAGCCCGGGCTGCTTGAGATCTGGGTACTTCCAGCCACACGCCTGTTGCTGCGCGTTCGCCTTGCAGCCGAAGAAGGGGGCCGACGGATCCGGCTCGAAGCCGGCGGGACAGGTCGGCGCCTTGAATAACGGGCAGTGAAAGCCGTTGGCGTCCTGCACCGGTTTCGAACCGTCAACACAGCTCAGCTTCGACAAATCATTCGGATCGAACGTGCTCGAATCGAAGCCGTTGATGCAAGCCTCCAGCTTGCCGGGATCGATCGATCCGTCCGGACACGGCGACACGCACTGCCCGTTGGGACCGAGGTAGGTCATGATCGGGCAGCACTGGAAGCCGGGCTGCTGCGTCGTGCCGGGCGGACAGGCGCACTGGTTGCCTGAGCCGGGCGGGCAGTCGAGCTGCGGCGGCTTCTTGCCGTGGAAGTGCGGCCAGAAGAATCCAGGAAACAACTCGGCGCGCGGCCGATACCAGCCGGGCAGACTGAATCCGGCCTGCTGACAGACGCGCAGGATCGCGATGTCGCCGAGATGGCCGCGCGCGGCGGCGTCCTGGAACTGGTCGTCATAGTCGATGAAATAAGTCTGCCATGGCGGCACGTTCGCCGGCCGCACGGCGGCGGGCTCGTTGCCCTGCACGCCGTTGACCTCCGCCGGGCCGCCGGCCGCGAGCTGCGCGGCAATCACGGGATCGCTCGCATTGCGCAACTGCTCGCCGGTCGACCACAGGAACTGGCCGCAGGCGGCGCGGTCGATACGTCCCTGATCGTCGTAGCCGAAGCCGATCGCCACGCCGCCATTGCCGTTGTGCAGCTGACGCGCGAAGCCGACGGCGTATTCATCCGCCTGCGGCTGCCACAGCGGCATGGCGGTGCCCGGCGGCACCGGCAAATAGCGCAGCACACGGCCGGTCGCCTCCGTCGTCAGCACGTTGAAATCATAGGCCCCGCTCGGCGCGGCCCGTTCGGCGAGCAGCATGCGGCCCTGATCGTCGAAGGCGATCCCGGAGATTTCGCTTGGACCCGGGCCGGGCGCGACGTTGACCTCCAGCCGTGGATCGGCGCCAAGACTCGGCGCGATCGCCACCGACCAGACCTGCAGATCGCTCGCAACCGCATAATAGAGGCGCCCATTGCGGACACCGAGGCCGAACACCCGGCGCTGCGCGTTGGCATAGCCCCAGGTCGCGGGATCGCCCGTCCGGAATTTCGGACTGGTGATGTCGAGATGTCCCGCCGGGTCGTACGGCACCGGCGAAAGGCCGGCCGCGCTGCGCCCCTGCACGCCGTGATCGTAACGGCCGCGCTCGGCTCCGCTCGCATCGAACGCATGGATCATGCCGGTGGCGCGATCGGCGACGAACAGCGTATTGGACGCCGCATCGAAGGCGAGGCCGCCGAGCGCCGGGCCGGGATTGGCGGCGCCGCCGAGCTTGACATTGGCAAACAGGCGAACCTCACCGGTCGCGCCGTCGATCCGCCAGATCGAGCCGGGGCCGCCGCCGGATTGCGCCGGACCGAACAGTCCCGGCATGAACGCGGCCTTCGGCGCACCCTGCTTCGCACGGACGAACTGACCGGCGCTGCCGGGAATGACGATCGGCAGGCCGTAGATCGAGGTCGCCGCGACATACGCGTTCGGCGGCATCGCGCCGTCGAGCGCAACGCCGAACAACTGACCCGTTTGACCGGCCGTTACCGTGAAAGGCTTTGGCATCGTCAGAAGCTGCGCCTGCGGCGGCGCGCCGGGCGCCTGCAGGTCCAGCACGCGCGCCGACGGGCCGTTGAGATCGATGAAGGTCTGGTCGCCGGGATCGACGCCCGGCGCGATCGTGGTGGGCGGCTGCGCGCCGGAGAAACCCGTGGCCACCGCGTTACCGTTGGCGACGATGCCGGCCGGCTGCGCCACGGCCGCGTCACAGGCGAGCCACGCGAACGCGGTCACGGCAAGGGCAATGGTCAGACTTGCCCGATTGCTGGACCTGCGAAAGACCGAAGGGAGTGCACTGGTCTGCATCGACAGGAATCCTCAAACGGACAGCGATGCAAGACATCTGAGTGCCGATCATCGAAATTGGATTTGACTGGGATCAACGCACGCAAGTTTTTCGAATTGGGATGAAGGCGGCGCGCGCCGTTGCGGTATCGCTATGCAGAAAGGCGCGCTGCGCGCACCGGGAGCGACGGCGCGGCCGTGTGTGCGTCGCCGGTCGCGCGCTCATCGGCCCCCGCAGCACGATGCCGTGAATCGGCCGGCTTTCCCTTGTCTGCTGGCCCGCAGGTGGTGGAGACTGCACCGCAGAGTCGAAGGCAGGATCAGGATCATGAAACGCTCGCGAAGGGTCGTGCTCACCTTGATGGGCAGCGCCGCCGCCGGTGCGGTGTCGATGGGATTCGTCCGGCGCGAGCCGCTTTGCGGCCCCGGCCTCACGGCCATCCCCGGAATCGATGGACGGCCCTATTGCCGTCCGGTCTATGGCGGCTTCGGTGGCACGCTGCACCATTTTCACGGCCATGGCGGCCACGGTCATGGCGGCGGATAGGAGATGCAGCGCATCGACTGTCCCGAGCGCGACGACTGGCAGGCAACCGCAGAGGCCTGCGGCTTCGATTTCCACACCATCGACGGCGAGCGCTACTGGGACGAACGCGCCTACTACGCATTCACGCTCGACGAGATCGAGCGCAGCATCGAAGCGCCGACCGGCGAGATCGATGCGATGTGCCTGGAATTCGCCGGCCGCGCCGTCGCCGACGAGCGCTACCTGCGGCGTCTGACGATCCCGGAATCGTTCTGGGATCTGATCGCGGAGAGCTGGCGGCGCGACGACCGCAGCCTGTACGGCCGCCTCGACCTGAAGTTCGACGGCAACGGCCCGGCAAAGCTGCTCGAATACAACGCCGACACGCCGACCTCGATCTTCGAGACCGCGGTGTTTCAATGGACCTGGCTCGAGCAGGCGATCGAGCGGCGCATCATCCCGGCGCACGCCGACCAGTTCAACTCCGTCCACGAGCGGCTGATCGCGGCGTGGAAGGACATCGCCGCCGGCCGTCATCTGCACCTCACCGGCACCACCGGCAATCAAGAGGATGCCGGCACGCTCGCCTATCTCGAGGACACCGCTCGGCAGGCAGGACTCGAGACCACGCTGCTCGACATCGAGGACATCGGCTGGCGTGACGAGGGTGGCGGCTTCGTCGATCTCGACGATCGCGACATCGCACTCGCCTTCAAGCTCTATCCCTGGGAATGGATGTTCCACGACGCTTTCGGCGCGAAGCTCAGCCTCGCGCCGACGCGCTGGATCGAGCCGCCGTGGAAGGCGCTGCTCTCCAACAAGGGCATCCTGCCGCTGCTCTGGGAGATGTTTCCGAACCATCCCAACCTGCTGCCGGCCTTCTTCGAGGACGATTCCCGCGCGGCCGGACTCGGCGCCACCTACGTCCGCAAGCCCTTGCTGTCGCGCGAAGGTGCCAACGTCACGCTGGTTGCCGGCGGCGTCGCGCTCGACGAGCAATCCGGCCCCTACGGCGCCGAAGGCTACGTGCGCCAGGCGCTGTCGCCGCTGCCGAACTTTGCGGGCTTCCATCCGGTGATCGGAAGCTGGCTGGTCGACCACCAGCCGTGCGGCCTGTCGATCCGCGAGGATGCAAGCCCGATCACCGGCAACGGCTCGCGCTTCCTGCCGCACGCGATCCTGTGAAGCGGACGTCAAGGGCGCGGCCTCACGACCGGCACGCGCCGTCCGTCACAACTGCCCGATCCGTTCCAGCGCCGGGGCATCGATGACCTCGAGCACGCCGTCGGCCAGTGCGACGATGCCGCGCTCGCGAAACAGGCTGAGGACCCGGCTGACATGGACCGGCGTCAGCCCGACGGCGTCGGCAATGTGCTGCTGGCGAAGCGGAAACGGATAGCGCCGCTCGCGGACGACCTGGCTGGCAGCGATGCGCCGCATCAGATGCAGCAACAGGTAGGCGATCCGCTGTTCGGCCGAACATTGGCCGAGGATCGCGATGAGCTGGGCGGCATCGCGCCCGTCGGAGAGACAGGATTGCGCGACGACGGACTGCAGCTCGCGATCGTCGAAGCATCGTTCACGGAGCTCTGCGCGCGCGAAGCCGCAGATTTGCACGGTGGTCAGCGCCTTCGCCGAGAAATGGGGAGCCTCTTCGAAGATGGAGAGGGAGGAGAAGAGATCGCCGGGCAGCAGGAACCGGTCGATCTGCCTGCCGCCGTCGGACACCTGGATGTAGCGAAACGCCCATCCCGCGCACAGGACGAAGACGTAGTCGGACGATTTGCCTTGCGTGAGGAGCTGCTTGCCGGCGCCGACGGCAGCGAATTTCTGCTGGTCCCCATTCGTGGACGGACGCGGCGGGGCTGTTCGAAAGGCGGCACCGCAGAAGCCGGATTCGCGGCGGGTGCAGGTCACGCATGGCGACAATTGAAATGCCTCCTGCGACGTTTGCCATCTTTGGCTCGCCACCGTCCTGCGCCAGAGCAGCGGTGGATGCAGTTCGTTCCCAGTCGCATCATGTTGATGCACCCTAGTCAGTCCCGCGAGCAAGCAGGATTGCCGAATATCGCTATCCAGTTTCTGAAAAATGGACGCTGCTGCCCGGCCAATCCACTCGCAACATGCTGCAGCCGACGGTAGCATCGCGCCGCTGTGTCGTGACCGCTGCGGACGAGACGCGAGGGACGCCGCGTTGCCATCCGAGCCGCACGCGGTACACTTTCGACGAATCGGCGGCGCCGGTCATTGGAGGTTCGACTGCACCTGTGGCTGCGCTTTCTGGATCGGACAACAACGGCGGACACGCCATTCCCAGCGCCACCACAGCCAGCTTCGACGAGCCGGAGCTGTTTGCGGCCTCGGTGACCGGATTCGAAGCCCGGTATCTGCCGATCACCAGGGACCGCCGCTTCACCAGACTCGAGCTGCCTCTCGAAAGCGGACGGCTGGTCGTCGTCACACGGCCACCGATGCTGTTCGAAGGAGCCGTGGTCGCCGATCATGGGGTCATCACGTTCCAGCTCGACCACAAGCGCACGGCCAGGGTGAACGGCAGCTCGGTGAACGCGGATACCATGGCGCGCTGGAAGAAGGGCACGGAGTATCGCGCCTACCAGCAATCGCGCCTGACGCATTGCCAGCTCTTCCTGAGCGATGCCGTCGCGGCGCGCGGCTGGCCGGAACCGGAGCCGGGACACCACGTCCTATCGATCGCGCCGAACAGCAGTGCCCATCTGCGATCTTTCGTCAGCGACGTCGCCGAGGTCATCCAGAGCGACCCCGCCCGCATTGCCAATCCCAATGTGCTGAAGGGTATGGACCGGAGCATCATCGGCGGGGTCGACGATGCGCTGTCGACCTTCGTTCTGCCTTCCAGTAGCCTCGCGACCGGGCGTTACCTGGCGATCTGCAGGCGGGCCAGGGACTATTTGCGGGAGAGCGATTTCCGCATCCAGTCCAACGTCGAGGTGGCGAACGCGTGCGGCGTGCACGTCAGAACGCTCCATAACGCGTTCATCGCCGTGCTCGGCATGAGCCTGCGACAATATCTTCTGCTTCACCGGCTGTGGCTGGTGCGGGGCGCGCTGTTGCGGGCCGAGGCCGGCGACCTCGTCAAGTCGATCGCGCTCGACCACGGGTTCTGGCATCTCGGACGGTTTTCAAGACTCTACCAGTCGAGGTTCGGAGAGGCGCCGTCGACGACGCTGGCGAGACGCGGCGCGATACGCTGAGTGGCGCCGTTCGCGTATGCGACGGCAACCTCCGTTCAGCGCGCCGCGGCGACCTTGAGGCCCGGAAACATGGTCGCGCCGAACGGCTGGGCGCCGCGGGCCGGATTGATCTGATAGAGGCCGCGTCGATCCGGACAGGGCCTGAAGGCGTCGGTGACGCCGACGACCGACTCGGCCGCACCCAGGAGCAGCGTGCCGTCGGCCTCGAGGCATCTGGCCATCCGGTCGAAGATCACGGCCTTGGTGTCCTGATCGAAATAGATCAGCACGTTGCGGCAGAAGATGACGTCGAAGGTGCCGAGATGGGAGAAGTCCTGCAGCAGGTTGAGCTGGCGGAACTGCACCATCGAGCGCACGTCCGAATTGAGCTGCCAGATGTCGCCCGACTGGGTGAAGTACTTCACCAGCATCTGGATCGGCAAGCCGCGCTGCACCTCGAACTGGCTGTAGATGCCGGCCCTGGACTTCTCCAGCACCTCCTGCGACAGGTCGGTCGCGACGATCTCGATGCGCCAGCCCGCGAGTGCTGCGCCCATCTCCTTCACGCACATCGCGATCGAATAGGGCTCCTGCCCGGTCGAGGAGGCCGCCGACCAGATGCGCAGGGACTTTCGCGCCGCGCGTGCCTGGATCAGCGCCGGCAGGATGGTGTCGCGCAGATGGTCGAACGGAACCTTGTCGCGGTAGAAGAACGTCTCGTTGGTGGTCATCGCCTCGACGACGTCGGTCGAAACACGGCCGTCGCCGTTCCTGACCTTCTGCACCAGATCGGGGATGCCGCCCAGCCCCGCCTTGCGCGCGAGCGGCAGCAAGCGGCTCTCGACCAGATATTGCTTGTCGGCGGAGAGATCGAGACCGGAGCGCTCTTTCAGGAACTTACGCAGATACTCATAGTCGAGCGGGGTCACGAACGGTCTCCCGAAAACAGCCGATTGAGTTTCGGCGCTATCTGATTGAGCGGCAGGATCGCGGCGCAGATGCCGGCATTCGCAGCCGCGCCCGGCATGCCCCACACCACGGAGGTGGCTTCGTCCTGCGCGATCACGCTGCCGCCGGCGGCGACGATCTCCTTGCCGCCGCGCATGCCGTCCGATCCCATGCCGGTCAGGATCACCGCGAGAATGCCCGCGTGCCAGATGTCGATCGCCGAGATGAAGAGTGGATCGACAGCGGGCTTGCAGAAATTGACGGCCGGGCCGTCGTCGAGCGCGATGGCAGGGTCCGCGCCGTTGCGCACCACGCGCATGTGCTTGCCGCCCGGCGCGAGATAGATCCGGCCCGGTTTCACCGGCTCGCCATCGACCGCCTCATGCGCCGGCCGGCGGCTCGATCGCGCCAGATGCTCGGCGAGGATGGTGGTGAAGGTCGGGGGCATGTGCTGCGTGATCAGCACCGGGAAACGGTCGATCACCGGCCCGAGATCGGTCACCAGGTTCATCAGGGCTTGCGGGCCGCCGGTGGAGGATCCGATCAGGAGCACCTTCGGCGCCTGAGCCGAGAAGCAACGGGTGACGATCGCCGACGCCGGTGCGGCAGGCGCGGCTGGTGCCGGCGCCGCGCGGCGAAGCGCAGGTTCGCGCGCGAGCGGAGCCGGACCTGCCGGCGCCAGCGGCGGGCTCGCGACCGCGGGCCTGCGGCGCAGCCGGGCGCCGAGTTGGCGGATCTTCTCGATCAGGTCGTGATGGAAGATGTCGGCGGCGGAAGCCTCGCGCGTGCTCTCCGGCTTCGGAATGTAGTCGGCCGCGCCGAGCGAGAGCGCCTTGAAGCTGATCTCCGCGTTGCGGCGGGTCAGCGTCGAGGCCATGATGACGACGAGGTCGCGCTTCTTGGCGAGCATCTGCGGCAAGGCCGACAGGCCGTCGAGCTCGGGCATTTCGATGTCGAGCACCGCGACGTCGGGGTTGACGCGCTCGAGCTGGTTGACCGCCTCGAGACCGGTGCGCAGCGAGGCGGCGACCACCATGTCCGCCTCCGCTCCGATCCAGCGCGAGATCAGGCCGCGAATGACGACGGAATCGTCGACGACCATCACGCGCAGCGGCCCCTCTCGCGAGGGGCTCGCGGTCGAATTCCCAGCCAACGCAACACTCATTACTCACCAACTACGACTAAAGCGGCCCGTTGAAACAAAGCCCGGAGGGCCGTTCAGCCCGTCGGGTCGAACGCAAAGCTAGATCAGGCCCACTTCCTGGAATTTCGCCGTGACGATATCCTTGTCGAACGGCTTCATGATGTACTCGTTGGCGCCGGCATGCAGCGCGCGGGCGATGTGGGCGACGTCGTTCTCGGTGGTGCAGAACACCACCTTGGGCTGGTCGCCGCCCGGCATGCGGCGCAGGTGGCCGAGGAATTCGTAGCCGTCCATGATCGGCATGTTCCAGTCGAGCAACACCGCGTCCGGCAGCCCGCGCTTGCAGGCTTCCAGTGCCTTTTCGCCGTCCTCGGCCTCGAGGATCTGGAAATCCAGACCTTCCAGAATGCGGCGCGCAACCTTGCGGATGACGCTGGAGTCATCGACGACGAGACACGTTCTCATGTAGGCCTCTGCTTCCTGTCCCCCGAGGGGACACTTCCAATTCCAGGTCGGCGACGCGATCGTCGCCGCCTCAAGCTGCCATCATCTCGGGCGCGAGTTCGAGGACGCGATCGACGTCGAGGATGACCATGAGCTGGCCGTCGAGGCGGTGGACGCCGCCGGCGAGCTTGGCCATGCGTGGGTCGAGGTTGACGGGGTTTTCCTCCTTGCCGTCCTCGGGCAGGCGGAGCACCTCGCCGATCTGGTCGATCATCAGGC
>NZ_JAGWUA010000186.1 GCF_028868675.1 Bradyrhizobium sp.
CGCGGCGGATCAGCGCATCGACGGAATCGACGATCATGCGCTCGGCGAGGCCGCCCATTTCCGAGACCAGCCGGGTGAGCTCCTGCAGGTCCGAGTCGAAGGCCTTTACGGTGTGTTCAGAACCCATGTCTTGTCTCCTCAACCGAAGCGGCCGGTGATGTAGTCCTGCGTACGCCGGTCGGACGGCGACGTGAAGATCTTGCTGGTGTCGTCGAACTCGATCAGCTCGCCGAGATACATGAAGGCGGTCTTGTCGGAGACGCGCGCCGCCTGCTGCATGTTGTGGGTGACGATCGCGATGGTGTAGTTCTCGGACAATTCCTGGATCAGCTCCTCGACCTTGGCGGTCGAGATCGGGTCGAGCGCCGAGCACGGCTCGTCGAACAGGATCACCTCGGGCCGGACCGCGACGGTGCGGGCGATGCAGAGCCGCTGCTGCTGGCCGCCGGAGAGGCTGAGCCCCGAGGCGTTCAGCTTGTCCTTGACCTCGTTCCACAACGCGCCGCCGCGCAGCGCCTTCTCGACCCGGTCGTCCATCTCCGGTTTCGAGAGATTCTCATAGAGACGGATGCCGAAGGCGATGTTCTCGTAGATCGTCATCGGGAACGGCGTCGGCTTCTGGAACACCATGCCGACGCGGGCCCGCAGCAGATTGAGGTCGAGCCTGGGATCGAGGATGTCGGTCTGGTCGAGCGTCAGTTGCCCCGTGGCGCGTTGGCCCGGATAGAGATCGTACATCCGGTTGAAGATGCGCAGCAAGGTCGACTTTCCGCAGCCGGACGGGCCGATGAACGCGGTGACGCGATTAGCGCCGAGCGTCAGGTTGATGTTCTTCAGCGCATGGTGCTCGCCGTAATAGAAGTTGAGGTTGCGGGCCGTGACCTTGGCCGGGGCTTCCGGCAGGACGGCAGAGCCGGGATGACCGGCGATGCTACTCAGGGGAACGGACAGGTCCGTCATTTTGCGGTCCTCTCGGCGCCAAGGATGCGCGCGGTGATGTTGAGGGCGAGCACGGTCAGCGTGATCAGCAGCGCGCCGCTCCAGGCAAGCTGCTTCCAGTAGTCGTAGGGACTCTGCACGAAGTTGTTGATGGTCACCGGCAGGTTGGCCATGGTCTTGGTCAGGTCCAGGCTGAAGAACTGGTTCGAGAGCGCGGTGAACAGCAGCGGCGCGGTCTCGCCGGCGACGCGGGCGGTGGCGAGCAGCACGCCGGTGATGAGGCCGGGGCGCGCCGCGCGGTAGGCGATCCTCTTGATCACCAGGGAGCGCGGCAGTCCGAGCGCGCTCGCCGCCTCGCGCAGCGGGTTCGGCACCAGCAGCAGCATGTCTTCGGTGGTGCGCAGCACCACGGGGATGACGATCACCGCGAGCGCCAGGCAGCCGGCGATCGCCGAAAAGCCGCGCATCGGCACCACCACCGCGCCGTAGATGAACAGGCCGATGATGATGGAGGGCGCGGAAAGCAGGATGTCGTTGATGAAGCGGATCACCGAGGTCAGCCGGTCATGCCGGCCGTATTCGGCGAGATAGGTGCCGGCGAACAGGCCGAGCGGCGCGCCGACGCCGACGCCGATCAGGGTCATGATGAGCGAGCCGACGATGGCGTTGAGGAGGCCGCCGCTGGTCGATCCGGGCGGCGGGGTGCTCTGGATGAAGACCTGGAGGTTGAGCCCGGTCAGGCCGTTGTAGAGCAGCGTCGCCAGGATCAGCGCCAGCCAGGTGACGCCGAACGCGGCGGCGGCGACGCACAGCGCGCGAACGACGAGGTCCCGGCGGCGACGGCGCGAATAGATCGGGTTCATGGCGTCACGTCCCCATCTTCTTTTCCAGCCGCAGCAGCATCAGCCGCGCGGCCGCGAGCACGAAGAACGTCAGCACGAACAAGAGCAGCCCGAGCAGGATCAGGGCGGACTGGTGCAGGCCGTCGCTTTCAGCGAACTCGCTCGCGATCGCCGCCGAGATGGTCGTGCCGGGCGCGAAGATCGAGGTCGAGATGCGGAAGGAGTTGCCGATGATGAAGGTCACCGCCATGGTCTCGCCGAGCGCGCGGCCGAGCGCCAGCATGACGCCGCCGATCACGCCGACGCGGGTATAGGGAATGACCACGCTGCGAACCACTTCCCAGGTGGTGCAACCCAGTCCGTAGGCCGCCTCCTTCAGTACCGGCGGCACGGTCCTGAACACGTCGACCGAAATCGCGGTGATGAAGGGCAGCACCATGATGGCCAGGATCAGCGAGGCGTTGAACAGGCTGAGATAGGACGGTGGGCCGGCGAAGACCGCGCCCAGCACCGGCACCGAGCCGAACGTCTCGATCATGAAGGGCTGAAACGTATGGGCGAGGAACGGCCCGAGCACGAAGAAGCCCCACATGCCGTAGATGATCGAGGGAATGCCGGCGAGCAGCTCGACGGCAATCCCGATCGGCCGGCGCAGCCATTGCGGGCAGAGTTCGGTGAGGAAGATCGCGATGCCGAGGCCGACCGGGATCGCGATCAGCATGGCGATGAACGAGGTGACCAGCGTGCCGTAGATCGGCGACAGCGCGCCGAGCACGGGCGGATCCGCGGCCGGCGCCCAGCGCTGCGACCAGAGGAACGGCAGGCCGAAGGCCTTCGCCGCCGGCCAGGCGCCGACGACCAGGGAGATGATGATGCCGCCGAGGATCAGCAGCACCGAAATCGCGCTGAGGCGGGTGATCCAGTAGAAGATGACGTCGCCCAGCTTGAACGCGCTCAACGCCTGGGCGCGATCAAATGGTCCGGCGTCATCGACTGCGTCGCCCTGAATGGGCATCTCTGCCACGCGATCCCCCGTACCGACTCTATACTCGTTCTTGTGACACCGATCTCGTGCCCCGGATGCGACGCGAGCCGCGAAGCGGTGCGGCGCCGATCCGGGGCCCATGTCTCGCAGACTCGCACGCGAGTCCAGGCCCCGGCTCAGCGGCGCAGCACCGCGTCCAGGACAGGAGAGATCAGCTCTTGATGTCCGCGGCCCAGGTCTTCTCGATCTGCTGGATCACGGACTCCGGCATCGAGATGTAGTCGAGCTCTTCGGCCATCCTGGCGCCCTTCTCGAAGGAGAACTTGAAGAACTTGAGCGCGTCCTGCGTCGCCGCCTTGTCGGCCGAATCCTTGTGGATCAGGATGAAGGTCGAGGCGACGATCGGCCAGGACTTGTCGCCCGGCTGGTCGGTCAGGATCAGGTAGTAGCCCGGCGCATGCGACCAGTCGGCGTTGGAGGCCGCGGCCTGGAAGCCTTCGTTGGTCGGCTGCACCGCCTTGCCCGCCTTGTTGACGAGGCCGGTATAGATCAGCTTGTTCTGCTTGGCATAGGCATACTCGACATAGCCGATCGAGTTCCTGGTCTGGCCGACGTTGGCGGATACGCCCTCGTTGCCCTTGGCGCCCACGCCGGCCGCCCACTCGACCACCGTGCCGGAGCCGATCTTGGACTTCCAGTCCGCGCTCACCTTGGCCAGGTAGTCGGTGAAGTTGAAGGTCGTTCCCGAGGCGTCCGAGCGATGCACGACCGAGATCGCTGCCGAGGGCAGATTGACCTTCGGATTGAGCTTCTTGATCGCCGGATCGTCCCACTTGGTGATCCTGGCCTGGAAGATGTCGGCGAGCGTCTGGCCGTCGAGCATGATGTCGCCAGGCTTCACGCCGTCGATGTTCACCACCGGCACGATCGCGCCCATGATCATCGGCCACTGCGCGAGACCGACCTTCTCGAGCTGCTCGGCCTTCAGCGGCGCGTCGGTCGCGCCGAACGTCACGGTCCTGGCCTGCACCTGCTTGATGCCGGCGCCGGATCCGATCGACTGGTAGTTCACGACGCCGCCGGTGTCCTTCTTGTAGGCGTCCGCCCATTTGGAGAGGACCGGATAGATGAAGCTGGAGCCCGCTCCGGTGATATCGGCGGCATAGGCCGACGTCGATGCGGCGATGAGGCCCGCAGCGACGATGGTCTCGATGAAATTCATGACTGGTCTCCCTGACGGGAGCGAAGCGCCATTGCGCCCGATCGCGCTCCCGTGCCCGCTCGTTTAGGGGCGGTCGGTAGTGCTTTTACGAAGGTTTTGTAACGGCCGGATGACAGGTTCAACCGGTTGAAATCGCTGGATTTCAGGCGGCCGCCGGGATTCGGGGCTGGGGAAAACAGGCGGTGAAGGTGGCGCCCTCCCGGGGCTGACTTTCGATCAGAAGCCGGCCGCGATGACGGTTGAGAATGTGTTTCACCAGCGACAATCCGAGCCCCGTGCCACCCTGCGACCGGCTGTCGCCGATATCGACCCGGTAGAAGCGCTCGGTCAGCCGCGGCAGGTGCTCGGGCGCGATTCCGGGACCGAAGTCCCGCACCATGGCGCGGATCTCCTGGGTTCCGTCGCTGCCCGGTACCGTGATGAGCGAGACGATGACCCGCCCGCCCGAGGCACCATATTTCAGCGCGTTCTCGATCAGGTTCTCGAACAGCCGCAACAGCTCCTCGCGGTCGCCGGCGATCATCACCGGCGCCTCTGGCAGCTCGGTGTCGATCTCGACCTGGCGCTCGCGCGCGAGCGGCTCGAGCCCGTCGGCAACCTGGCGGATGATCGGCACGAGGTCGACGAGCGTATCGGGCCGCACATGCGCCGACAATTCGACGCGCGACAGCGACAGGAGGTCGTCGATCAGGCGCGCCATGCGGGTCGCCTGGGCGTGCATGATGCCGAGGAAGCGCTCGCGCGCCTTCGGATCGTCCTTGGCCTGCCCCTGCAGCGTGTCGATGAAGCCGGACAATGCGGCGAGCGGCGTGCGCAGCTCGTGGCTGGCGTTGGCGACGAAGTCGGCGCGCATCTCCTCGACCCGGCGCAGCGGGGTCTGGTCGTGGAACGTCATCAGCATGCACTTGTCGGTGCCGCCGAACAGCGTCGGCACCGGCACCGGGGTGACGATCAGCTCCATCCAGCGGTCGACCGGAACGTGATCGAGATAATCGGCGCGACGCGGCTCGGAGGTCGCGATCGCCTCGCGCAGCGCGGTGATGATCTCGGGCGAGCGCAGCGCGAACTGCGCGAGCTCGTTGCGGCGCAGCGCCGGCGCGAGCTCGGCCGCGGCGGCGTTGAGATGGAGGACGCGGCCGGCGCGGTCGAGCAGCACGGCCGGATCGGGCATGCCGGCGACCACGGCGGCGACCGCTGCGCTTTCGACCGGGTCGATGCGGCGGACATCGTCGCGTGAGGCGGCCGCATCGTGCAGCCGCCAGGGGATCAGCGCCGCGATCGCGATGCAGAGGAAGATCGTCAGCGCCCGCACCACCGACAGCTCTCCGAGCGAGACCACCACCGAGAGCGCCAGCGCGGCGGCGATCAGGATGATCGCTGCGCGGCGCAACCGGTCGGACCAGGGCTGGACCGCGGGAGAGGATGGGGCGTCTATCGCCATCGGAGCGGCGTCTCCACGGTGATCGCAGGTCAGGCGCCGGTGTCGCTGCGCTCTCTCACATAGGCTGCCTCGCGCGCCGGGCCGGGATCGAGCTCGAGCGCCGCCTGACGCAGGCGCTTCGATCGGGCGCCGATGATGACCTCTCGAAACGTCAGCAAGATTACGGAGATGACGAAGGGCGAAAGATAGTAGAGGACGCGGAACAGCAGCATCCCCGCCAAGAGTTCCTCCCGGTCCATCTGCCAGAGACCGACCAGCATGGCGGCGTCGAACACCCCGAGCCCGCCGGGCGAGTGGCTGGCAAAGCCGAGCAGCGTCGCCGAGACGAAGATCACCGCGACCACGACGAAGCCGAGATTGGGCTCGTCCGGCACCAGCACATACATCGCGAGCGCGCAGAAGCCGAGATCGACGATGCCGATCGCGATCTGCAGCAGCGTCAGCGCGCCGCCCGGGAGCACCACCGTCCAGGGGCCGCGGCCGACGACCCGCGGCTGGGTCCAGACCCAGACCACATAGGCGACGAGCGCGACGATGATGATCATCGCGAGCGCGCGGTTGAGCCAGGCCGGAAGCTGGTCGATCGAGGCGGCCGCCTCGGGATGGTAGGTGATGCCGAGCCCGAGCACCGCGGCGTTGCCGAGCCAGAAGGTCAGGCCGGCGAGAAAGCAGATCTTGGCGACGTCGATCGCGTTCAGGCCCCAGGCCGAATAGATGCGGTAACGCACCGCGCCGCCGGTGAAGACGCTGGCGCCGACATTGTGTCCGATCGAATAGCTGGTGAAGGCCGCCAGCGCGTTGATGCGGTAGGGCACGTGTTTGTGGCCGATCGCACGGGTCGCGAACAGGTCGTAGAATGTCAGGGTGAAATAGCCTGCCGCCACGAACAGCGCGGCCATCGCGATCTGGCGCGGCTCGGTGCTCTTGATGGCATCGAGCACCTCGTTGACGTCGATGCCACGCAGCATGTGGTAGAGCACATAGCAAGCAATGCCGATGACCGTAACGCTGATCACAACTCCAAGCTTATGCAGGATTTGCTTCTGGCGCAGAAACGACATCGCCCTGCGTATGGCTTCCAGCATCTAGACCTCGAACTACGCTCCAGCGGCCATGGCGGGCGGCAAGCCCCGGCCGCCGGCTCCGGCATCGCGCATGCCCCTCGCCCCTCTGGTAGCGCGTTTTGAGCCGGAGTGGAATTCGCCAATGTGAACAAAAACGCGTTTGTTCAATGTATTAGGAGAGCTGATGGGCGGTCCCTCGGACAGTTCGGCGGCGCTCGTTTGTAAAACCGCGAGTTTCAGGAATCTCGGGCTGCATCCTGCGCATGGCAGGTGAAGAATTGACGATTGCACCTCTTGATGAACAGGGCCTTCCGCTCGCGTCAGGAGGCCTCGGGTACCGGCTGCGTGCGTGAAACCACCCAGTGGCGCAGCCATGCCCCGATCGTGCAGCCGACGAGATAGCAGGCGAACATCACGAGGCCGAGGTCGAGCCAGTAGCCGAAGCGGCCCGGAACCACGCGGGCGGAAGCGGCGCCGACCAGCCCTGCAACCAGCAGCGCCAGCCAGCGCGCGACGACCTTCGAGGTCCCGTTTCCGCGCTGGACCACCGATATCCAGCCCATCGCCAGCCCCAAGAGCAGCGATCCGACCAGCCAGCCCCAATGGAACGACAACAGATACGGCATGTCACTTCACCAGAAATTCGATGCGGCGGTTTTGCGCCTTGCCTTCGTCGGTATCGTTGCCGGCAACGGGCTGCGTGCTGCCAAGGCCGACCGCCGTGAAGCGACCGGCGGGCAGACCTGCCTTCACGAGATAGTCGATCACCGCCTGTGCCCGCTTCTCCGACAGCGCCTGGTTGAAGGAATCCTCGCCGTCGGAATCGGTATGTCCGGCCACTTCGATGTCGGTGTTGGGACAACGCAGCGCCGTCTCGATGAGATGATCGAGCAGGCCCGCGGAGTCCGGATCGATGTTGGCGCGCCTGGTCTCGAAGCGGATTTTCCCCTTCGTCAGCACCTGCGCGAACAGCTGCTGGCACACGGTCCCATCGACCGGCCCGGCCGCGGGCTTCACCGTGATCTCGGGCTTGTACTGCCAGGTCTTGGGAAAATCCTTGCCGAGACCGGCGCGAATGTCGGCGGCGGCGCCGTCATAGAGTGCGTCGCCGGAGAGCTTCACCTCGCGGTCCGACACGACCAGCGTGCCGGTCGACAGCCGCGACAAGGCGCCGAGCGCTGCGACCACCGCTCCGCCGAACGAGGCCGGCGCGCCGATGCTGGCCTTGAGATTGTCCACGATCTTCTCACCGAAGAACTTTCGCGCCGCAGCCGTCGCGATCGCCGCGCGCACGCGGTCGTCCGGCACGTAGCCCGTCAACGTCACGGTCGCCGCGACCGGGTCCTTGTTGGCCTGGAAGACATAGGGCGGCGCCTTGATCTCGTTGGCGACCGAAAATCCCTCAGGCAGGTTCTTCAGCGCGTCGGCGATCGCTTCGCGGCCGCCGAGCTCGCGCGCCATGCCGGACAGGTGGATCGTGTTGTCGGAGACGGATATCTTGCCGTCCTTCAGCTTGCCGATCTGATCGACAAGCAACAGCGCGGCCGCCTCGAACCGCGGCGGCGCCCCGCGCGCCAGTCCCATCTGATCGGCGACCTCGACCCCGCCGAGATCCTTGCGGGCGGCTTCCACCAGCCTTCCCTTGACCGCCGGCAGCGGCGCGCTGCCGGACAGCGTCACCCTGACCACGTCCCGCTCGGCGTTCCAGACGAACGGCTTCGCCTCCGGAACCAGGCGGGTTCGGTCGTCGACCAGGCGCACGCCGGGCACGTTCTCCACCGCCACCACGGCGGCGCGCCGTCCCTCCTCCGAAAAGGCCTCGGCGGAGAATCCGACGTCGCGGCCGGCGACGGTGATCCTGGTCCTGTTGAGTACGGTGTCCTTGACGGCCGCGGCGGCGCGGGCGGACAGGTCGGTTTCAACGGGCACGGTGTTGGTCCAGGCCGCAATTCCCCACATGACGGCCAGGGGGATCAGCCCCGGCCACCATTTGCTGGCCCACCTGAAAACCTTCTGCATTCGGCGACTCGAACTCTGGAACCGGAGAGAAAACAAACCCTTGGCGGGCTGTCAAACCGGAAATGGCGACCCCTGCCATGCCTCGATTGAGCCATTGGACTAACAGTTTCTTCAACCGTTGACCCTAGGTTGAAGGCGGAATGCCAGGGGTCGCGAGCCGTTAATGAAACAATTACGCAATAACGTCATTCGCGCCGGACTGGAGGCACTCTATTTCAGCGGAGCGCACCATCTGCTGCGACCGCTGCTGGGCGGCGTGGGCGCCATTTTCATGCTGCACCAGGTGCGGCCGCCCCGCGAGTCGGAGTTCCATCCCAACCGCCATCTCGAAGTCAGTCCCGATTTCCTGCGCACGACCCTGCGGCATCTGCGCGCGCACGACATCGACATCATCGACATGGACGAGGTACACGAGCGGCTGCTCCAGGGCAGGTTCACCCGCCGCTTTGCCGCCTTCACCTTCGACGACGGCTATCGCGACAACCGCGACTTTGCGCTGCCCGTGCTGCGGGAGTTCGCCGCGCCGGCCACCATCTACGTCGTCAGCGATTTCGCCGGGGGCAGCGGACGGCTGTGGTGGCTCGCGCTCGAGGCCGTCATCGCCAGGTCGGAGCAGATCGACGTGCGGATCGGCAACGCCGCGCTTCGCCTCGACACTGCGACGACTCACGCCAAGCAGGCGGCGTACGACCGCCTGCACGACTGGCTGCACGGCCTGCCCGGCGAGCACGATCTGCAGCGCGAGATCGCAGCACTGTGCGCGCGGCACGGTGTCGACGTCGCCGCGCCGTGCCGCGAGCTCTGCCTGTCCTGGGACGAGCTGAAGGCGCTGGCGGACGATCCGCTGGTCACGATCGGCGCCCACAGCATCAGCCATTGCAATCTCGCCAGGCAGAGCGAGGAGATCGCC
>NZ_JAGWUA010000369.1 GCF_028868675.1 Bradyrhizobium sp.
TTCCTGATGGTCGAGACCGACCGCGCGGCGGCTTTCGTGATGGACGACATCCTGCTCGCGAGCCTGGTCGCCGGCTCGAAGGCGCCGGGCGACTACGTCATCTCCAAGGATGCATTCTCCAAGCCCGAGCCCTACGGCATCATGCTGCGCAAGGACGACGCGGCCTTCAAGAAGGTGGTCGATGCGGCAACGGCCGCGGTCTACACCTCCGGCGAGGGCCAGAAGATCTACGACAAGTGGTTCATGAGCAAGATTCCGCCGAAGGGACTCAACCTCAACACCCCGATCTCGCCGGAGCTGAAGCACGAGTTCGCCAAGCCGTCGGATTCGCCGGATCCGGACGCCTACAAGTAACTGTCGATCCTCATGGTGAGGAGCCGCGTAAGCGGCGTCTCCGGACGATGCTCCGCATCGCCAGGCGAACCATGAGGCCCCAGACGGGCCTTCATCCTTCGAGACGCGGCGGAGACGCCGCTCCTCAGGATGAGGGTCCGGCCCAGCCATTTTGAAGGAAAGATGGCCGGACACTTGCATAGAATTGGCGTGCGTGGGGTTTGCCGTCATTGGTGCGTTCGCGCGGGGGATTCGTGAACTACAACTGGAATTGGGGAATCTTCTTCCAGCCGAACCCGATGGGAACGGGCACCTATCTCGACATGCTGCTGTCGGGATTGTGGCTCACCATCAAGACGGCGGTGCTCGCCTGGATCATCGCGCTGGTCTTCGGCTCGGTCGTCGGCGTGCTGCGCACGCTGCCCTCGCGCCTGGCCACCTGGTTCGGCTTCGCCTGGGTCGAGTTCTTCCGCAACATGCCGCTCCTGGTGCAGCTCTTCCTGTGGTTCTTCGTGCTGCCGGAGTTGTTGCCGCGCGCCGCGGGCCTGTGGCTGAAGCAATTGCCCAACGCGCCGTTCTGGACCGCGGCGATCGGCGTCGGCCTGTTCATGTCGGCGCGCGTCGCCGTGCAATTGCAGGCGGGCATCGGCTCGCTGCCGCGCGGCCAGAGGCAGGCCGGCACCGCGCTCGGCCTCACCACCGTGCAGGTCTATCGCTACGTGCTGCTGCCGATGGCCTTCCGCATCATCCTGCCGCCGCTGACCTCGGAGTTCCTCAACACCATCAAGAACACCGCGGTCGCCATCACCATCGGCCTGCTGGAGCTGACCGGGCAGGCGCGCTCGATGCAGGAATTCTCGTTCCAGGTGTTCGAGGCCTTCACCGCCGCGACCATCCTCTATCTCCTGACCAATGCCGTCGTCGTGACCGCGATGCGCGCGCTCGAGCGCTACGTCGCGATCCCCGGCTACATCTCGGGAAAATAGGCGATGTTCGGCAATTTCGATTTCGACGTCATCCGCCGCGCGCTGCCCTATCTGTTCTACGAGGGTATGACGTTCACGCTGACGCTGACGGCGCTGTCGGCGCTGGGCGGCCTGGTCTTCGGCACCGCGATCGCCCTGATGCGGCTTTCCGGCTTCCGGCTGCTCGGACGCATCGCCGGCCTCTATGTCGACTTCATGCGTTCGCTGCCGCTGGTGCTCGTGATCTTCTGGTTCTACTTCCTGGTGCCCTATATCGGGCAGTGGCTGACCGGTGCCTCGCGGCCGATCCATGTCGGCGCGTTCGCCTCCTCGCTCATCACCTTCGTCATGTTCGAGGCGGCTTACTTCTCCGAGATCATGCGCGCCGGCATCCAGTCGATCTCGCGCGGCCAGCCGGCCGCGGCCAGCGCGCTCGGCCTGACCTATGCGCAGAGCATGCGCTACGTCGTGCTGCCGCAGGCGTTCCGCAACATGCTGCCGGTGCTG
>NZ_JAGWUA010000187.1 GCF_028868675.1 Bradyrhizobium sp.
TCCTCCCAGCGTCCCTGCGCCGTGGATCGCAATCGCAGGATTCCCTCCTGCCCCTGCGGCAGCACCCGACCCGTCCCATCCAGTGTTTCGACGGTGGCCCACGGCATCACGTAGCCGACCGCGCCCTCGATGGCGGGCAGCCGGTCCTCCGGCGATCGGGCAATTTGCCCGATCTCGCTCGTGCCATATTCCGAAATGATCCGTCCGCCGAGCTTGGCCCGTGCAGCAGCCACGAGCTCGGGCATCAAGAGGCTGCCGCCGATCTCGATCTGGCGCAGCGTACTGCATGGCACGAAGTGCTCGTTCTGGCATTCGATGAGCATCCGCAACTGGTGCCCCGAGCACACCAGATATTCGGCGCGATAGAGCGAGATCATATGCAGCGTTTCCCGCGCGACGTCCGAGAGCAGCAGGGTCTTTCCGCCCCAGAGCGCCGTCAGGGCGACGGCGTAGCCCCATGCGCCTGCAACGCTCATGCAACACATGACGATTTCGAAGTTTCCGCCGGCCATCGACATCGACAATTGGGCAATCCACTCCTCGATCACGGCCGGCGACAGCCAGATCGGCTTCGGACGTCCGGTCGTGCCCGAGGACATCATGATGCAGCAGTCGTCGGTAGCAGCGAACACCGACGGCCGCGGTGTCGGCATCTCCGCCGCACCGGCGAACCAATCGTCCGTGACCATGAACTGCTTGACGCCAGGCCGCGGAGGCTCGAGCTGTTCCGACGCGATCGCCTTGAGGGGAAGCGTCGCCGTCAGGCTCTCATCGTGCCCGAGCGGGACCGACACCAACCCGGAATTCTGAAGAGCGATGAGCATCGCAAGATGCCGCGTGGGATTACCGACACGGACCCCGACGAGATCGCCCTTGGCGAGCCCCGCCGGCGCGAGCCGCATCTCGATCCCGCGCAGCACGCGCGCCAGCATGCCGTAGGTGACGACCCGGTCGCCGAGAACCACGGCCGGCCGGTCAGGCTCGACGCGAGCGTGATAGAGCAGCGTATCGATGAAGGCCATTGGCATCTCCCGGCATTGATCGCGCCATTGATGCCGCGATCCCGCATGATTGCAAGTCATCGCCGGTGAGGCCATCTCGACGACGACTTCGGGCAAACAGCCACGGGTCGGAACGTGCAGCCCGCTCAGAACGGCAGCGCCACGCCGGTCTTGATCTCCTTCAGGATCACGTTGCTGCGGACATGGCGGATGCCGGGAATGCGGAACATGAAGTCGTCGAGAAATTCGTTGTACGCCGCCATGTCGCGCACGACGACGCGCAGGTGATAGTCGGCATCGCCCGTGGTCGCAAAGCACTCCAGTACCTCGCGTCGTCCCGTCACCCGCGAGACGAACTCGTCGACGAATTTGGCGTCGTGCCGCTCCAGCGAGACGTGGAGGATAGCGGACATCGCAAAGCCCGCCCGCTCGCGCGAAACCAGCGCCGCATAGCCCTGGATCACGCCGGACTCTTCCAGCGCGCGGACGCGACGCCAGCAGGCCGAGGTCGACATGCCGACCTCTTCCGCCAGTTGCTGGTTGGTGGCGCGGCCGTCCTTCTGCAGATGGCCGAGAATCCGTGCGTCCTGCTCTTCGACCATGAGAGTCACCTCCTTGGAATAATCTACCAGAATGAACAAAATCATGCAAAATTCTACCGGAACGCGCCTTCAAACCGAATGAATAGGTAAGACCTACCAGCAGCAGCAAACTACCCTCGGGCCATCCTCCAGTGCTGCCCGAGGAGGCCACCATGGACGCGACATCCTCCCTCGACGCCTACGAGCTCTCCGGCCGCTACGACCGCGAGGACGGCCGCGTCTTCCTCACGGGCACCCAGGCCATCGTCCGCATCGCCCTCGACCAGGCGCGGCGCGACCGCGCGGCGGGCCTTGCCACAGCCGGCTTCATCTCCGGCTATCGCGGCTCGCCGCTCGGCGCCGTCGACCTCGAGCTCTGGCGCATCAAGGATCGCCTGAAGGCCGAGCGGATCGAGTTTCTCCCCGCCGTCAACGAGGACCTCGCCGCCACTGCCGTGCTCGGCTCGCAGCAGGTCGAGACCCAAGCCGAGCGCGAGGTGCAGGGCGTGTTCGGTCTCTGGTACGGCAAGGGACCGGGGGTCGACCGCTCCGGCGACGCGCTGAAGCACGGCAATGCCTACGGCTCTTCGCCGCATGGCGGCGTGCTTGTGGTCGCCGGCGACGACCATGGCTGCGTCTCCTCGTCGATGCCGCACCAGTCCGACGTCGCCTTCATGAGCTGGTTCATGCCGACGCTGCACCCGGCCGATGTCGGCGAATACCTCGCGTTCGGCGAATATGGCTACGCGCTGAGCCGCTTCTCCGGCATGTGGGTCGGCTTCAAGGCGATCTCGGAGATCGTCGAATCCGGCGCATCGGTCGTGCTGCGCCCGCCACGCCTCTTCGCGCGTCCTGATTTCACGCCGCCGCCCGGCGGACTGCACTATCGCTGGCCCGACCTGCCGGGGCCGCAGATCGAGGAGCGGCTGGAGGCGAAGAAGCACGCGGTCTACGCCTTCGCAAAGGCCAACCCGATCGACCGCCGTGTCTACGACATTCCCGATGCGACCTACGGCATCGTCACCACCGGCAAGGCGCATCTGGACCTGATGGAGGCGCTGCGGCTGATCGGCCTCGACGAGGCCGCCTGCCGCCGCATCGGCATCGACATCTACAAGGTCGGGATGGTCTGGCCGCTGGCGCTGCACGACGCCATGGAGTTCGTGAGGGGCAAGCGCGAGATCCTGGTCGTCGAGGAGAAGCGCGGCATCATCGAGAGCCAGTTCAAGGAATATTTCTACGACTATCCGGGATCGAAACCGGAGCGCATGGTCGGAAAGCATGACGAGACGGGCGCACGGCTGATCTCCTGGATCGGCGAATTGTCGCCGCGGGCGCTGGCCGGCGTGCTGGCGCGGCGGCTCGATCCGGTGTTTCCGGGGCTGAACCTGATTGCGCGCGCAGCCGCACTGGCGCCGGATGCGCAGCGCGAGATCGCCGTCGCGGGTGCGACCCGCACGCCCTATTTCTGCTCGGGCTGCCCGCACAACACCTCGACCAAAATACCGGAGGGTTCCAAGGCGCTCGCCGGCATCGGCTGTCATTTCATGGCGAGTTGGATGGATCGCGAGACCTCGTCGCTGATCCAGATGGGCGGCGAGGGCGTGAACTGGGCGGCATCGTCTCGATTCACCGGCCGCAGGCACGTCTTCCAGAATCTCGGCGAAGGCACGTACTATCATTCCGGCTCGATGGCGATCCGGCAGGCGATCGCCGCACGCGCCGACATCACCTACAAGATCCTGTTCAACGACGCGGTCGCCATGACCGGCGGCCAGCCGGTCGACGGTCCCGTGAGCGTGCACGCCATCGCGCACAGCGTCCGCGCCGAGGGCGTGGCGCGCATCGCACTGGTGTCGGACCATCCCGAACATTTTTCGCCCGCGGACCTGCCCGCCGGCGTCACCATCCATCCGCGCGAGGACATGGACGCCGTGCAGCGCGAGCTGCGGGAAATTCGCGGCGTCACCGTGCTGATCTATCAGCAGACCTGCGCCACCGAGAAACGGCGCCGGCGCAAGCGCGGGCTGATCGAGGACCCCAAGCGTTTCGCCACCATCAACGACCTCGTCTGCGAGGGCTGCGGCGACTGCTCGGTCGAGTCCAACTGCCTGAGCGTGGAGCCGAAGGAGACGCCGTTCGGCCGCAAGCGCCGGATCAACCTGTCCGCCTGCAACAAGGACTTTTCCTGCCTCAACGGTTTTTGCCCGAGCTTCGTCACCGTCGAGGGCGCGACGCGGCGGGCGAAGCGCGCCAGCGCCATCGATGCCGAGGCCCGCGCGGCCGCGCTTGCCCTGCCTGCCGTCGCGGCGCTCGACCGGCCCTATGACCTGCTGGTGACCGGCGTCGGCGGCACCGGCGTCATCACGGTCGGCGCGCTGATCGGCATGGCGGCGCATCTGGAGCGCCGCGGCGTCTCGGTGCTGGACTTCACCGGCTTCGCGCAGAAATTCGGTCCCGTCCTGAGCTACATCCGTCTCGCGGCAAGCCCCGACGCGCTGCATCAGGTCCGTATCGACCAGGGCGCCGCCGACGCGCTGATCGGCTGCGACCTCGTCGTCAGCTCCTCGCCAAAGGCCTCCGGCACCTACCGCCGCGGCACGCGCGCGGCGATCAACACCGCGGAGATGCCGACCGGCGACGTCGTGCGCTTCCGCGATGCCGACCTCGCCTCGCCCGCCCGCCTGCGCGCCATCCGACGCGTGATCGGCGAGGACAATCTTGCCGCGATCGACGCCAATGCGCTGGCCGAGCGACTGCTCGGCGATGCCGTCTATGCCAACATCGTCATGCTCGGCTTTGCCTGGCAGCGGGGCCTAGTGCCGGTCTCGCTGCCGGCCCTGCTGCGGGCGATCGAGCTCAACGGCGTCGCGGTCGCCCGCAACAAGCAGGCCTTTGCCTGGGGCCGGCTTGCCGCAAGCGATCCGGCTGCCCTGCCGAAGTCTGACCGGGCACCCGTACCCGAAACGCTCGACCAGCTGATCGAGCGCCGCGCCGAATTCCTCACCGCCTATCAGGACCGGGCCTATGCGGCGCGCTATCGCGCGACCGTGACCAGGGTGCGCGCCGCCGAAGCCGCGCTCGGCAGCGAGGCGCTGACCGAAGCCGTGGCGCGCTCGCTGTTCAAGCTGATGGCCTACAAGGACGAATACGAGGTGGCGCGGCTACATATGCAGACTGGCTTCCTCGACGAATTGCGGCGCGAGTTCGAGGACGGCTTCAGCGTCAACTACCATTTTGCGCCGCCCTTCTGGCCTTCGAGCCGCGACGCGCGCGGCCGGCCGCGCAAGCGCGCCTTCGGCCCGTGGATCCAGACGCCGCTCGCCGTGCTGGCGCGGCTCAAGATGCTGCGCGGCACGGTCTTCGATCCCTTCGGCTACATGGCCGAGCGGCGCGCCGAACGGGAGCTGATCGCCTGGTATGAAGGCCTGATCGCGGCGATGCTCGATCGGCTCGACGCCGGCCGCCTGCCCGATCTCATCGCCATCGCCCGGGCGCCGATGGACATCCGCGGCTATGGCCCGGTCAAGGCGGCGGCCATTGTCACGGTGAAGACGGCGGTCGATGGGCTGTGGGCCGATCTCGCCCGGGCCGCGTCCCCGGAAATGAGGACAGGCGCCGGGGCCGGCTGAGGGTAAGCTCTGGGCTCCACCTTCACCGACGGAGGAGCCCCATGGGACGCAAGACCTTCACGCGCAATCTCCCCATCGCAAGTTTCATTCTGTCTGCCGCCGCCATGCCCGCGCCCGCCCCGGCGCAACAGGCGATCGATCTCGACCGGCTGACGATGACGCAGGCCGCGGCCGAGCTCTGCGCCGGCAAGATCACCAGCAAGGCGCTGACCTCGGCCGCGATCGCGCGCGCCAAGGCCAACCCCAACCTCAACGCCTTCATCACTCTGGACGAGGCCGGCGCCATGAAGGCCGCCGGGGCGTTCGATGCCCGGCGCAAGAAAAGCGCGTGCAAAGCGCTCGGCGGCGTGCCCGTCGTGATCAAGGACAACATCGAGGTCGCCGGCCTTCCCGCCAGCGCGGGCACGCCGGCGCTCAAGGGCTACGTGCCGAAGCGGGATGCCCCGATCGCGGCAAGGCTGCGCGCGGCCGGCGCGATCATCATCGGCAAGACCAACATGCACGAGCTTGCCTTCGGCATCTCCGGCTACAACGCCGCGTTCAAGACCGGCAGCGAACCCGGGGTGCGCAACGCCTACGACACCAGCAGGATCGCCGGCGGCTCCTCGTCGGGGACGGCGGCCGCGATCGGCGCGCGGATCGTCACCGCGGGACTGGGCACCGACACCGGCGGATCGGTCAGGATCCCCTGCGCGCTGAACGGCTGCGCCTCGCTGCGGCCGACGGTGGGGCGCTATCCGCAAGGGGGCATTGCGCCGATCTCCCACACCCGCGACACCGCGGGGCCGATGGCCGCGACCATGGCCGACGTCGCCGCGCTCGACCGCGTCATCGCCGGCGGCCGCGCAGTTGCGCCGGCCGACCTCAAGCAGGTCCGCATCGGCGTCGTGAAGGCGATGCTGGCCAATCTCGACGGCGACACGGACGCCGCCTTCCGCGCCGGCGTCGACAAGCTCAAAACGCAGGGCGTCACGGTGGTCGACGTCGAGATGCCGCAACTGGCCGAGCTCAACGGCAAGGTCGGCTTTCCCGTCGCGCTGTACGAGGCCTATGACGACATGGTGGCCTACCTCGAGCGCACCGGCACCGGCGTCACGATCGAGGCTCTTGCGAAGGAGATCGCCAGCCCCGACGTCAAGGGCACCTATGACGGGCTTGTGATCCCGCGCAAGCTGCCGGGGCCGAACAACACGGTGGTCGACGCCAAGCCTGCCTATGACGACGCCATGAAGATCGCGCGCCCGGCGCTGCAGGCGCTCTACCGCGACACGTTTGCGAAGAACAGGCTCGACGCCGTCGCATTCCCGACCGTGCCGAAGGTGGCGATCGCGGCGAACCCGGACTCCAGCAGCCTCGCCAATTTCGGCCTGTTCATCCAGAACACCGATCCCGGGAGCAATGCCGGCGTTCCCGGCATCCAGCTCCCGGTCGCGCTTGGCGCATCGAGCAAGCTGCCCGTCGGCCTCGAGCTCGACGGCCCCGCAGGCAGCGACCGGCGCCTGCTCGCGATCGGCATGGCGATGGAGAAGGTCCTTGGACGCCTGCCGCCGCCGGCGCGCTGAGGCGCGCCTCAGTGCCGCGCCAACAGGCTGGCGACGCCGCTGCGGCGGCGGACGCCGAGCTTGTCGAAGATGCGCTTGAGATGGGTGCGCACGGTCGAGACCTCGACCTGCAGCCGCCAGGCGATCTCCTTGTCGCTGAGATCGCCGGCGACCATGCGGGCGATCTCGAACTCGCGGACGGAGAGCCTCAGGACAGCCGACGCGCCCGCATCCGCCGCGGCGCCGCCCGCGGCGCGGGCCAGCGCGCCGGTAAAGGCCGGCTCGATCAGCCGCAGCAGGTCGAGCGTATGCGCGTCGAAATTCTGCCGGCGGGCGCCGCGCCAGATTCTGACGTCGCCGATATTGCGTTCGCCGACGAAGCTGTAGGCATTGACGCCCCAGTGTAATCCGTCGCGGGCGAGGAAATCGTTGAAGAACTCGGTCCGCATCAACTCGCGCTGCGGCATCACCTGCGTCACCAGCGTCGGCTCGCGCCGCGCCTGCAGCTTGAAGGTGATGGGATCGTGATGCTGGAAATAGGCGTCGTAATTGGCGAGGTTCTGGGGGTCCATGTTCAGGAACACGGCCTTGCCGAAGGTCTTGCTCGCGTCGTCCCAGACGAAGGAGGCGTAGTGATCGGCCTGGAGCAATGCGAGCAGATCGTGGCCAACAGCTTCGCGGACGTCGCGTTCACCCATGTCCTCGGACAACAGCCCGAAGATGCGCGCGAGCACCCTGCTTTCCGCGGCGGTGAGGTACATGGCGCCGCAAGTCTAGCGGACGCCCGGCGGTCTGGGAACTGCCTCGGCGGCCCCTACACCGCCGTCGCCTTGGCGAAACCGATGTAGATCTCGCGCAGCCGCGTCGCGATCGGACCGGGCTTGCCGTCAGCGACCTTCTTGCCGTCGATGGCGACCACCGGCTGCACGAAGGCGGAGGCGCTGGTGATGAAGGCTTCCTTGGCGGCAAGCGCTTCCGCGATCGTGAAGGGACGCTCCTCGATGCGGAGCTGGCGTTCGGCGGCGAGCGTCACGACGGCCTTGCGGGTGCAGCCCGGCAGGATGGCGTTGGAATTATGCCGCGTCACAATGACGTCGTCCTGGGTCAGGATGAAGGCCGAGGACGATCCGCCCTCGGTCACCTGACCGTCCTGGATCATCCAGGCTTCGCCGGCGCCGGCCTCCGCCGCTGCCTGCTTCGCCAGCACCTGCGCCAGCAGCGCCACGCTCTTGATGTCCCGCCGCTCCCAGCGGATGTCGGGCACCGTGATGACGTTGATCCCGGTCCTGGCGGAGGCCGCGTTCACGATGTCCTTCTCGGAGGTGAACATCACCAACGTCGGCTTGACGTCCGACGCCGGGAACGGGAAGTCGCGGCCCTTGTCGGCGCCGCGCGTCACCTGCAGATAGACCAGGCCGTTGGCGAGCTTGTTGCGCGCGACGAGCTCCTTCTGGATCTCCTGGATGCGCTCGACCGTCTCCGGCAGCTTCAGCTTAATCTCGCCGACCGAGCGTTCCAGCCGCGACAGATGCGAGGCGTTGTCGATCAGCTTGCCGTCGAGCACGGCGGCGACCTCGTAGATGCCGTCGGCGAACAGGAAGCCGCGATCCAGCACCGAGACCTTTGCGTCCGATAGCGGAACGAATGAGCCGTTGACATAGGCGATCGGGTCCAAGTGAGGTCTCCTGTCGGGCGGGAATGCGGGTTTCACCCGTTCCTATACGCAATTCGCTGGTGGCGATAAACCCTCAACCGTCAATGCGATGGGGCTAGTGCGACAAAATCTTCGACAGGAATTTCTGCGCGCGGTCGCTGCGCGGCTTGCCGAAGAAATCGTCTTTCGGCGCGTCCTCGACGATCTCGCCGCGGTCCATGAAGATGACGCGGTTGGCGACCTTGCGGGCAAAGCCCATCTCGTGGGTGACGACCATCATGGTCATGCCGTCATGGGCGAGATCGACCATGACGTCCAGCACCTCGCTGATCATCTCGGGATCGAGCGCCGAGGTCGGCTCGTCGAACAGCATCGCGATCGGGTCCATGGCGAGCGCCCGCGCGATCGCGACGCGCTGCTGCTGGCCGCCGGAGAGCTGCGCCGGGAATTTTTGCGCATGGTCCGTCAGCCCGACGCGCTCCAGCAATGCCATACCCTTGGCCACCGACTTGTCGTGCGGCCGGCCCAGCACCTTCTGCTGGGCGAGGCAGAGATTGTCGATGATCTTCAGGTGCGGGAACAGCTCGAAATGCTGGAACACCATGCCGACCCGCGAGCGCAGTTTCGGCAGGTCGGTCCTGGGATCGTTGATCTTCGTTCCGTCGATGCTGATGTCGCCTTCCTGGAACGGCTCCAGCGCGTTGACGCACTTGATCAGCGTCGACTTGCCCGAGCCGGACGGGCCGCACACCACCACCACCTCGCCCGTGGCGACGCTGGTGGTGCAGTCCTTCAGCACCTGGAAGCTCGCATACCATTTGTTGACGTGACTGATCTCGATCATGCCTGGGTAACCCAAGACTGGGAGGGAACGTTGAATACCTCTCCCATAGGGAGAGGTCGGATCGCGCCAGCGATCCGGGTGAGGGGTTTCGCTCCACCGATAGATCGTAACCCCTCACCCGG
>NZ_JAGWUA010000370.1 GCF_028868675.1 Bradyrhizobium sp.
GGCCACCACGCCTTCCATGCCGGTGCCGACGAACGGCGCCTCGGCGCGAACCAGCGGCACCGCCTGGCGCTGCATGTTCGAGCCCATCAGCGCGCGGTTGGCGTCGTCGTTCTCCAGGAACGGGATCAGGGCGGCCGCGACCGAAACCAGCTGCTTCGGCGACACGTCCATGTAGTCGACCTTGTCCGGCGTCACCGGCAGAACTTCACGCGCGCCGCCGTTGCGGCAGATGATCAGCTCTTCGGTGAAGCGGCCGCGGTTGTCGACCGGCACGTTGGCCTGCGCCACCGAGTAGCGGCCCTCTTCCGTCGCCGAGAGGTACACGACCTCGTCGGTGACGCGGCCGTCCTTGACCTTGCGGTAGGGCGTCTCGACGAAACCGTACTTGTTGACGCGCGCAAACGTCGCGAGCGAGTTGATGAGGCCGATATTCGGGCCTTCCGGCGTCTCGATCGGGCAGATGCGGCCGTAGTGCGTCGGGTGCACGTCGCGCACCTCGAACCCGGCGCGCTCGCGGGTCAGACCGCCCGGGCCGAGCGCCGACAGGCGCCGCTTGTGGGTGATCTCCGACAGCGGATTGGTCTGATCCATGAACTGGGAGAGCTGCGAGGAGCCGAAGAACTCGCGCACGGCGGCTGCCGCGGGCTTGGCGTTGATCAGGTCCTGCGGCATGACCGTGTCGATGTCGACCGAGGACATGCGCTCCTTGATCGCGCGCTCCATGCGGAGCAGACCGATGCGGTACTGGTTCTCCATGAGCTCGCCGACCGAGCGCACCCGGCGGTTGCCGAGGTGGTCGATGTCGTCGATATCGCCCTTGCCGTCGCGCAAATCGACCAGCGTCTTGATGACGGAGAGGATATCCTCCTTGCGCAGTGTGCGCTGGGTGTCGGGCGCATCGAGATCAAGGCGCATGTTCATCTTGACGCGGCCGACCGCGGAGAGGTCGTATCGCTCGGCGTCGAAGAACAGCGACTGGAACATCGCCTGCGCCGAATCCAGCGTCGGCGGCTCGCCGGGACGCATCACGCGGTAGATGTCGAACAGCGCGTCCTCGCGCGTCATGTTCTTGTCGGCCGAGAGCGTGTTGCGGATGTAGGGACCGACGTTGACGTGGTCGATGTCGAGCAGCGGCAGATCCTTGTAGCCGTGCTCGTTGAGGACCTTCATGAGCTTGTCGGTGATCTCCTCGCCCGCCTCGGCGTGGATCTCGCCGGTCTTCGGGTTGACGAGGTCCTCGGCGATGTAGTTGCCGGCGAGTTCCTCATCGCCCATGCGCAGCGCCTTCAGCCCCTTCTCCTGGAGCTGGCGCGCGGCCCGCACGGTGAGCTTCTTGCCGGCCTCGAGCACGACCTTGCCGGTGTCTGCGTCGATCAGGTCCGAGGTCGTCGAGTAGCCGCGGAAACGGCTGGCGTCGAACGGCACGCGCCAGCCGTCCTTGGTCCGCTTGTAGGCGATCTTCTTGTAGAAGGTGCTGAGGATGGTCTCGCCATCGAGGCCGAGGGCGAACATCAGCGACGTCACTGGAAGCTTGCGGCGACGGTCGATGCGTGCATAGACGATGTCCTTGGCGTCGAACTCGATGTCGAGCCAGGAGCCGCGATAGGGAATCACGCGGGCCGCGAACAGTAGCTTGCCCGAGGAGTGGGTCTTGCCCTTGTCGTGGTCGAAGAACACGCCGGGCGAACGGTGCATCTGCGAGACGATGACGCGCTCGGTGCCGTTGACGATGAAGGTGCCGTTCATCGTCATGAGCGGGATGTCGCCCATGTAGACGTCCTGCTCCTTGATGTCCTT
>NZ_JAGWUA010000188.1 GCF_028868675.1 Bradyrhizobium sp.
CTGGACACTGCCGTCGGTGCCGTTCTTGAAGCCGACCGGGCACGACAGCCCCGATGCCAGTTCGCGATGGATCTGGCTTTCGGTGGTGCGGGCGCCGATCGCGGCCCATGAGACGAGGTCGGCGATGTATTGCGGCGTCGTCATGTCGAGGAATTCGGTGCCCGCGGGCAGGCCGAGATTGTTGACGGCCGAGAGCACGGTGCGCGCCAGCCGCAGGCCCTTGTTGATGTCGAAGCTGCCGTCGAGGTCGGGATCGTTGATCAGCCCCTTCCAGCCGACCGTGGTGCGCGGCTTCTCGAAATAGACCCGCATCACGACCTCGAGTTCGCTCGCGAGATCCTCGCGCAACGCCGCGAGGCGCTCGGCATAGTCGATCGCGGCCTTGGGATCGTGGACCGAGCAGGGGCCGACGACCACCAGAAGCCGGTCGTCCTGTCCGTTCAGGATCGCGTGGATGGAATTGCGCGCGGCCATCACCACGCGCGTCGCCGTGAGCGTGCGCGGGACTTCGCGCATCACCTCGTCCGGCGTGTTCAGCTCTTTCAGTTCTCGGATGCGAAGATCGTCTGTCGTGCTCAGCACGGCGGGCTCCTGTTCGTTGAGAGACCTGCCGGCAAACGAAAAAGCCGCCAGGTCCTGGCGGCTGTTCGGATGTCCTGCTGCAATGTGTCAGATTGAGCGCGATCCTCCCGCCGCCAGCGAGCTGTCGAAGCTAAAGTACCAATAATAGCTGGTGGCGCGGTTGATCATGGGCGCGGTCTATAGCCCAGCCGTTTCGGCTTGTCACCCCCAAATCGGCGGCGAATGCAACGAGACCGCTCAGGTGTTGCCGTTGCGCGCCGCCATGGCCATGCCGATCAGGGTCGCGCCGCCGAACAGGAGGTTGATGCCGACGAGGATGCCGATCGCCCATTCCGCCGAGCTCGGCAATCCCGTGATGACCATGAACGAGATCGCGATGTCGACGATGCCGGAGATCACGAGCCACGACGAGCGCCCGGTCAGCTCGCGGCGATGCTCCAGTGCGTACATGATGGTGGCGACGCCTTCGGCGAGGAAATACGCACCGACCACGATGGTCAGCGTGAGCACCGCCTGGGCCGGCCGTGCCAGCAGAACGCCGCCGGCGAGCACGGCGAGAGCGGCCGAGATCAGCGACCACCAGAAGCCCGGCATGTTGCGCGCCCAGAAGGTGACGATCAGGCCGCCGATGCCGCTGATCAGAAACATCCAGCCGAGGAAGATGGTGATGGCGAGGCTTGCGAGCGGCGGCACGATCAGCGCGGCCACGCCTAACACAGCGAGCAGGATCCCCTCGAACAGGAAGGCCTTCCAGTGCTGCTTGACTGCTTGGCTCATGGCGGACTGCAATTTTTCGAACTCGTCGGGAGAAGTCATGGAGGCCTCCAGGCGCTGCAGGATCGCGTGCGCATGTCGTCAATCTAGTGCGCGCACGACACGGTTGCCATCCCCCGCTAGCCGCCGCGGGGCGCGGACGAAAAACCTTCCGCGCTGGTGCGGATGCGATTGCGGCCGAGAACGTAGATTGCGGTCGTGACGATCAACAGGGCGATGCCGAGCAGGATCGAGGTGAAGCCGATCGGGATCAGCACCAGCGCCACGTTGCGTTCGGGATTGACCAGCCAGTGATGGATCGAGGTCAGCACGAAGGCGAGGCCGACGAAGCCGGCGCCGCCGCCGGCGAGCAGCAGCGCCCACATCCGGCGCAACTGGCTGAGGCGCGCGCGTGCGATCTCGGTGCGCGGGGCGTGGTGGCGGGCGACGCGGCGGATCAGGCGGATGGCAAACGCAATCGCGCCGACGCCGACCAGGATGCTCGCTGTCCCCAGCCAATTCCGCAAGCCCGGGTCGAGATCCGGATTGCGCTGCAGCGTCAGCAGGGGAAAGTCGAAGCCCGCATGCAGTGCCAGCGGGCCCATCAGCATCAGCACGCGGCTCGAGAAACGGGCCCAGTCGCGGTTGTGGCGGTTGGCCCCGAGGGCGGTGCCGGAGCGTCCGATCGCGAGATAGGCGCCGGCGATGATGCCGAGCGCGCCGTGGAACGGGACCGTCAGCACGCTGCGCAGCGCCGCGAGCGAGCGCCACATGTCGGCATGCTGCACGAGATAGGCGAGGTTCTCATAGGCGGCGAAGCCGAGCCCGACCGCCGCGCCGTAGACTACCGTGTCCATCGGATTGGCGAAGGTCCGCCGCCTGGCCGAGACCGCCACGATGGCCAGGACCTTCACCGCTTCTTCCGGCAGTGCGACGCCGAACACCGAACGCATGGCGAGCGCGACCCAGGGATTGTCGGGAGCGGCGACCATCGCGGCAAAGGGCGCGCGTACCAGCCCGAGCAATGAAATGCTCGCTGCCCCGAGCAGGAAGGCGGTCCAGACCTGGGCCGGCGGTCCGGGGCGCTCTTCGGCGGCGATGACGAGCCACAGCATCAGAAGGGCCGGCGCGATGGCGGCGGTTCCGATCACGGTGGGTAACGCTTCGAGCAGATACATCGACCGAAAATAGGTTCCCTTGGCGATGTAATCCACTTGAGCCCGTGCGACGTTCTGTCATGGCAGGCTCCAGGCTCGTCAGCAGCCCCGGCGGATTCCGTATATCCGCACCAGCGACTGCGCATCATCCGCGACTCCCTGGCAATCAAATCGCACAAGCGTGACCCTCGGAGACCCGCACGGAGCATTGCGATCGCGATTTTCCAATCAGATCAAAGAGTTTCGTGGAGATCCTTGCTTCGCCATGCATCGAGGCAACGAGCGTGCCATCGGTTCCGACGTTGGCCCCGATCCGCAAGTTCTGAAACATCCCGATCATGCGGCCCCCCATTCCTTGCTCTACGACTCGAGGCCCGGTCCATCCCGTCAGCCTGAGGTAGAAGTATGGGAAGGGCTGTTTATCGCGGGTTAGTGCACGTGCTGCTCGTCTGCGCACGCATCCGCAAATGTACTGCTTGGATATTGCGCGTCCGGCGAAACGTCGAATGCGCCGAGATGGAATTCCTCGCTTGCGGAATCCTCTCGCGGACCGTGTGCGAGCAGTGTGAACGCCGCGCGCGGGTAATGCAGCCAGATGTCGAGATCGCTGGCCGTGATCGTGAGCCAGCCGAAGGTGTACATGTAGCGTCCGGGTTCGGTGACCCGGCCGACCCTATCCCAGGTGATCTTGTCGATGGTCATTCGATCCCCCATCGCATGAAGCACAGTCCACAACGAAGGCCGGGCGAGAGGCTCGGACGGCGCAAGGCTGGTCCCGCAATTGGGCCGGGACATGGCAGCCATGCGGATGCAAGGCGGCAGGCATTGGGCATTCCTTGACGTGGATCAAGCTGCGGCGGATGCACCCGGCTAAACGGGGCAGTGCGTAGCCCCTACGCTACGATCCCCCCGTCAGCCGCTAGCTCCCCCAAGGCTAGCGGCTTTTTTGCGCCGCCGGCCGGCTTGGTGCCGCGCCGGCAGGCGGGCCGACGTCGCCATCTCTAGAGGTCGTCGGGGCCTTTGACGCCGACGCTGGCGAGATCGCGCAGCAGCTTGCGCACCAGCAGGATGTTCGTCTTCTGCAGGTAGTGGTTGTCGCCGAACCTGAATTGGTTGCCTTCCGTCACGATCAGGCCCTCCGGCCCTTCGGCGAGGATGCCGACGCGCTTGAGGCGCGCCGCGCGCCGCCTGATGGTCTCCAGCGGCAGATTGAGGAAGCGCGACAGCGCCGCCCGCGAGACGCCGCGCTTGATCGAGTCGGGCTCGACCGCATCGATGCTGCCGAAGCGCTCGTCCAGATCGGCATCCTTCATGACGTTGATGACGTTCGCGTTCAGGACGGCGTGAATGACGAGCAGGTCGAGCGGGTCGAACTCGTAGTGGCGAAACAACTCGCTGATCGCACACAGGATGTATGCCAGCGAGTGTCGCGACACCGCGCGAATGCGGTCATTCGCCTTCTTTCCGCGGCCGGCCGGCATTGCTCCTCCCTGCTGCCATCATGCGTCCCGTCTTACCGGCTCGGAGACGCCCTGACTACCCAAAGTGGGTATCCATCTCCTTGCAAATCGGAACGTCCGCGAAGAAGAACTGGGTTGTATTCGATAGAATTGCACGAACATGCCGGTCCGCGAACTCAAGGCATCCCCGGTCCTGGTCTATGAGCACTTCTCGAGTTTCGAGGAGTTTCGCCCAAACGACGTGATCGGCGGCGGAACGAGTATCCCCCTCGACCCCGACAACGTGTCCGTTTCGCGGGCGGCTCTGGCGCTACCGACGAGCCGCCTGGTGATGCAGAGGTCCTTTGCCCGACGGCTCGAAGCGGACATGGGCGCGCCGGGCGCAGCCCTGGTCGTTCCGCTCTCGAGAGACGCTTACGCCGAGATCAACGGGCAGTCGATCACGGACTCGAGCGTGGCGTTGTTTCGCGGCGTGGTGCCGACACGCACGCTGGAGCCTCAGCCGAATACCTGCGTGATGTTGCGCCTTCACTCCGACATGCAAAACAGGGGCTGGGCCGATTTCGAGCGGGGCTTCGAGATTTTGCCGGCGTCACCGGAGCGGATGGCCCGGCTGCAATCGATTCTCTTCAACATCGCCGGACTTGCTTCGGTCTGCACGGAGGTGAGGGAGTTTGCCCATTCGGCTCGAGCGATGGAGGAGAGCCTGCTGGCCGCGCTCGACGGCGTGCTGGTGTCGCAGCAGGCGCTGCGGCCAAGCCCGATGTCGTTCACGAAGCACCTGCGGCTTGCCGCGCGTCTCGACGAACTGGTCCGCGAGGTGCCGGCAACCCCGCTCTACAGCGAGGAACTCGCGCGCAACCTCGGCGTCTCCATTCGGACCCTGCAGACCGCCATCAACGCCGTTCACGGCATGAGCCTGCACCAATATTTGCGGCTCAAGCGGCTCTGGTCCACGCATTGCTGCCTCAACCTCGGGCTCCCCGGAGTGACCATCAAGGGGGCGGCCGTCGCAAACGGCTTCTGGCACATGGGCGAGTTTTCGCTGCTCTACAAGGCCGTGTTCGGGGAACGACCGTCCGACACGCTGATGCGCGGCAAGCGTTGGGGCTGAGATCGCCGGGCGCGCGCTCCGCGACCGTCAGATGAACTTGATGCCCGCCAATTTGCCGCGCCGCCACACCACGTGGCAGCTCCGTCCGGTGCGCGCGTCGCGCGCAAAGGCGAGCCGGATCACGCCGGGCAACTGGCTGGCGTCCTCGTCCAGCGCGATCTTGGCACCGGAGCTGGAGATATCCGCCACCAGGCAATGGCGCGCCGCGAACCCGCCGTCGAGCGTGATCCAGGCGTGCTTGGACATGCGCTTGCGCACCTCGCGCTTCTTGGTCAGGGCCATCGCTGAACAATCTCCCGCTCTAGCGCTATCGCAGGGAACCCTAAGAAACCGTTGAAATCGCCTCCGAACATTCCCGGGTAGGGCAGGCCGGATTCGCTCGTCAGCTGCCTTCGACGGGGCGCCTGAATGGCTTGCTCCCCCGGCCAAAGGCCACTATACGTTCGCCCGCCGCAGACCCCCGGGCATGACTCGGTCGGGTTTCGGCACGGCGCGTTTAGCTCCCTTCGTCTATCGGTCAGGACGCCACCCTTTCACGGTGGAGAGAGCGGTTCGATTCCGCTAGGGAGCGCCAAATTGCCACCATTCAGAACAAAACTGCGAACTTTGCGGATGTCGGTGGAAGACTGACGATCTTTCGATCTCCATCAATCTTTGGAGGCGAAAGGGAAGTCCTCGTATCGTTCTCGCGCCCAATCACCGACATCGTTACGATTTGATTGCCGCGTTGGACTCGGCCATGGCGTCGCCATTCGCCGTCGGTCCCCCGGTGAAGCTCGGGGCCGATAAATACGGTCGGTGTGGAGAGCCAGTGCGGTCCGCGACGCGCCGGATGCCATTGACTGAAACTGTACGGTTCTGTACAGCTTTTCCTGGAGACAAGCATGGTGAACCTCATCTTGCGCAAGGGCGCGGAAGAAGCTCGCAATCAGCTCCCGGATCTGCTCGATGCGGCCGAGCAGGGGCGTTCGACGATCATTACCAGACATGGCCGTCCAGTTGCAGCGCTAGTCCCGATCGACGCGTATGGCGCCGCCTTGCGCCAGCAGCCGCTGACGCCGGTCGAGGGATCCGGTCGCGGGCTGTGGGGAGATAATAGCACCCGCACACTTCGAAAGCTGCGTGCCGAATGGAGCCGCTAGATTTTGGGGACTTGCCGGAGGATGCGCTGGTTCTCATCGATTCGGCACCCGTCATTTACTTCCTCGAGGGGCACCCGAAATTCGGGCCGCGCTTCAAGCCGCTCTTCGAAGCTCATGGAGCCGGGCACTTGCGCTTCGCAGTAACGACCATCACTGTCGCCGAGGTGTTGACCGGACCTCTGCAGGCGGCCGATGAGGCGCTGGCACGGCGTTACCGTGCGATCCTCGAATCGTGGCAATCGGTCGCGCTTGACGTCGACATTGCGGAGAGCGCGGCAAGACTGCGGGCGTCGCTCCGCCTCAAACTGGCAGACGCCGTTCAAGCGGCCAGCGCATTGGCGATCAACGCGGCCGCCCTGGTGACGCACGACCGCAATTTCTCACGCGTGCGTTCGCTGCGCATCATTTCCTGAAGGCCCAGCACGTCGACTTGACGATCGTTCACGAAACGCTGTCCAGCTTGCCGGGAGTTATCTCATGTCGTCGATCGGCACCACGTTGCTCAACATCCTTCGTTCGGTCGAGCGGCCGGGTGACTTTTGCACCGGCGGAATTCGGGAAATCTTCATGCCGACGATCGACGTCGATGGCGTGGGCAGGCTCGCCTTTCCGATCCTGCCCGTTCAGGCCGAGCGGCTCGCCGCAATCGCCGAGGCGGCACCCCATGGACGGGGTGAGGAGACGGTGGTCGATCGCGAAGTCCGGAGAACTTGGCAGGTCGATTCCGCCAAGGTCCGGATCGGAGGGTGTCACTGGGAGAAAACACTGGCCGCACTCGTCGCCGACACGGCCCTCGGGCTCGGTGTGAGCGAGCCGGTCGCGGCCGACTTCTACAAGCTTCTTGTCTACGATGCCGGCAGCTTCTTCGTCGACCACCGCGATACGGAGAAGGTCCCCGGCATGTTCGCGACGATGGTGATCGTGCTGCCCTCGACCCACAGCGGCGGCGAATTGGTCATCAAGCATCTCGGCCGCGAAGTGGTGCTCGACCTCCGCGCGGAGGAGCCGTCGCAAGTCGGCTTCGCAGCCTTCTATGCCGACTGCGTGCACGAGGTGCGTCCCATCACGACGGGGTGTCGCCTGGCCCTGGTCTATAATGTGCATTTCGTCGGCAAGAAGCGGGCGCTGAAGGCGCCCGACTATCGCGAGGAGCACATGCGCGTGGTGAAGGTGCTGCGGAGCTGGGCGGGCGCTGAGGACGAGCCCGACAAGCTGATCCTACCCTTGGAGCACGCCTACACGCCGGCGGAGCTATCGTTCAGCGCTCTCAAGGGGGCCGACGCGGGCTCTGCGTCCGTGCTGGTCGAGGCCGCCGCGGAGGCGGATTGCGATCTCCACCTCGCCCTCGTGTCGATCGAAGAGAGCGGCAGCGCCGAACATACCGGCTACTATCGCCGTCGTCGCTGAAGTCGAGACGAGGAAGAAGACGGGGACGGGGAATTCGAGGTCGTTGAGGTCATCGACCGGGGGCTGGTCCTTTCGGAATGGCGGCGACCGGATGGCGGCGAGGCCGGGCTCGGTGATTTTCCATTCGCCGAGGATGAACTGTGTCCGTCCGATGCTTTCGAGGATCTGGCACCGGACGAGCAGCATTTTCACGAGGCGACAGGCAATGAGGGGGCATCCTTCGAGCGCACCTACCGCCGAGCCGGCTTGGTGTTGTGGCCAGCGGCGCGGAGGCTCGCGGTGCTGAATCAGGCCGGCCTCCCCACGACGCTGCCGTATCTCGAAAATCTGACGGCGCGCTGGGAGACGAGCAAGGCCGCGATCCGGTCGCCGCTATGGCGCGAGGCTGACGAGCTTTCACGGCACATGCTGCGCTCCTGGCCTCGTGGCAGCTGGCGCGAAGAGGACGATACCGGCGCCAGCCGGATGCTCGATCTGCAAGTCCGGTTGGGGAACGTGGAACGCGTCGATGCGTTTCTCGCCGGCGTGTCCGCCGAAGGTCATTATGCCGCGCCCGACAACGCCGCGATCGTGCGCGCGGCCGCCCTGCTTGCGGCCCCGCGTGCGACGGAGCTGCTGATGCGGATCGTCGCGCGTAACGCTTCGGCGCATCTCAGCGCTTGCGGCGATCTGCTGCTGCGCTGCGTCACGGCGTCAACGGGTGCAACGGCCGACCTCGCGCAGATCGGCGCAGCCTTGATCGAGGCCGCACCGGGCGCCCCGACGAATCAACAGGAGGTCGCCCCCTGGACCCGGCCGGCGCCCGTGAAACCGGGCTTCGTCGTCGGTCTTCTGACGGCGGCGAGCAGAACCGATGCGCGGCTTGCGGCGCGGAGGAGCCATGTCGAAGACAGCGTCCGAAGGGCGGCGTGTGACCTCGATCTTGCGACCGAAAGGCGCGGCAGCCCTCACACGTTGGTCGCCACGAAGAATCAGGCCACCTACGAACGGCGTGCAAAGCAGCGTCGGCAGGATCTGGAGCATGTGTCGGCCTTGGGCGGATGACGTTGACCTTGCCGCGCGCGAACGGCAAGTTCGAGCACAGAATGAGCCGGAATAACAGGGTTCCACTCGCTGATCGTGTCGCCAGGGCGGCGGAAGAGGCGCTTGCCGCCCGGCGTTTTGTGAGCGCCATCGACGTCCTCGTCGGGATCGGCTGGCTTGATCCTGAAGCGGTGGAGCGCTGGCGCCGTGGACAGATCGATTACCTCGAGAGAGTCGTCCGGACCAACCTGCCGCGCATCTCGGAGGCCATGAAGCTTTTTCGGTCATGGGCGACCGCCAGAGGACTGAACGCGAGCCAGACGGTGTATGTGGCACGTACGCCGCGGCGCCAGATGTTGCGTTTCAGCCGGAGTGGAAATCCTGCAATCGAGGCGTCGTATCGGACGCATTGGGTCTCGCCGGAGCTTTCCGAAAAGAAGCGCGAACGTCTGGTGGAAAAAGCAAGCCGCGCCCCGGAACTGGTGGTCATCCAGCCATTGAACGATGAGTGGAGATGCCATCGGTGCGGCGGCACCGGCGACCTCCTGATGATGGAGAATCCAGGCCCGGCTTGCCTGCGTTGCGTTGGCCTCGATGATCTCGAATTTCTGCCGGCGGGGGATGCCTTGCTC
>NZ_JAGWUA010000189.1 GCF_028868675.1 Bradyrhizobium sp.
ATCTTAGCTTGACCCTTCTTATATAGCACTGAGTTTACAGTATTTTTTGATGTCTCTTCAAGCGCGTCACCGACCACATCGGAGCCTTTCCAACCCGTTAATCGTTCCTTACCAATGCCATGCATTTCGCGCGTAGCTGCAGCGCAACATTTAAACTTCTGCAATGCAACAGGTGAGCTATATTCATTTCAACGATAAAGCTCGGGTCAAGGGCTGAATCGAACTACAGGAGACTACCATGCTGCTCTCGCTCATTCGCATGATCCACGCGTTCCGGGACTATCAGCGCAATATTGCCGAGCTGTCCCAGCTCAGCGATCGCGAGTTGGCTGATATCGGCCTCGATCGCTCGGATATCCCGCGCGTCGCCGCTGGCCACTACAAGGGCTGAAACGCGGCCGCCGACCGGATCCACCGATAGCGCCCGCCTCGTGCGGGCGTTGTCGTATCCGGGCCGGAAAACTCCGATCTCCGCGATTTCACTTCGCGCCGAAAAGCGCTACCTGTCGCGCCCATGACAGGACCCCAATCCAAGGCCGTGCACATCGTCGGCGCGGGCCTCGCCGGCTCGGAAGCCGCCTGGCAGGTCGCCAGAGCCGGCGTGCGGGTGCTGCTGCACGAGATGCGGCCGGACCGCATGACGGAAGCGCACCGCACCGACGGCCTCGCCGAGCTCGTCTGCTCGAACTCGTTCCGCTCCGACGACGCGGCCAACAATGCCGTCGGCCTCCTGCATGCGGAGATGCGCCGGCTGGGCTCGCTGATCATGCGCGCGGCCGATGCCAACCAGGTGCCCGCGGGCGGCGCGCTGGCGGTCGATCGCGAAGGCTTTTCGGCAGCCGTGACCAAGGCGCTCAACGACCATCCCCTGATCGAGATCTCCCGCGGCGAGGTCGCTGGCCTGCCGCCGGCCGAATGGGACAACGTCATCGTCGCGACCGGTCCCCTCACCTCGGCGCCGCTGGCGGACGCCATCCGCGCGCTGACCGACGAAAGCGCGCTCGCCTTCTTCGATGCGATCGCGCCGATCGTGCATCGCGACAGCATCGACATGTCGGTCGCCTGGTTCCAGTCGCGCTACGACAAGGTCGGTCCCGGCGGCAATGGCGCCGACTATCTCAACTGCCCCATGACGAAGGCGCAGTATGACGCCTTCGTCGCCGCGTTGATCGCCGGCGACAAGACTGAGTTCAAGGACTGGGAAACCAGCACGCCCTATTTCGACGGCTGCCTGCCGATCGAGGTGATGGCCGAACGCGGTCCGGAGACGCTGTGCCACGGACCGATGAAGCCGGTCGGGCTCACCAATCCGCGCGATCCCGCGACAAAGCCCTACGCGATCGTGCAGCTGCGCCAGGACAACAAGCTCGGCACGCTCTACAACATGGTCGGCTTCCAGACCAAGCTGAAGTATGGCGAGCAGCAGCGCATCTTCCGCACCATCCCGGGACTGGAGAAGGCAGAATTCGCCCGCCTCGGCGGCCTGCACCGCAACACCTTCCTCAACTCGCCTAAGCTGCTCGACGGTGAGTTGCGCCTGCGCGCGCAGCCGCGGCTGCGTTTTGCCGGCCAGATGACGGGCTGCGAGGGATATGTGGAATCGGCCAGCATCGGCCTGATCGCGGGCCTCCATGCCGCGGCCGATGCTCATGGTCAGACGCTCTCCAGTCCGCCTCCGACGACGGCGCTGGGATCGCTGCTCGGGCACATCACCGGCGGTCATATCGAGACCATCGAGCCGGGCACGCGCTCGTTCCAGCCGATGAACATCAATTTCGGCCTGTTTCCGCCGCTCGCCAGTGCGCCGACGAAAAAGCCCGACGGCACCCGGCTGCGCGGCAGCGAGAAGACGGTCGCCAGGAAGCAGGCGCTCAGCGCGCGGGCCTTGGCCGATCTCGATCGCTGGATCGCCGACCACCTGACCATCGCTGCTGCGGCGTGAGCCCTCCATGAGCCTTCCCAAAGAAGACGCCGCGGTGCTCTCGGCGCGCTGGACCGAGGGCGTGCTGCTCAAGCGCGACGTGTTCTCGACCGTCGAGCGCGGCCGCTTCCGCGGCGAGAACGGCGAGGTCGATGCAGTCTTGCGCCGGCTCGATCAGGTGCCCTGGTGGTCGTTCCTGCTCGCACGCCACCTGTTCGCCCGCGAGCGGCACGCACTCACTCTCGCCAAAGGCCTGAACGTCGGCCCGGAGCTGTTGTGGTCGGGACGGCGCGCGCTGGTGCGCGGCTTCGTCGACGGCGCGGCGCTGCATCTGGCAAAGCCGCACGGCGACGTCGCCTATTTTCGTTCCGCCAAGCAGGCCCTGCGCCGTTTGCGCCGCGCCGGCATCTGTCACAATGATCTCGCCAAGGAGCAGAACTGGCTGGTCGGCCGTGACGGACGCGCCTATCTGACCGACTTCCAGCTCGCCGCCTGCTTCAAGCGCCGCGGCCGGTTGTACCGCATCGCGGCCTATGAGGATCTCCGCCACCTCCTCAAGCACAAGCGCACCTACGCGCCGGACGCGCTGACGGCGCGGGAGCGCAAGGTCCTGGCGCGAAAGTCGTTCGCCGCAAGCCTCTGGCTCGCCACCGGCAAGAAGATCTATCGCGCGGTCACGCGCGGGCTGTTCAATTTCACCGACCGCGAAGGCGGCGGTCGCCGGCTCGTCAACGATGCGCCGGTGCTGACCGACCTGATCCGGAAACATCCCGCCGTGCGCGACACCGCGATCGTCGCCTTCGCCGACCGCCGCGCCGGCGTCGGGCTCTATGCCTTCGTCGAGGCAGATCAGGCGGCGCTCGAGAACCAGCTCCGCGATCAGCTTGCGGCGGCCAATGGCCCCAAGCCGCCCGAACACATTCAGGTCGTCCACGCCCTGCCGCGCGACACGAGCGGCAGGCCGCGCACCGAGATCCTGCAGCTGGTGGCGATGAACCAGATCGACCTGATCGAGCCGATGATGAAGAACGACCAGGACCGCGCGTTCCTCAAGGACATCCTCGAGCAGCGCAAGAACCTGCGCGATCGCTTCAATTTCGGGGCCGACCTGCCGGCGGGCTAGCGGCCCCACTCACATCCCGTGCACGTGCAGGCCCGAGGCGGCAAGCTTCGCCAGGACCTCGTCGAGATGCCCGCGATCGCGCGTCTCGATCACGAGCTGCAGCAACGTCGCCTTGGCGGGCAGCTCGGAGAAGGTTCGCTGATGCGAGACCTCGATGATGTTGGCACCGGCATCGGCCAGCAGCGTCGCCACCACGGCGAGTTGGCCGGGCCGGTCGGGAATGTCGAGCGACAACTGGGTAAGCCGTCCCTCGCGGGCGAGCTCGCGGGTCAGGACCGAGGCGATCAGCCTCGTGTCGATGTTCCCGCCGCTCAGGATCAGGCCGACCTTCTGGCCGGCGAAACGCGACGGATCGGACATGATCGCGGCGAGTCCTGCCGCGCCCGCGCCCTCCACCACGGTCTTCTCGATCGAAATCAGGCTCGCGACCGCGCGTTCGAACTCGGCCTCGTTCACCAGCGCGATGTCATCGACCAGGCGGCGAACGATCTCGGTCGTGATCCGGCCCGGCGACTTCACCGCAATGCCTTCGGCCAGCGTGTCGCCGCGCATCGGCAAATTGGCCTCGTGGATGGCGTTGTACATCGACGGGTAGAGCCAGGCCTGCACGCCCATGATCCGCAGCGAGGGCTTGATCGACTTGGCCGCGATCGAGACGCCGCTGATCAGGCCGCCGCCGCCGATCGGCACGATCAGCGTATCGAGCTCGGGTACCGCGGCAAGCATCTCGATCCCGACGGTGCCCTGGCCTGCGATGATCAGCGGATCGTCGTAGGGATGGACGAAGATCATCCCGTGCGCCTCGCCATGGGCGCGGGCGAACTCGGCCGCTTCCTCCAGCGTCGCGCCCGTCACGATCACCTCGGCGCCGAGATGCCTCGTGTTCTCGATCTTCACCATCGGCGTGCCCACGGGCATGACAATGGTTGCGGGAACGCCGAGGCGCCTGGCGTGATAGGCGACGCCCTGGGCGTGGTTGCCCGCCGACATCGCGATCACGCCGCGTCGCCGCTCCCCGTCCGACAGCGCGGTCAGGCGATTGAGCGCGCCGCGCTCCTTGAACGAGGACGTGAACTGCAGGTTCTCGAACTTGAGCCAGATGTCGCAGCCGCAGATGGCACTGAGCGTCCGGCTGTAATTGCAGGGCGTCTCGGCGATGGCGCCTCGAACCACCTCCACCGCGGCGTGGATGTCGGCCGGCGCGACCGCAAGGCCGGTCAGGTCGGCGGCCGGATCCGGCGTCGCGGGCGAGAGGGTCTGGGGCACATCGGCCATAGGACAGCATAGAGCATTTGCCAGGGCCCGGCGATGTGGCCCTGCGATATGGCCGCCGCTACCTGGTAAATTCCCGCGACCGCGACGCCCGCCACGTCGTCCACAGGGTTCGCAGCCGCGATACCGGAAGCGGCAGGAAGGGATTGCGATCTGCGCGGGATAGGTGCTCAAGGTCGCGGCGCGCTTGCGCCAGCGGCAGGAACACGGGTCGCGCCGCCGGCGGCAGTTCCGCAAGCAGCGACAATGCCGTTGCAAGATGCTGCCGCGCTTCGCCCGCCAACTCATTGAGGACCGCGCGCAGCCGTGACGTCTCCTGGCCGGCAAACACCTCCTCGATGCCGCAGCCGTGGCTGTCCAGAAGCTGCTGCGGCAGGAAGAGCTGGCGGCGCGAGGCGTCGCGCGGCAGGCCGGCGAGCACCTGCACGAGGCCATAAGCGAGCCCCGCATGTCGCGCCAGATGATCGACGGCCGCAGGAAATGCCCCGGCAATCCGGGCCGCCGATGCGAACAGCGCCGCGCAGGTGTCGGTGAGATAGCCCTCCAGCGCCGCCATGGTCGGCATCGGATCGTTGTAGAGGTCGAACTGATGCTCCTCGACCAGCAGCGACAGCGGCTCGACCGGAAGATCGAACTCACGGATGGCGAGCAGGAACTCGGCTGCCACTGGATTGCCCTCGGCACTGCCATGGACGTGGCCGGCCAGCATGTCGGTCCACCATTGCAGGCGGATTTCACCCGGCAGCGGTTGGCTTACGTGGTCGCGGACCCGGACGATCTCGACATTGAAGGCATAGAGCGCGAGCAGCCCGCGGCGCGCCGCGGCCGGCACGAACAGGGTCGAGACGTAGCGCGCAAAATCATGGTTGCGCACGAGGTCGGCGCAGAACGCCGCGGCATCGTCAGGGGCGGCTGCGCTCATGGCACCGCGATCAGGGCGGCGGCGACGCGGCGACGCTCACCGATCATGATGTTGTAGGTGCGCACGGCCGGTCCCGTCTGCATCGTGTCCAGCACCACCCTCACCGCCTTCAGCGCCTGGCGCAATTCGGGCGGCGGCAGCCAGATCCCGGTTCCCGTGCCGACCAGCAGGGTATCGATGCTGTTGGCGGCCGCAAAGACCTTGTCCAGCGAATAGCGGTCGATCTGTGCGGGTTCCGTCACATCCCAAGCCCAGATCGCGTCCGGGAGGCAGAGCAGCGAGCCGCGATGCGACATACCGGCAAAGGCGAAGCCGCCCTTGCCGTACGCGTCGATCGGCGCCGAGCGCGGGAAATGCGGTGCGTTGGGATCGCCGGCCATGCGCGTCGTCCGATCAGCCTCCTGCCCCCGAAATCCTAACGCGGGAGCACGCCGTTCGGATCATGGCCGGTTTTTCTTTGCCGAGGTATCCGCAGCGTCTTCGCGGTGAGTCCCGACGCCGAGATAGATCAGGATCGGCGCCGCGATGAAGATCGAGGTATAGGTGCCGACCAGCACCACGCCGAACATCATCACCGCCGTGAAGCTGTGGATGGCGTGGCCGCCGAACACCAGCAGTGCCAGCAGCGCCAGCGTCACGGTGACATGGGTGATGATCGAGCGCGACAGCGTCGAGTTGATGGACTCGTTGAGCAGCTGCGGCATCGGCATCTTCTTGTAGCGCCGCAGCATTTCGCGGATACGGTCGTAGATGACGACGGTGTCGTTGAGCGAATAGCCCAAGATCGTCAGCAGCGCGGCGATGCTGGTCAGGTCGAAATCGACCTGGCTGATCGACATGAAGCCGATGGTCAGCACGATGTCGTGCACGTTGGCGATCATGGCGCCCAGCGCGAACTGCCATTCGAAGCGGAACCAGAGATAGACCAGGATCGCGACGATCGCGAGCATCAGGCCGATCATCCCGAAAGCCAGCAGTTCGCCGGACACGCGCGGCCCGACGACCTCGACGCGGCGGTAGTCGACGGAGTCGCCGAGCGCGCCGCGCACCTTCTGCACCGCCTCCTGCTGCGCGGCATCGCCGCCGGGCTGCTCCGCAACGCGGATCAGGACGTTCTCCGGACCGCCGAACTGCTGCAGCTGCACCTCGCCGAGACGGAGCGCGTCGAGTGAGGTGCGCATCGCGGCAATGTCGGCGGCGCCGGACTTCGCCTTCACCTCCAGCAGCGTGCCGCCGCGAAAGTCGATGCCGAAATTCAGGCCGTGGGTGAAGAACAGCGTGATCGCGACGATCGACAGCGCCGCCGAGACCGGGAAGCTGATGCGGCGGAAGCGCGTGAAATCGAAGTGAGTGTCGTCGGGGACGATGCGCAGCGACGGCAGCAAGCCGAACGCGGCGACCACGGTGAGGATGGCGATCAGGATGCCGAGCCCGATGAGAACGTAGTGAGTCACGATCAGGCTCCTAGATCGGCACGCTCTGCGGCCGCTTCCACCGCACCCACCCGGCGACGATCAGCCGGGTCAGCGTGAAAGCGGTGAAAACCGTGGTGAGGATGCCGATGCCGAGCGTCACGGCGAAGCCGCGCACCGGGCCGGTGCCGATGTAGAACAGCACCGCAGCGGCGATGAAAGTCGTGATGTTGGAGTCGAGAATGGTCGCGAGCGCCCGCTTGAACCCGGCGTCGATCGCCGAGATCGCGTTGCGGCCGCCGCGCAACTCTTCGCGGATGCGCTCGTAGATCAGCACGTTGGAGTCGACCGCGATACCGACCGTGAGCACGATGCCGGCGATGCCGGGCAGCGTCAGCGTGGCGTTGAGCAGCGACAACAGCCCGAAGATCATCGCGACGTTGATCGCCACCGCGATGTTGGCGAACAGGCCGAACAGGCGGTAGGTCAAGAGCATGAACACGATGACCATGATCGAGCCGACGTAAGCCGCAAGCTCGCCCTTCTCGATCGAGTCCTGGCCGAGACCAGGACCGACGGTGCGCTCCTCGATCACCGTCAGCGGCGCCGGCAGCGCACCGGCGCGTAAGAGGATCGCGAGGTCGTTGGCCGACTGCACGGTGAAGCTGCCGGAAATCTGGCCCTGCCCGCCGGTGATCGGCTCGCGGATCACCGGCGCGGAGATCACCTCGTTGTCGAGCACGATCGCGAACGGCAGGCCGACATTCTCGGTCGTGGCCTGGGAGAACTTGCGTGCGCCGGCAGTATTGAACTTGAAGTTGACGACGGGTTCGCTGGTGCGCTGGTCGAAGCCGGGCTGCGCGTCGGTGAGGTCGCCGCCGGAGACCAGCACCTGCTTTTTGACCACATAGGGCACCTTCGGTGCGCTCGCGCTCATCAGGAGCTCGGAGTCCGGCGGCAGCCGGCCCTGCTGCGCCTGGTCGGGCGGCACCGAGGTGTCGACCATGCGGAATTCCATCTTCGCGGTCTTGCCGAGCAGCTCCTTCAGCCGCGTCGGGTCCTGCAGGCCCGGCACCTGGACCAGGATGCGGTCGGTGCCCTGGCGCTGGATCACCGGCTCGACGGTGCCGAGCTGGTTGACGCGGCGCTCGACGATCTGGATCGACTGCTCGATGGTCTGGCGAACCCGCTCGGTGATCGCCGCCTGCGGTACGGTCAGCCGAATCAGGCCGCCACCGGCGTCGGCCACTTCCAGGCTGCGCTGGCCGTTGGAGCCGAGCAGCCCGCCGAGCGGCTGCGAGAGCTCACGGATCTTGGAGAGCGCATTGCCGAGGTCACTATCCTTGACGCGGACCTCGACGGCATCGCCCTTGGTCGACAGGCCGGTGTAGCCGATCTTGGCCTCGCGCAGCACGCGACGGACGTCGTCGCGGATCTGGTCGAGCTTTTCCTTCTTCACGTAGTTGGAATCGACCTCGAGCAGCAGATAGGAGCCGCCCTGCAGGTCGAGACCGAGCACGAGGCGCCGCTGCGCCCACGCCGGCCAGCCCTTGACCTGGGCCTCGGGAAAGAAGTTAGGGACCGCGCACAGGCACACGATCAGCGCCGTCAGGATGATCCCCAGCGCCTTCCACCGCGTGAAATACAACATCGACCGAACCTGTCAGATCAGGAGAATGCGAGGCTTGGCCGGCGGATCAGCCCGCCGAAGTCTCGTCCTTGGCGCTTTCCTTCGAGCTTTCCTTGGCGGGCTCGCCCTTGGCGCGCACGCCGGAGATCATCTGGCGCATCTGCCGCACCCGCACACCGTCGGAGATCTCGAACTCGATCTGGTCGTCGTCGACGACCTTGGTGACCTTGCCGACGAGGCCGCCCGAGGTCACGACGGTATCGCCGCGGCGGATGTTCTTCACGAGCTCGGCATGATCCTTCACCTTCTTCTGCTGCGGCCGCAGAATCAGGAAGTACATGATCACGAAGATCAGCGCGAACGGCAGCAGCGACATCAGCATGCTGTTGGCGTCGCCGCCGGCTGCGGCCTGGGCATACGCTGGGGTGATCAGCATCGGGGATTCCTTAACGGCTAAGACGGGAATGGACCGGCAGCGCCAAGGCGCCTGGGCCGGTCCGGGGCAAATTCGCGCGGACTATAGCGGCCGCGGTCCCAATTGCAACGCTGGGACACCCTTTCATTTAGGCCGCTTGCGGGACGTGCCAAGGCCCGATAAGCCTGCGCCATCAGGAACTTGAGCGATGGCCAAAAAACCCAGTAAAACCGCGGCAAAGCCCGCCTCCGGCAAATCAGCCAAAGCCGCGACAAAACGCCCTTCGGCCGCGTTAACGGACGGCCACGCCGCACGGATTGCCGACGCGCTGGAGGCCATTGTGGCGCACCTTGCGGCCAATGCCCCGGCCGGCAGTGCGGCCGATTCCTTCGATAGCGCGGACGCCTTTGTCTGGCACCCCGACGGGCGGCTGTCGCCGGTGCCAAAGGTGAGCCGGGTCGGGATCGCCCTTCTCAAGGGCATCGACCGGATGCGAGACATCCTGATCGAGAACACCGAGCGTTTCGCCAACGGGCTGCCCGCCAACAATGCGCTGTTGTGGGGCGC
>NZ_JAGWUA010000021.1 GCF_028868675.1 Bradyrhizobium sp.
CTCCGGCGTTGCGTTTCCGGCCCCAATTCCTCAGCTAAAATTTGATCGGTGGACTGAACGTTTGATCGAAACTTGTCTGCGATAAGCGGTGGATAGCCGCGAGGAACAGCCATGGTTGAAAAACGCGTAACGCCGCTCCGCAACGTCATCGACCTGACGAGCTATCGTCAGGTGCTGGCGTGCGGCAAGGCGGCAGCCATGTCGGCGCGGCTCTGCCGGCACTGCGCCGCGCCGCTGCTGGACGGCGAGAACGAGGACGAATGCTCGAGCTCGTTCAACTTGTCCGCCCCGCGCTCGCGCGAGACGCTGCGTCGGTTCCGCGCCGACTGACGAACGAAGTGGCCAGGCAATCCAGCTCTTGCGGCGGCTTTTTCTGGATTGCCTCGCTTCCTGCCTCCCGAAGATCGATCGCTCGCTAACGGGTCGCGATCTGCGCCAGCGACATCAGGGCCTCGCTCACCATGCCCTCGTGGCTGAAGCGGGCGAGACGCTGCTCGACGTCCTCCAGCATCGCCTCGACCTTGTCGCCCAGCGCCCGCGGCGAGGACGACGAGAAGGTGAGGATGCGCCGCGCCAGATCGCCCACGCTGACGTCATGGCGGGTCTCGACCATGATCGGATCCGCCAGGCGAAAGGCGCTGCCTTGAAAGAAGCCCGCGAGATCGCGATGGGTCCGCTCGCCGCCGGTTGAGTCCGTCCAGAGGCCGGATGGCGACCAGGCGCGGCGTGCCGCGTTGTATTCGTCGATCCAGGGATTGCGATGGCCGGCCACCGGGAACGAGGTGCAGACGGCAACGACGCCGTCGCGCCCGACCAGCCGGTCGAGCAGCGCGAGCGTCGCCTCGCGGTCCATCCAGTGCAGGGCCCGGCCAATCGTGACGATGTCGAACACGCCGATATCCGCAGGCAGCGCTTCGGCCTTGCCCTCGATCAGCGTGAACTCACGCCCGGCGCGGGCTGCCGCGTTGCGGGCGGCGGCGAGCATCTCGGGCTCGGGATCGACCCCGACGATGCGGCCGACATAGGGGGCGAGGCCGAGCGCCAAAAGCCCCGGCCCGGTGCCGAGGTCGATCAGCGCGGACCGGCCGGAGAGCGCAAGCCGCCGCGCGACGACGCGGAAGAATTCAGGCGGATAGGGCGGGCGCAATGCCTCGTAGAGTGCCGCCGTGGTCGCGAACCGGCCCATCGTTCCGTCCGTGGTCCTTGCCGCGTCTCACACGTGCTGGCCGCCGTTGATGTGGATCTCGGCGCCGTTGACGTAGGACGAGGTGTCCGTGCACAGCACATAGACGATCTTGGCGACTTCGTCCGGCGTGCCGAGGCGGTGCATCGGGATCTGCTGCTCGACGATCTTCTCGGTGCCGGGCGACAGGATCGAGGTGTCGATCTCACCCGGCGCGATCGCGTTGACGCGCACGCCGACGCGGCCGAAGTCGGACGCCATCTCGCGCGTCAGCGCGGCGAGCGCGGCTTTCGAGGTCGCGTAGGCCGCGCCCGCAAAGGGGTGCACGCGCGAGCCCGCGATCGAGGTGACGTTCACGACCGATCCCTTCGCCGCCTTCAATTCCTCCATCAGCCCGCGTGCCATCATGATCGGTGCGAAGAAGTTGACGTGAAAAACATGCAGCCAGGTATCGAGATCGGTGTCGACGCTGCCGAGCCTTGCGCCGCCGGGGCCCTTCGGCGAGATCGCGGCGTTGTTGACCAGCGCATGCAGCGTGCCGCCCTCGAGCCGCCGGCGGATTTCCGAGATCGCCCGCGCGGTGTCCTCGGGGTTCGCCAGGTCGACCTGGATGTGGTCCTCGGGGCCGGCGTCCCATGGGCAGTCCTCCGGGAACGGATGCCGTGAGCAGGTGATCACCCGCCAGCCGGCGGAGGAGAAGCGGATCACCGTGGCATGGCCGATGCCGCGGCTCGCTCCCGTCAGGAGCAGCGTGCGGCGCGGCGCATTGGTCGAGGAAGGCATGGAGGACTTTCAGCTCGGAGCGTTATGGATACATCCGCGTCTTGCTCCAGGGCTGGCCGGCCCCGTCGCGGCGGAATTCGATACGGTCGTGCAGGCGGAAGGGCCGGTCGTGCCAGAACTCGATGCGCAACGGGGCGATGCGCCAGCCGCTCCAGCCGGGCGGCCGCGGCACCTCGCCGATGACGTGTCTGGCGGCGACCTTGGCGATCGCCTGCTCGAAGGCGAAGCGGCTCTCCAGGGGCTGCGACTGCTTGCTGGCCCAGGCGCCGATCTGGGCCTGCTTGGGGCGGGTGGCGAAATAGGCATCGGCCTCTTCGTCGCTCACCGGCGTCACGTTGCCGCGGATGCGGACCTGCCGGCGCAGCGACTTCCAGTGAAAAAGTAACGCCGCCTTGGGATTTGCGGCGAGCTCGCGGCCCTTCTGGCTCGCGACGTGGCTGTAGAAGACGAAACCGTCGGAATCGAAGCCTTTCATCAGCACCATGCGGACGTCCGGCAGCCCGTCGGGATCGACGGTGGCGAGCGCCATGGCGTTGGGATCGTTGGGCTCGCTCTTGATCGCCTCGTTGAGCCACGCCTCGAACAGCACCAGCGGTTCCTCGGCGGCGGTGAAATCACCGGATATTAAGGGTGTCTGGTGTTTCATCGAGGTCGTGTCGGTCATGTCCGGAGTCCGAGTTGCGTACCGCGGCCCAAGGCGCGTTGTCGTCCGCTCTTGCCCTATATAGGGCATGGGGAAGCGTTGGCCTATCGGCGATCCGGCCCTCGGGCCTCGTCATGACAATGATTCTAATCGGGCTGGGTACCGGCGGCTGCAGCGTTTCCCGCAACGACACCGGTGCGCTGGCCAAGATGGACGACAGCGATGTCACCGGCTCGGTCGCCGACCAGGCCCGTGAGGCGCCGCCGACCGAGACCGACCTCGCCTTCGCCCGCAACGCCGCCTCCGACGTGCTCAGCAAGGGCGACAGGGATTCCAGCCAGCATTGGGAGAACCCCGAGACCGGGGCCCGCGGCTCGGTGACCCCGATCGCCCAGGCCTATGCCGCCGAGGATGGCCGCAAGTGCCGGGATTTCCTCGCGAGCTATGTCAACGGCCGGACCGAAAGCTGGCTGCAGGGCGCGGGCTGCCAAACCAGCCATGGCCGATGGGAGATTCATACGCTAAAGCCATGGCGGAGCTGAAGCATGATCCGGAAAGGTGGGAACCGGCTTTCCGACAACGTCATGCTCCGGCCATAAGGTGGCCGCTCGCCGGTTTAGTTGCAATAATGCCACGGGCACCCCAGATGATCCAAAGGTGGGGTGGGGAGCCCTTTTTGACATCGATTTTCGTGAAGGAGACGTGACGGATGCGCGACCCCTATGAGGTCTTGGGGGTGCAGCGGAGCGCCAGCGCTGCCGCGATCAAGAGCGCCTATCGCAAGCTCGCCAAGAAACATCATCCCGACAGCAATAAGAACGATCCGAAGGCGGCCGAGCGCTTCGCCGAGATCAACACGGCCAACGAGATCCTCGGCGACGAGGACAAGCGCAAACAGTTCGACCGAGGCGAGATCGACGCCGAGGGTAAGCCGCGCTTCCAGGGCTTTCCGGGTGGCGCCGGGCGAGGGCGCACCGGGCCGGGCGGGTTCGAATACTCCTTTCGCTCCGGCGGCGGCGGTCCCGGGGCGGGCGCGTTCGAGGACATCCTCAACAGCATGTTTGGTGGTGGTAGCCCACGCGGCGGGCGCCCGGGCGGCGGCCACTTTGAATTCGACACCGCCGGGGTCGGGCTCGATCTCGACCTTTCGGTCGCCATGACCGTCTCGCTGGAGGAGGCGGTCAAGGGCGGCGACAAGCGCGTCCGCCTGCCCACCGGCAAGGAACTCAACGTCAGGATTCCGGCGGGCGTCGCCAATGGCCAGCAGATCCGGCTGAAGGGGCAGGGCGAGACCGCGCCCGGCCATCCGCCGGGTGACCTCCTGATCACGATCACGATCGCCCCGCATGCCTTCTTCAAGGTCGACGGCGCGGATCTGCGGGTCGACCTGCCGATCACGCTCTACGAGGCGGTGCTCGGCGGCAAAGTGCGCGTGCCGACGCTCGGCAATGCGGTCGAGTTGTCGATCCCGAAGAACACCTCCAGCGGCCGGACGTTTCGTCTGAAGGGCAAGGGCCTGCCCAAAACGGGCGGAACCGGCGACCTGTTCGTCACCACCCGCATCATGCTACCGGATGGGAACGACGCCGAGCTCGAGACATTGATGCAGAAGTGGCGGGATCAGCACCCGTACAATCCACGCAGCGGCATCGGTTAGCGCGATAGCGACAGCTATCGCGCCACGTCGGCGGCCCGGGGCACGAGGCATCGGGCAGCCGAAAAAAAGTGCGGCCTCGAGAGGGGGACCAGCGCGGTACCAAAAACCCCAATCGAGGCCGCCTGCGTCGATCGGCGGATCGAACGCTGCTCATTTTCGCGTGATCATCCGGTACGATAATGAGACGCGTCGATGACCTGATTCCAAATTTTCGATGACCGAATCAGGGCGGCCGCGCTTCGGCGTTGTTTAGCTGCCGTTTTTCTCCGCCTGGTCGTAGACGGCCTGCGCGACCTTCCTCAGGCGATCGCGGTCGCTGCCGCCGCTCACGACGTAGCCGACCCCACGGTCGGCCCAGAACAGCGCGCCGTCCTTGTCCTGCGTGGCGTAGCGCATCTGCGTCGCATCGCTCGTGGTCCTGGCGGTGTAGATCGTGAAGCGCTCGCCCGAAGCGGTCTCGTACATCAGGAACGAGGCCGGCCCGTTCGGTCCCGGCAATAGCCGTCCGCCGACCAGCTTCAGGCCGCTGGCCTCGAGATCCGGCGCGCGCACGGCCCAGCCGCAACGCTTGGTGAGCCAGGCCTGCAAATGCGCGCGCTCGTCGCCGGACACCTCGACGGGGTGACGCACCTCGACGACGTAGAGGCGATGGGCGTCGAGCGCGTCCAGCGTGAAGCTCTGGAAGGCCGACGGTGCGCTGGCGGCGCCATGCGCGACCCAGCCGGCCCCGCCGCCGGCGACGAAGGCGATCACGGCGGCAGCCGCCGCGCCCCAGATCCATTGCCTGGGGCGGCGCACCAGCCGCTCGATCTCGAGCCGCCGCGGCACCGGTTCCTGCGCGATCATGTCGTAGCGGGCGTGCAGCATCTCGGCCATTGCACGCCAGGATTGCACCCGCTCCGCATCGTCCGGATGGGCGGCAAGCCAGGCCTCGACGTCGGCGCGGCGCTCGCCCGGCAACTCGCCGTCGACATAGGCGTGCAATTCGTCCTCGGTCACGGAAATCATGCGCTCGGTCATATCGGTCGTCTCTGGCTGTTCGCCTCAAAACATCGTTCGCGGTTCAAATCGGCTCGTCCTCCCGGCGTCCACGGTGCTCGTGTATCTCTCGCATGAAGGCGGTCTCTTGCATGAAACCCGCCATCATTTCACCCGTCGCAGCGCCGGACGGCTGCCCTCCAGCGCTGCCTTGATGTGGGCGCGCGCCCGCGCCAACCGCGACATCACGGTGCCGATCGGCACGCCCTGGATGTCGGCGACCTCGCGATAGCTCAGGCCCTCGAGCATCACGAGCAGCAGCACCGAGCGCTGCTCCTCGACGAGTGTCGAAAGCGCGCGCTCGATGTCGCGTCCTTCCGCCTCCGTCCCGCTGGCGTCGGGATTGTTCTCGGTGAGTTGCATGAATTGCGGCCGCCGCGCCAGCGACCGGCGGCGGTTCTTGTTGAGGTTGGTCAGGATGGTGTAGAGCCAGCTCCTGACGTCACCGCCGAGAAACAGCCGTTCCGAACGCAGGGCACGCACCAGCGTGTCCTGCACCAGGTCGTCGGCCACGTCGGCGTCGCGCGCCAACGCGCGCGCGTAGCGGCGCAACGCCGGGATCATCGCTTCCACACTCTGGCGAAACGCGCTCATGCCCCCTCGATCTGCCGTCTCGTCTCCGATGGTCGGGCGCGAGCGCCTCGATCATCATAACCCCCGAGCGGAACGCCTATTCCGGCTGGCCGAAACAGCGTTGACGCCGCGGATTAGGACTGTACCGCAAGGGAGGGCTGGTGTACCTCCTGATTTCAATCCAGCACGATCGGGAACGATGAGATGGCGCAGAATTCGGGTCTGATGCGGGGCAAGCGCGGGGTGATCCTCGGCGTCGCCAACAACCGTTCGATCGCCTGGGGCATCGCCAGGGCGTGCCATTCGGCCGGGGCCGAGATCGCGCTCACTTACCAGGGCGATGCGCTGAAGAAGCGCGTCGAGCCGCTCGCCGCCGAAATCGGCGGGCTCGTGCTCGGCCATTGCGACGTCACCGATCCCGCCACCATCGATACCGTGTTCGATGTCGCGCGCGAGAAGTGGGGCAAGATCGACTTCGTGGTGCACGCGATCGCGTTCGCCGACAAGGATCAGCTCGACGGCCGCTACATCGAGACCACGCAGGACAACTTCACGAAGTCGATGCTGATCTCCTGCTACTCGCTGACCGCGATCGCCCAGCGCGCCGAGAAGCTGATGGTCGATGGCGGTTCGATCGTCACGCTGACCTATTACGGCGCCGAGAAGTGGATGCCGCACTACAACGTGATGGGCGTGGCGAAGGCCGCGCTCGAGGCCAGCGTCCGCTATCTCGCCGCCGATCTCGGCGAGAAGAACATTCGCGTCAACGCGATCTCGGCTGGTCCCATCAAGACGCTCGCGGCCTCAGGCATCGGCGATTTCCGCTATATCCTGAAGTGGAACGAGCTCAACGCGCCGTTGCGGCGGAACGTGACGATCGAGGAGGTCGGCGACAGTGCGCTGTATTTCCTCTCCGACATGTCGCGCGGCGTCACCGGCGAAGTCCATCACGTCGATTCCGGTTACAACGTGCTGGGCATGAAGCGACCGGACGCGCCGGACATGTCGCTGGCGAAGGACTGACCACCGCCCGCGATGCCTGCGCCAACGATCTACTATCTTCGCCACGGCGAAACCGACTGGAATGCGCTCGGACGGCTGCAGGGCGTGCAGGACATCCCGTTGAACGCACGCGGCCGCGGCCAGGCGGTCCAGGCCGCGGGTATTCTCGCCGAGCTGTTCGCGCGTGACGGCCGCGACAGGACTTCGCTGCCTTATGTCTCCAGTCCGCTCGGGCGGGCGCGCGCGACCATGGAGCTGGTGCGCGAAAGGCTCGATCTGCCGCCGGCGGATTACGGCCTCGACGACCGCCTGCGCGAGATCGGCTACGGCGTCTGGGAGGGCTCGACCTTGCCGGAAAGCGAGGCCTCGCATCCGAACGTCTATGCACGGCGGCTGCTCGACAAATGGACCGTGGCGCCGCCCGGCGGGGAGACCTATGCCGCCGTGCAACTACGCATGCTCGACTGGTATGAATCGCTGTTGACCGACACGGTCGCCGTCGCCCATGGCGGCACCGCGCGCGCCCTGATGGTCGCGCTCGGCCTGGAAACGCCGGCGAGCGCCGCCGACCTCCTGATCGAGCAGGGCGCCGTCTACGTGTTTCGCGATGGCGGGCTGACGAAGTATGGTTAACGCCGGTTACCCGTAGCCCGGATTGCGCTGCGCTCCATCCGGGCTACGGTCATTCGAGTCCGTTGCTGCGCCTATACCGCCTCGGAATGACGGCGTAGAAGTTTGACCGGCGTGCCCCCGCGCGTTACCAAACGCTGGAGCCAGCCCAGCGAGCAGCGATGTCCTTCAACACCTTCGGTCATATGTTCCGCGTCACCACCTTCGGCGAGAGCCATGGGGTGGCGATCGGCTGCGTGGTCGACGGCTGCCCGCCGCTGATCCCGCTCACCGAGGCCGACATCCAGCGCGATCTCGACCGCCGCAGGCCCGGCCAGTCGCGCTTCACCACGCAGCGCCAGGAGCCGGACCAGGTGAAAATCCTGTCCGGCGTGATGCCGCATCCGGAGACCGGAGTGCAGGTCACGACCGGCACGCCGATCGGGCTTCTGATCGAGAACACCGACCAGCGCTCCAAGGACTATTCGGAGATCAAGGACAAGTTTCGCCCGGGCCACGCCGACTTCACCTATGAAGCCAAATACGGCCTGCGCGACTATCGTGGCGGCGGGCGCTCCTCGGCGCGCGAGACCGCGATGCGGGTTGCCGCCGGCGCGATCGCGCGAAAGGTGCTGCCGGACGTCAAGGTGCGCGGCGCGCTGGTGCAGATGGGCCCCTACAAGATCGACCGCGACAAGTGGGACTGGAACGAGATCGCCAACAACCCGTTCTTCTGTCCCGACAAGGACAAGGCGGCGTTCTTCGAGACCTATCTCGACGGCATCCGCAAGAGCGGCTCCTCGATCGGCGCGGTGATCGAGATCGTCGCGGACGGCGTGCCGGCGGGCCTCGGCGCGCCGATCTACGCCAAGCTCGATGCCGATCTGGCGGCCGCGATGATGAGCATCAACGCGGTGAAAGGCGTCGAGATCGGTGCCGGCTTCGGCGCCGCCGAACTCACCGGCGAGGAGAACGCCGACGAGATGCGCACCGGCAACGACGGCACGCGCTTCCTGTCCAACCACGCCGGCGGCATGCTGGGTGGCATCTCGACCGGCCAGCCGGTGGTGGTGCGCTTCGCGGTCAAGCCGACCTCCTCGATCCTGACGCCGCGCCTGACCGTCGACCGCAGCGGCGCCGACACCGAGATCTTGACCAAGGGCCGCCACGACCCCTGCGTCGGTATCCGCGCGGTTCCCGTCGGCGAAGCCATGATGGCCTGCGTGCTGGCCGACCACTTTTTGCGTGACCGCGGCCAGGTGGGGCGTTAGCGGCCGTCGCGCCCTGCGCGCAGCTTGACGGCCCCGCAACTTCGTCCCCAAACTGCACGCCATGAACGCCCCGGAGATTCAGCGGATCATCAGCTGGCTGGTCGACGGCGCCCGCTCGGCGGCGACCCCGACCGACATGATGGCTGACGTCTGCAACCGCATGGTCGAGGCTGGTCTGCCGCTGTGGCGGGTCGGCGTGTTCATCCGTACGCTGCATCCCGACATCTTCGGCCGCAGCTTCATCTGGCGGCCGGGCACCGAGGTCCAGGTCGGCTCGGTCGATTTCGATTTCCTGGACTCGCCGGAATTCATCCAGAGCCCGCTGAAGATGGTGTTCGAGGAGGGGATCGAGGTCAGGCGCCGGATCGACGATCCCGCGAGCCGGCGGTTCCCGATCCTCGACGACATGCGCGCCGAGGGAGTCACCGACTACATCGCGATGCCGCTGCCCTATCTCGACGGCTCGACGCATGCCACGAGCTGGACCACGAAGAGGCCCGGCGGCTTCACCGACGACGACATCGCGATGCTGCGCGCCATCGTCGCGCCGCTGGCGCGCATCACCGAGATCATCAGCCTGCGCCGCACGGCCGCGATGCTGCTCGATACCTATGTCGGCAACCGCGCAGGCGAGCGCATTCTCGGCGGCCAGATCCGCCGCGGCCACGCCGACACCATGCAGGCCGTGATCTGGCTGTCGGATCTGCGCGGCTTCACCGCATTGTCGGACAGGCTGCCGGCCGAGACGGTCGTCGAAATCCTCAATCATTATTTCGATTGCCAGGTGGCCTCCATCCGCGGCCATGGCGGCGAGGTGCTGAAATTCATGGGCGACGGGCTGCTCGCGGTGTTCCCGATCGACGAATATATCGGCGATGCCAACCATGTCTGTGCAGGCGTTCTGGAGGCCGCGCGCGAATCGCGCGCCAGTGTCGAGGCGCTGTCGTTCCCGGTCGGCGACGCCGTCGAGCGTTTCCGCTTCGGCGTCGCGCTGCATGTCGGCAACATCCTCTACGGCAATATCGGCGGCGGCAACCGGCTCGACTTCACCTGCATCGGCCGCGCGGTGAACCTCGCGGCGAGGCTGGAGAAGATCGCGGGCAGGCTCGGCCGCACGGTGGTGGCGTCGGAGGGGTTCGTCGGCGCCTGCGACGGCGGCTGGTCCGAGCTCGGCGAGTTTCCGATCGCGGGATTCTCGCAGGCGCAGCGGGTTTATGGGCTGGCGGAGGAGCGGCCGGCCGGGACGGCGTGAACCGTGCCCTTGGGCACGCGCCTGCGCCGCCTCGCCCGTTCGGCGGCCTCCTTTGCGGAGCGTTTGATCTGGATCAAGTTTTTTGAAAGTGAAGTCCTTAGCCTGCGACGCACTCGGCTTTCCTGATCGCGGCGACGCCGATAGCATCCGATTCCCGCACCGTCCGGTCGCGGCAGAACATCCGCATAGCTCAACGCCGACCAACCGATCGGCACTCGAAGCACCACCTTACCAGGAAGCCAGCGCATGAGCAGGACGCCCCCCACCATCATCTACACTCTGACCGACGAGGCTCCGGCGCTGGCAACGGCCGCGTTTCTGCCGATCATCCGCGCGTTCGCGGCGCCGGCCGGGATCAACGTCACCACCAGCGACATTTCGGTGGCGGCCCGCATCCTCGGCGAGTTTCCCGAATTCCTGACCGAGGCGCAGCGCGTGCCCGACAACCTCGCCGAGCTCGGCCGCCTGACGCTGCTGCCCGACACCAACATCATCAAGCTGCCCAATATCAGCGCGTCGGTCGCCCAGCTGATGGCGGCCATCAAGGAGCTGCAGGGCAAGGGCTACAAGATCCCGGACTATCCCGAGAGCCTCCGGTCGGACGAGGAGAAGGCGATCCGGGCGCGCTATGCCAAGTGCATCGGCAGCGCCGTGAATCCGGTGCTGCGCGAGGGCAATTCCGACCGCCGCGCGCCGCTGGCGGTGAAGAACTACGCGCGCAAGAACCCGCACAGCATGGCCGAATGGAGCCAGGCCTCGCGCTCGCACGTTTCGCACATGCATCACGGCGACTTCTACCATGGCGAGAAGTCCATGACGCTGGACAAGGCGCGCGACGTGAAGATGGAGCTGATCACGAGGAGCGGCAAGACCATCGTGCTCAAGCCCAAGGTGTCGCTGCAGGACCGCGAGGTCATCGACTCCATGTTCATGAGCAAGAAGGCTCTTCTGGAGTTCTACGAGCAGGAGATCGAGGACGCCTACAAGACCGGCGTGATGTTCTCGCTGCACGTCAAGGCCACCATGATGAAGGTGTCGCACCCCATCGTGTTCGGCCACTGCGTGAAGATCTTCTACCGGGACGCCTTCGCCAAGCACGGTGAACTGTTCAACGAGCTGGGCGTGAACGTGAACAACGGCATGATCGATCTCTACAACAAGATCGCCAGTCTGCCGCAAAGCAAGCAGGACGAGATCAAGCGCGACCTGCACGCCTGCCACGAGCATCGGCCGGAACTGGCGATGGTCGACTCATCCAAGGGCATCACCAACTTCCACTCGCCCAACGACGTGATCGTGGACGCGTCGATGCCGGCCATGATCCGCAACGGCGGCAAGATGTGGGGTGCCGATGGCCGTCTCAAGGACGTCAAGGCCGTGATGCCGGAGAGCACCTTTGCGCGCATCTACCAGGAGATGATCAATTTCTGCAAATGGCACGGCGCCTTCGATCCCAGGACCATGGGCACCGTTCCCAATGTCGGCCTGATGGCGCAGCAGGCCGAGGAATACGGCTCGCACGACAAGACCTTCGAGATTCCGGAGGATGGCGTCGCCAACATCACCGACCTCGCCACCGGCGAGGTGCTGTTGAGTCAAAACGTGGAGCAGGGCGACATCTGGCGCATGTGCCAGGTCAAGGACGCGGCCGTCCGCGACTGGGTGAAGCTCGCCGTCACGCGCGCCCGTCACTCCGGGATGCCGGTCCTGTTCTGGCTCGACCCGTACCGTCCGCACGAGGCGCAGCTCATCACCAAGGTCAAGATGTACCTGCACGAGCACGACACGACCGGCCTCGACATCCAGATCATGAGCCAGGTGCGCGCCATGCGCTACACGCTGGAGCGCGTGGTCCGCGGCCTGGATACGATCAGCGCCACCGGCAACATCCTGCGCGACTACCTGACCGACCTGTTTCCGATCATGGAGCTGGGCACTTCGGCGAAGATGTTGTCCATCGTGCCGCTGATGGCCGGCGGCGGAATGTACGAAACCGGCGCGGGCGGCTCGGCGCCAAAGCACGTTCAACAGCTCGTGGAGGAAAACCACCTGCGGTGGGATTCACTGGGCGAGTTTCTGGCGCTGGCGGTTTCGCTGGAGGACCTTGGCCTGAAGACGGGAAACCAGAAGGCGAAGCTGCTGGCCAAGACGTTGGACGCGGCCACTGGCAAGCTGCTGGACAACAGGAAATCGCCGTCGCCTCGCACCGGCGAATTGGACAACCGGGGCAGTCAATTCTACCTCGCGATGTACTGGGCGCAGGAACTCGCCGCCCAGGCCGAGGACCCGGCTCTGCAGGCCCAGTTCAAGCGACTGGCCGAGACGCTGACTCGCAATGAGGAAAAGATCATTGCCGAACTCGCGGCCGTGCAGGGCAAGCCTGCGGACATCGGGGGCTATTATTTGCCTGACATGGAAAAGTGTCGGGCCGTAATGCGTCCGAGCGCGACGCTCAACGCGGTTCTGGCGCAGATGGGAGACGCATTGGGAGCGGGCGGGGCGCGTCCGGCGGCGTGACGCCTGGCGCGAGTTCCGGATATTGGCGGCGAATGGTTCACTGTTCGCCGACAGCATCCGGGATCGTGTCCTAATCCGTCCGCTCCAGATTGTCGCTGTCCGGCTCGTGCCGGTTCGCCCTTATTTTCAGCCATCCCGCCTCCGAAGGCAAAGTGCGAAAACGAGGCTCGCGCTATTCTTCCGGCTCGGTGGTGAACAGCAGCGGATAGCCCTTGGCGCGACCGGCATCGGTGGCGCGCGTCGCCTTGGTCTCGGCGACGTCCTTGGTGAAGACCGCGACCACGCAGACGCCCAGCCGGTGCGCCGTGATCATGACCTTGTAGGCCTGGTCCTCCGTCATGCGGAATTCGGCCTTCAGCACCATGGTGACGAATTCGCGCGGTGTGTAGTCGTCATTGATCAGGATGACCTTGTGCAGCCGCGGCCGCTCGACCTTCGTCTTCGTCCTGGTTTTCGGCTTGGTGACGGCGTCGCTCATTCCGCCTCCTTCCCTCAGCCCGTCGCCTTCTCACCATATTGCAGGACCTGCACCTTCTCCAGCGTGATCAGCCCGCTCGACATCATGCCGTCCAGGACGGGCAGGAATGCGTTGATGACGTCCTCGCCGTCGACGATCTCGATCACCAGCGGCAGATCCTCCGAGAGCTGCAGGATTTTCGAGGTGTGCAGCCGGCTCGACTTGCCAAAGCCCATGGGGCCGCGCAGCACGGTAGCGCCGGCCAGATGTCGCTCGCGCGCCTTGGTCACGATCGCTTCATGGAGCGGCTTGCCCTGGAACGTGTCGGCCTCGCCGATGAAGATGCGGAGCAGCACCGCCTGATTTGGGATTTGCATGATCAGCTCCTTTTCAGGCGATTGTACCGGCTGGCGAGCGTATGGCCCAGCCACACCGAGACCAGCCAGCAGGCGACGGACAGTCCGATATAGACAGCCGCGGTCGATTTTGCACCGGAGTGGAACAGGCGGAAGGTCTCGAGGCTGAAGGCCGAGAAGGTAGTGTAGCCGCCGCAGAAGCCGGTCATGACGAATTGCCGGTGTTCGGGCCGCGCCAGCATGCGGCCGTCCGGGCCGGTCAGCGTGGCGTAGAAGCCGATGATCAGCGACCCGCTCGCGTTGATGAACAGCGTCGCCCAGGGCAGGCCGGGTCCGGTGTCGAGGAGGAGGCCGACGAAATAGCGCACGAGGCCGCCGAGGACGCTGCCGACGGAGACCCAGCCGTAGAGCATCGCGCCGCGCCAGCGGGCGCTGGAGGAGGGGGCGGTCATCTAACCTCTCCAGCCGTCGGCGAGCAGGAAGCCGCTCGTCACCGCGGCGAGGCAGAGCACGACCGAGAGGACGACATTGCCGATCGCGCGGCGCGTCTCGCCGGCGCTCGCAAGCGTCAGCGTCTGCAGGCTGAAGGAGGACACCGTGGTGTAGCAGCCGAGGAAGCCGGTGACCGCAAACAGCCACGGGTTCGGCGCGGCGAAGACCGAGCCTGGGTGCGTCGCCAGCGCGCCGAAAATGCCGATTGCGAAGGCGCCGGTGACGTTGACGGCCATGGTACCCCAGGGAAAGCTCTCGCCGAGCCGGCGCGCGATCGCGCCGGAAACGAAATAGCGGGCGCAACCGCCGAGCACGCTGCCGATCGTGATGACGATCACCGCGCTCAGCACGTTCGGGATTCTCCGCTTGTTGTGTCGGTCATAACTTGCCCGCCGCACCGTTTGATTGCGCGATCCCGTTGCCGATCGCTAGCAGCCCGGCAAGCGCAATCAGCGTGAAGCCGAGCCCTGCCAGAAACGTGCCGGCCGGACCATGGGCGTCCCACAGCGCGCCGGCGATGACGCTGGCCGCAAGCGTCGCCAGTCCGGTGAACAGGTTGAAATAGCCGAACGCGGTGCCGCGCAAGCTCGGCGGCGCGGTATCGGCGACCAGCGTCGCAAACAAGCCCTGCGTAAAACCCATATGCAGGCCCCACAGCACGACGCCGAGCGCGGTGCCGGCAAGGCTCGGCACCAGCGCCAGCGCGAGATCAGCGCCGGCGAGAAAGGCGAGCCCCAGCGCCAGCAATCCCCGGCGGTTGATGCGGTCAGACAGCACGCCGACCGGATAGGCGGAAAGCGCATAGACGATGTTCATCACCACCAGGACCGCCGGCACCCACATCGCATGCAGCCCGACGTTCTGCGCCCGCAGGATCAGGAAGGCCTCGCTGAAGCGGGCCAGCGTGAAGACGATGCCGACCGCGACTACGCGCCAGTAGACCGATCCGAGCTGCCGCATGGCTGCGAGGTTCAGCGGATTGCGCGCCGCCTCCCTGCCGTCGCGATGCTCGGGCTCGTCGACCGCGAACAGGATCAGCGCCAGCGACAGGAACGCCGGCAGCACGGCGAGCCAGAACACGCTGCGAAAATTGTCCGCCGTCCACCACATCAGGCCGATCGCCAGCAGCGGCCCGACGAAGGCGCCGACGGTGTCGAGCGACTGGCGCAGGCCAAAGCTCGCCCCGCGGAGTTCCGGCGGCGCCAGATCGGCGACCAGCGCATCGCGCGGCGCGCCGCGGATGCCCTTGCCGACGCGGTCGATGAAGCGCGCCGCCACCAGCCAGCCGGCGTCGGGTGCGAGCGGAAACAGCGGCTTCGTGCAGGCGGCAAGCCCGTAACCGAGCGCCGCGAGCAGCTTGCGGCGTCCGAGCCAGTCCGACAGCGCGCCGGAAAAGATCTTCGTGATCGAGGCGGTTGCCTCCGCGATGCCCTCGATGAGGCCGACCGTCATCGTCGAGGTGCCGAGCACCGTGATCAGATAGACCGGCAGCAGCGCATGGATCATCTCGGAGGAGACGTCCATCAGCATCGAGACGAAACCGAGCACCCAGACCCCGCGCGGGATCCGTGACATTGCGAGATTTGGCTCCGATGAGGTCACGTCCAGCCCTTCGTCATCAGGCAACAAAAAACCCGCCACCGGCGGGTTCGTTCATGCTCCCACCGAGGGCCGAGGCTCTCCGACTGCCTCACCTCCAGCAGGAGCCATCAGCCCACACGAAAACATCGTCGGGCGGTTGTCGGGGGACTCCATCCCCATCTGTTCGGCAAACCTAGCATGGAAACCGCGATGGGCAATAGGGCAGGGCGGGGTGTCGTCCCACTGCTCGTCATGCGCGGGCTTGCCGTCTTCGCTGGAGCTCCGCCGGCCTGAGACCGAAAGCCCGGCGAAGCCTAGCGTAGCCGGGGACCCGCGCATCCATCAAAATGAGAGAACTTGCTCTCGATGATGGATTGCCGGGCAAGCCCGGCAATGACACGGTGGAGTGCTTCGCGCCGTCCATGCGATACGACCGGGACCGGATTGCGGCGACTCCGCCCCCTAACTCGAATGTGAATACCCCGCCATCTTCCCACTTTGCGGGGCCATGATTGCATGTCACCATCGCGTCATACGACGGGAGGGCGCGATGCGCTTGCTGATCTCGATCGGGGCTGTGCTGGTGGCAGGCATGCTCGCCGGAGGGGATGCCGCGAGCATTGCGGCGCCTTCGCCGCAGCGGCAGGCCGCCGAGAGAAACGCGCAGGCGGTCGACGTCGAGCTGGTCCTTGCCGTTGACGTCTCCTACTCCATGGACATGGACGAGCTCGCGATCCAGCGCGAGGGCTACGCGCAGGCGATTCAGTCCAAGGAATTCTTGCAGGCGCTGAAGGCCGGCCCGAACGGCCGGATCGCGGTGACCTATTTCGAATGGGCCGCCTCCAACGACCAGAAGATCATCATCCCCTGGCGCCTGATCGACGGCCCTGAGACGGCGGACGCGGTCGCCGCCGAGATCCTGAAGACGCCGATCCGGCGAGCCTCCCGTACCTCGATCTCGGGCGCGATCATCTTCGCGATGCCGCTGTTCGACGAAAATCCCTATCGCGGCCTGCGCCGCGTCATCGACATCTCAGGCGACGGTCCCAACAACAATGGCGGCCCGGTCGCGGTAGCGCGCGACGCTGCGCTCGAGAAGGGCATCGTCATCAACGGCCTGCCGATCATGGTCAAGGAACCGTCCTACTCGACCATGGACATCGACAATCTCGACTACTACTACGAGGACTGCGTGATCGGCGGTCCCGGCTCCTTCGTGGTGTCGATCAAGGACCGCGAAAAATTCAAGGAAGCGATCCGCACCAAGCTTCTGCTGGAGGTCGCCGGCCGCATGCCGGAGCGCCCCGTGGTCCGCGTCGCCGGCAAGGAGCCGCGCGTCAACTGCCTGATCGGCGAAAAGATTTGGCAGGATCGCTGGGGCCGGTGAGGGGCTGACGCCGCCTCGCCATTTTTTGGGCGGGCGCTTTTCGACGAAAGCGGATCGAGGGGATGACGCCGACCTCGCATTTCTCGGAGGTCGCGTCCACAGTCTCACGAGCGAATTGCAATTTGCGAGCGCTGGCGAAACTGCGATCGGCCGGACGCCAAAGCTGACACTTGCAGAAGCTTGCGACCGGACTTAGTCTCATCCGACGGGGAATACGCAGGCTCCCCGTCAGACGGCCCGCCCGTCCAAGCTCTGCGCAACACTCGATTTGTCGAGAGATTGCGCATGGACGAACCAAGGGCGGCACTTCTCACTCCCGACATCGAGCCTCTCGACTCCTTTCGCGGCGCGTGGCGCGCAAAGCCGTCGAACGTCGCGCTGCTGTACGCGGCCCGTGCAGTGCGCGGGCTTGGCGACGGCTTTGCCGTCATCCTGCTGCCGGCCTATCTCGTCGAGCTGGGTTTCTCCCCTTTCCAGATCGGCGTGATCGCCACCGGCGCCCTGCTGGGGACTGCGCTCCTCACGCTGGGCGTCGGCTGGCTGGGATTTCGCCGCGGACTGCGCGGCCTGTTGCTCGTGAGCGCCATCGCGATGATGCTGACGGGTGCATTGTTTCCGCTGGCCCAGTCGTTTCCTCTCGTCCTCACCCTGGCGTTCGTCGGGACCATCAATCCGTCGGCCGGCGACATCGGGACCTTCGTGCCGCTCGAGCACGCGATGCTGGCGAGTGACGCCGCCCACGGTAGCAGGACCCAGGTGTTTGCCCGTTACAGCCTGATCGGCGGCCTGTCGTCGGCCGCGGGCGCGCTGCTCGCGACCCTGCCGGATGTCCTGGTCTCGCTCGAGCTTCCGCGCCTCTCGGCACTGAAGCTGATGTTTCTGGTCTATGCGGGGCTGGGCCTTGTCGGCGCGAGCCTGTACCTGATGTTGCCGAACAGCCGTCCTGCAATGGACCGGGGATCGAAGGTGGCCGCGCTGGGGCCGTCGCGAAAGATCGTCTACCGGCTGGCTGCGCTGTTCAGCGTCGATGCGTTCGCCGGCGGCTTTGCCGTGCAGTCGCTGGTCGCGCTCTGGCTGTTCGAGCGTTTCGAGATGTCGATCGCGGCGGCGAGCCTGTTCTTCTTCTGGTCCAACACGCTCGCCGCCTTCTCCTATCCCGTGGCGGCGCGGCTGTCCCGGCGCTTCGGCCTCGTCAACACCATGGTGTTCACGCACATCCCGTCGAGCATCTGCCTGATCGCGGCAGCGCTGCTGCCGGACCTGACCGGCGTGCTCGTCCTGCTGTCGATCCGCGCCGCGCTGTCGCAGATGGACGTGCCGACGCGGACGTCCTACGTGATGGCGGTGGTGACGGCCGAGGAGCGTCCGGCGGCGGCGAGCGTCACTGCGGTGCCGCGCAGCCTGGCGTCGGCGATCAGCCCGACGCTCGCCGGTGCCATGTTCGCCACCAGCTTCTCCGGCCTGCCGCTCGTCATCTGCGGTGCACTCAAGATCGGCTACGACATCGCGCTGCTGCTGTCGTTCCGACACATCAAGCCGCCCGAGGAGGCTTGAGCGAAACGGTCGAGGGAATTCGCGCGGCGATCTGCGGGCCCGCAAAAATAACTGGCGACGTGTGGGGCCATCACCAGCGCCAATGCGAGCAGACGCGCTTGAATGCAATTTAGGTAGATTATTGCTGAAACGCGCGTCGCGTGCATTCGCCCGGGCCCTGGAAATCGCAGGTTTTGGAAATCGGCTGAGCCACCTGATGTAGGGAGTTGCGATCATGCCGCTAAAGCAGGTGCAGACGGATCAAAATCCCGCTCGTGACGACGTCCCGCAGCCGCGCGCGTCGGGAGCAGCATCTTCGATTGGATGGGAATCAGCGTAGTCTTGGCATGAGCAGGCCGTCCGCGGCATGCCGCCGAACGGAATGCAGCCGGGAGCATCGACCATGCCGCACGCCAAGCCCGCGCAGGAATCCGACCTTGCCGCGCTGCTGGCGCTGTTTCGCGTGTCGGATGTCAGTGCGGCCGCGGAGGGAAGCGCAGCCGAGGCGATCTGGTCGGATATCCTGGCGCGCGACGAGTTCGCCGTGTTCGTCTCGGCCGCCGACGGCGGCATCGTCGCCACCTGCATGCTGATCACCGCGCCCAATCTGCTGCGCGGCGGGCGGCGGCATGGTTTTCTCGAGAACGTGGTGACGCATCCCGACCATCATGGGCGCGGCCACGGCCGCGCCGTCGTGGCGGCGGCCCTGGCGGCCGCGTGGGCGAGGGACTGCCATCACGTGCTCCTGCAGAGCGGCCGCAGGGATCCCCGCGTGCATCGGTTCTACGAGGCTTGCGGGTTCGAGCCCGGGCTCAGGATCGGCTACGTCGCGCGGCGGCCGCGCGAAACCGGCAAACCGGACGACTTGGCGCAGTGATGCGCTACCGCGCAAACCTCGCTACCAGCTCGACATGCGGCGTGTGGCGGAACTGGTCGACCGGTACGACGGTCTCGATCCCATAGCCGCCGTCGACCAGCAGCCGCGCGTCGCGGGCAAAGGTCGCAGGATTGCAGGACACCGCGACGATCGTCGGCACGCGGCTCGCGGCAAGCTTCAGCGCCTGCGCCTGCGCGCCCTGGCGCGGCGGGTCGAACACCACCGCGTCGACATCGCGCATCTCCTGCGCCACCAGCGGACGGCGGAACAGGTCGCGCGCCTCGGCCTTGATCGGTTTCAGCCCGGGCGCATGCGCCGCCTTCGCGAGAGCTGCGATCGCGCCGGCATCGCTGTCGAAGGCCGCAACGCGCGCTTTCTCCGCGAGGCGGAGCGCGAACGGACCGACACCGCAGAAGAGATCGACGATCTCCTTGGCGCGGCCGATGCGCTCCTGCACGAGCGCCGCCAGCGTCTCCTCGCCGGCCACCGTCGCCTGCAGGAACGAGCCCGGCGGCAGCACCACTTCGGCGCCGCCCATGCGCAGCGACGGCGCGGCGCGCTGCAGCACCAATTCGCCATGCCGCGTCAGCCGCGCCAGACGATGCTGCTCGGCGACCTCGGACAGCGCCGCAACGATCGGCGCCGGCAGCGGACCGGAGCCGCGCACGTCGACATCGAGCCCGGTGTCGGTCGCGGTCACCTGGATGTCGAGCGGCTTGGTCGCGGCCATCCGCTTCATCAGCGGCTCCGACAGCGCCCAGGCCGCCTCGATCGCGCCGGCCAATCCGGGATCGAGGATCGGGCAGCGATCGATCGGAATCACGTCATGCGAGTTCATGGCGGCGAAGCCGACCTTGAGCACCTCATGGGTGCCGAGCCGGCCGTGCAGCGTGATCCGCCTGCGGCCTGCGCCATGGGCATCGATCAGCGGCGCCACCTCGCATTCGAGGCCGGCCTGCCGCAAGGTCTCGACCACGATGTTGCGCTTCCAGGCGCTGTAAGCCTCGCTCCGCCAGTGCTGGATCGCACAGCCGCCGCAGAGACCGAAATGCTTGCAGAACGGGGTGACGCGCTCAGGGCTTGCGACCTCGACCGCGAGCAGATGCCTGCGGTCGGGATGATTGCCCGCGACGTGCTCGACCTCGACGGTCTCGCCGGGAAGGGCGTAAGGCACGTAGACCGGCTCGCGGGCGTCGAGCGAGACGCCGTCGCCGCGATGGCCGACATGGTCGATGGTGAGGCGTTCAACCACGGCGTGCGCCCAGGAAGAATTCGGCATTGCCGTCGCCGCCCTTGATCGGCGAGGCGAATACCTCGATGTCGGTGCAGCCGAGCGAAGCCGCGAACGCCGCGATGTCGTCGCAGACCTGCCGATGCACCGCGGCGTCGCGGATGACGCCGTGCTTGTTGTGTTCGCGGCCGGCCTCGAATTGCGGCTTGATCAGCGCCAGCAGGTGCATCGGCGCGGCGGCCAGCGATAGCGCCACCGGCAGCACGCTTTTCAGCGAGATGAAGCTGACGTCGATGACGACGATGTCGGGCCGCGCCGGCAGCCGCCTGCCCTCGAAGTTGCGGATGTCGGTCTCCTCCATGGAGACGATTTTTGGATGGTCCTGCAGCGAGGGATGCAGCTGACCGCGGCCAACGTCGACGGCAAACACCAGGCTTGCGCCATTGGCGAGCAGCACCTCGGTGAAGCCTCCGGTGGAGGCGCCGACGTCGAGGCAGACATGATCCTCGATCGCAATCGGATAGCGCTCCAGCGCGCCCGCCAGCTTGACGCCGCCGCGCGAGACGTAGGGATGCGCGGGCTCGGCCCGGATCACCGCGTCCTCGTCGATGGTCTCGGACGGCTTTGCCACCGGCTTGTCATTGGCGATGACGAGGCCGGCCTCGATCGCCGCGCGCGCCCGCGCCCGGCTCTCGAACAGGCCACGCTCGACCAAAAGGACATCCGCGCGCTTGCGGGCAGGGGACATGTCGTCTCTCCGGGACCTCGTCGCCTTATATACGCAGCAGCTTCGCTGCCGCCATCCTGACGCAGGTCTCGAACGCGGCAAGATCGTGCCAGACGTCCGCGGAGGTTCCAGCTGGGCTCACCAGCGGAAAGCCGTGCAGCTCCAGCGCGTGGATCATCATCAGATTGTCGGTGAGGCCGAAATCCTCAACCGTCAGGCCATGGGCATCCGCCAGGCTGCCGCCTTCGGACGTCACGCCGCCGCCGCGCGCGACGCGGTCGGCATAGGCGGACGGATCGTTGGAATAGGCGAGGCAGAGCTTGCCGCGCCCCGCCATATAGCCGAGCTCATAGACCGTGCCGGCATCGGCGCCGGGGCCGCGAAACGGCGTCAGATTGGCGATGACGGCTGCGGCCTCGTCCATCATCGCCTCGTTGCCGGCAAAGATCTGCCGCGAGGCGTCGTGCGCGGCAAGATCGATTTCGTTGTCGAGGGGATAGAGGCCGGTCAGCCCATGCGCCGCGCAGATCGCGGCCTTGCGCCGCCCGATCTCGATCGCATCCGGCAGGAACACGTCGGGGCCTGCCAGATAGATTTTCATGGATCACCGTGGTGCGGCGTCGGCGGTTGACCTCTCCCCGGAGAGGAGAGGTGAAGCAAGCGCGTCGACGAGGTTGCCTGCCGAACGATCAAGCCAGCTTGACGGTCTCGGTCTTGACGTCCTTGCCGAGCGCCTCGAACACTTTTGCGACGATGCCCTTGGCGTCGAGACCGGCGCGGGCATACATCGCGTTCGGCGTGTCGTGGTCGAAGAACACGTCGGGCAGCACCATCGAGCGGAACTTGACCAGCCCCGAATCGAGCGCGCCCTGGTCGGTCAGGTACTGGGCGACGTGCGAGCCGAAACCGCCGACCGAGCCTTCCTCGATCGTGATCAGGATCTCGTGCTCGCGGGCGAGCTTGAGCACCAGCTCGGTGTCGAGCGGCTTCATGAAGCGCGCGTCCGCGATCGTGGTGGACAGGCCGTGGGCGGCAAGCTCGTCGGCCGCCTTCTCGCATTCGGCGAGCCGGGTGCCGAAGGAAAGCAGCGCAATCTTGCTGCCCTGGCGGATGACGCGGCCCTTGCCGATCGGAAGCGGAACGCCGACCTCAGGCATCTCGACGCCGCGGCCTTCGCCGCGCGGATAGCGCAGCGAGCTCGGTCGATCGTTGATCGAGACCTGGGTCGCGACCATGTGCACGAGCTCGGCTTCGTCGGAGGCGGCCATGATCACCATGTTGGGGAGGCAGCCGAGATAGGCATTATCGAACGAGCCGGCATGGGTCGCGCCGTCGGCGCCGACGAGGCCGGCACGGTCGATGGCGAAGCGCACCGGCAGGCTCTGGATCGCGACGTCGTGCACGACCTGGTCGTAGCCGCGCTGCAGGAAGGTGGAATAGATCGCGCAGAACGGCTTGTAGCCCTCGCTGGCGAGGCCCGCCGCGAAGGTCACCGCGTGCTGCTCGGCGATGCCGACGTCGAAGGTGCGGTCCGGGAACGCCTTGTTGAAGATGTCGATGCCGGTGCCGGACGGCATCGCGGCGGTGATGCCGACGACCTTGTCGTCCTTCTCGGCTTCCTTGACGAGGCTCTGGCCGAACACGTTCTGATAGGCCGGCGCGTTCGGCTTGGCCTTGGCCTGCGTGCCGGTCGCAACGTCGAACTTGACGACCGCGTGATACTTGTCGGCGGAGGCTTCCGCCGGCGCATAGCCCTTGCCCTTCTGGGTCACGACATGGACCAGGATCGGTCCGGTCTCCATGTCGCGGACGTTCTTCAGCACCGGCAGCAGGTGGTCGAGATTGTGGCCGTCGATCGGGCCGACGTAGTAGAAACCGAGCTCCTCGAACAGCGTGCCGCCGTCCATCATGAAGCCGCGCGAATACTCCTCGACGCGGTTGGCGCGGTTGGCGATGATCTTCGGCAGGTGCTTGCCGAGCTGCTTGGCCGCTTCGCGCAGCGAGCGATAGGTCTTGCCGGAATAGAGCCGCGATAGATACGCGCTCATGGCACCGACCGGCGGGGCGATCGACATGTCGTTGTCGTTGAGGATGACGATCAGGCGCGAATTCATCGCGCCGGCATTGTTCATCGCCTCATAGGCCATGCCGGCGGACATCGCGCCGTCGCCGATCACGGCGATCACGTTGTTCTTGCCGCCGGAGAGGTCGCGCGCCACCGCCATGCCGAGGCCGGCGGAGATCGAGGTCGAGGAGTGCGCGGCGCCGAACGGATCGTAGTCGCTCTCGCTGCGCTTGGTGAAGCCGGACAGGCCGCCGCCGGTGCGCAGCGTGCGGATGCGGTCGCGACGCCCGGTCAGGATCTTGTGCGGATAGGCCTGGTGGCCGACGTCCCAGATCAGCCGGTCGCGCGGCGTATCGAAGATGTAGTGGATCGCGGTGGTGAGCTCGACCACGCCGAGACCCGCGCCGAAATGACCTCCGGTCACGGAGACGGCGTCGATGGTCTCCTGTCGCAACTCGTCGGCCACCTGCCGCACCTGCTCGATCTTGAGCTTGCGCAGGTCTTCCGGAGTCCGGATGGTGTCGAGAAGCGGCGTCTTGCTGTATGCGTTCACGGCGATTTCCAATTTTTCAGGCCGGAAGGTGATCCCGGCGCGAGATGGGTTTGCTCAATATCGGCGCAGCGAGTCCGGAACTCACCGGGGTCCCCTGCGCGGGACGAAGCCCGATTTCAAAGCCTAAGTGCGCTCCGGTTCAGACAATGTGATCGGCATCACTCTGCTTGGCTTCACCCGTCCCAGCCAATTTCCTTAGCTATCTGAAGTACTTGCCGCCAGCAAAAACGTGCTTACGGAATACTTGCAAAAAGCCATAGTCCGCAAAGCATTACACCAAAGCAAGGTCCAAAGCCAACCCGTAGGACCCGGCAGGGGTATCGAGGTGTGCCCCGGGGACGACGTGGTTAACCGCGGCTGCGGGCGGGCGGTTCCATTTCGCCGAGATCCTGGGCAGGATTTTGGCTGCGGGAGGCCGCATTCTCCAATCTGCGCCAGGCGAATTCGCGCGCCGCCGCGTCGCCGGTTGCCACCGCAAGCGCCGCGTCCGGCATCGCCGTGCGTTCCCGCAAGGGAACAGGGCCGCACACGATCATGAAGAAGTCGTAGGCGTGCGGCTGCTCATTGGCCATTACGAACTGGAAGTGGATGCGGAAGAACTTCCAGCGGAACAGATTGTAGTGCTCGGGCGCGACGATCTCGCGGAAGCGCACAGGCACGATGGTGGGGTTGCGCCTGGCCGCGCCCGCGTCGATGCCGTGGGCGGCGATCGGATCGAACTGGAAGAAGTTCATCACGTCCTTGCGCGCCTGGCAGTCGATCCAGTCGATCGACGGCTCGACCGCGAGATCGCGCAGATGATCCCGGAAATCCTGCGCCGCGGCGTGGTAGCCGACGATCGGATAGTTGCCGCCGAGGGTGAGCAGCACGATGCGCGGGCCCTGCCGCCCGAGCGCCGGATCGCGCTCGAGCGCGCGCGCCAGGATCTCGGTGGCGAGGAACGAGCCGGAGGAATGTCCGACCAGCACGATCTCCTCGGCGTTCGAGGCGCGCGCTACCTTGCAGAGATACTCCGCGAAGCTGTCGATCCGCTTGTCCCAATCGGGCCGCCTGCGATGGGAGAACTCCCAGGTCCAGATCGTGTCGCAGAGCAGATAGAGCAGGTAGGTCTTCTCTTCCGTGTATTTCAGCGCGGTGCCGAGCAGCGCGACGAACAGCGCAACGGCCGCCAGCACGCCGTAGAGAGCGGGAATGCCGAGCGCGCCGAGTCCCTTCTGGACCAGCCAGGCGATGCCGGCCGCGCACAGCGCTTCGGCGAGCAGCATCAAATGCGGATAGGTGATGAAGGTCGCGAACCGCCAGTTCGCCCTGGCAAAGCGCGCGATGGTGCCGCGGAACACCAGCCGCCAGTAGATCCACACCGCCTGCAGCACAGTGGTCCAGATCGGCTGGGCGAGGTCGCGCTGGATGAAATCCTCGAAGCGCAGGAAGTCGTAGGTCGTCCGGGTCTGCCAGCCCTGCGCCTCGTCCCTGGTTTCGATGCTCCAGGACGCGATCTCGCCGTCGCTGACGCCCTGCGGCCGGCTCACGGTGGTTGCGAGCTGGTAGAGCCGGCCGAACTTGCGCAGCTCGGTGCGGAACATGCGGTAATACTGCGCCAGACCGCGCGGATCGTAGCCCTGCACGTAGATGATATGGCGGTTCTGAACGCGCACTGAACCCGTGATCCCCGCGACCTGCCTCATGCTTCCCCGCGGAGCCAGCCGAGGCCTCTGTCCCTCTTGAGGCGTTTTCGACGCACACAACCCATACGCGGCTTTGGCCTGCCGGCCCAGCCGTACCCAGTCTCGCGCCGCTCGTCATCGGGACTATAGCAGGCTGCGGGATAGGCCAAGAGCTATTTCGCCCGGAGGCTGCGCGGCCTTTGGGCGCATTCCCTTAATGTTCTGAAAGGCTTGGCGATATTTCCGGGGCCGCTACTGCACGTCGAGCGGCGCGGTGCCGGTGGCCTGGCCGCTGGCGTCGGTGGTGATCTTGTCGACGCGGGCCTCGGCCTGGCGCAACAGCTCCTCGCAGCGGCGCTTGAGCGCCTCGCCGCGCTCATAGATCGCAACCGACTCTTCCAGCGGCACCTTGCCCTCCTCGAGCCGTTTCACGATCGTCTCGAGTTCCTCGATCGCGCGCTCGAAAGACAGTCGGGTGACGTCGACTTGGGTGTTTTCGGCCATATCCGTTTCCGATTGCCCGCCCGCTTGTGGAACGCGCAGGCTACAGTTTTGTTGCGGGCTTAATGTGGCGGGCGTCTCATGCGCCCATCAGGGCGCTGACGTGCGCCGTGACCGATTCTTTCAGCCCCTGCAGATCATAGCCACCCTCGAGTACCGACACAATTCGTCCTCCCGCCGTCCGGTCGGCGAGGTCCATCAATTGTCGGGTCACCCAGGTGTAGTCGTCGCCGCGCAGGTTCAGCGAGGCCAGGGGATCGCGGAAATGCGCGTCGAAGCCGGCCGAGATGATGAGGAGTTCGGGTGCGAATGTCTTCAGCTGCGGCAGAATCAAATTCTCGAAGGCCGCGCGGAATTCCGCGCCGCCGTCCTCGGAGGCGAGCGGCGCGTTGACGATGGTGTCGTGGTCGCCGCGCTCGCCGCGGGCGCCGGTGCCCGGGAACAGCGGCATCTGGTGGGTCGAGCAGTACATCACGGTCGGGTCCGACCAGAAGATGTCCTGCGTGCCGTTGCCGTGATGGACGTCGAAATCGACGATGGCCGCGCGTTTGATGCCGTATTTGCGCTGGGCGTGCCGGGCGGCGATGGCGACGTTGTCGAAGAAGCAGAAGCCCATCGGCTTGCCGATCTCGGCGTGATGTCCGGGCGGACGCACCGCGACGAAGGCGTTGCGGTACTCGCCCGCCATCACCGCGTCGGTCGCGGCGACCGCGCCGCCGACCCCACGCATCACCGCTTCCCAGGTGCCCGGCGACATCGAGGTGTCGCCGTCGATATAGACGAGGTCCTGGCCGCTGCCGGGTGCGATGTGGCGCAACTCGGTGACGTAATGCTCGTTGTGGCAGAGCATGACGAGGTCGAGATTGCCTTCCGGCGCCTCGTCGCGCGCCAGGAACTGGAAACGCTCGTGCGACAGCGCCTCGTCCACCGCGCGCAACCGGTCCGGCCGCTCCGGATGGCCGGGCGGCGTGACGTGGTCGAGGCATGCCTTGTGGGTCAGGAACAGCGTGCTCATCAGGTCGTGCTCACAGGGTCCGGCTGTCACCGTCGCTTGGCGCATCCTGCGCCAAAACGCAATGTAAGAGTTTGGCAGAGCGGAGGGAAGGGTAGTCCTGCACCGGCCCGTGTTGATCGCGCTCAGTTCAACCGGACGATGCGCGAGGGGACGAGCGGGGAGATCGGGCCATTCACCCTGAAGAAGGCGAACAGCGCGTCCGCGTCGTAGACGCCATACTGCCGTAAATTGCCGAGCCTGGCGACGGTAAATCCGTCGCCGCCGCCGGCGAGATAGTCGTTGAGGGTCACCCGATAGCCGGTGTCGGGATCGATCGGCTTGCCGTGTAGCGTCATCCGTTCGGGCAGGATGCGCTCGCCGAACGGTCTTGCCGCGTCCCAGGCGTAGCTGAATCCGTGCGAGACCTGCAGGATCCGCGGTCGCTTCAGATCCAGCCATTGCTGCTCCAGCATCTGCCTGAGCTGGCGGCCGGTGAGCGTCAGCGTGACGAGCTGGTTGCGGAACGGCTGGCTCGCGAACAGCTCGGCGAAGGTCACCCTGCCGTCCTGCCGGTGTGCGATGTCGGTGCGGATGCCGCCGGGATTGGTGACGGCAATCACCGCGCCGCCGTCTTTGCCGTTGGTGGTGGCGGCGAGCTGGGCGTCGGCGATGATGTCGCCGAGCACGCTCTCGCCGGCCGCGTTCGGGATGCGGGAGAGGGTTTGCGTCACGGCGCCGGCCGGGCGGTTGGCGATGGGACCTGCGAGCCTGTCATAGGCTTCGATCAGCGCGGTCTGGTCCGGATCCTTCGCCAGCGAGGCATTGGCCACGATGACGTTCTCGGCCTTCGCGCCGACCACGTCGCGCGTGACGGGGTCGAGCTTGAGGTCGATCGCGGTCACCAGCGTGCCGAACTTGTCGCCGCTGGTGACGAGCCGGCCGTCGATGTTGCAGACATAGGCGCGATGGGTGTGGCCGCTGACGACGACGTCGACCGCGCGGTCGAATTTCCTGACGATGTCGACGATCGGGCCGGAGAGGCCGGGGCATTCATTGTAGTCGCCGGCGGGATCGCCGCCTTCGTGGATCAGCACCACGATCGCTTCGACTCCGCGCGCCCTCAATTCCGGGATCAGCGCGTTCACCGTTTCGGCCTCGTCGCGAAATTCGAGGCCGGCGATACCCGCCGGCGCGACGATCTGACCCGACTCCTTCAGGGTGAGCCCGATGAAGGCGACCGGAATACCCTCGAACTCCCTGACCTCGTAGGGTGGCAGCACGCTTTTTCCGGTCGCGGTCACGATGGTCGAGGCCGCGAGATAGTGAAACTTGGCGCCCTCGAACGGATGCGGCCCCTGGCAGCCGTCGACCGGATGGCAGCCGCCGTTCTGCATCCTGAGCAACTCGTCCGTGCCTTCGTCGAATTCGTGATTGCCCACGGAGGCGATCGCGAGCCCCATCATCGACATCGCTTCGATCGTCGGCTCGTCGTGGAACATCGCCGACAGCAGCGGGCTCGCCCCGATCAGATCGCCGGCCGCGACGAAGATCGTGTTCCTGCGGCCCTCGCGCAGTTGCCTGACCAGCGTCGCCATGTATTCGGCGCCGCCGGCCGCGACCGTAACCTTCCTCGTCCGGTCCTCCGGATCGTCGATCCGGATGCCGCCCGGGTCCGGCCGCAGGGTGCCGTGGAAGTCGTTGATCGCGACGAGCCGCAACTCGACCGGTGCGGCGCCTTGCGCCGCCGCAGGGACGGCGCAGGCGAGCAGAAGCGCAAGGGCGGCGGCGAGCCTCAATGCTTCTTCCGTGCAAAAAACGCCTTGAACGCCGCCACCGCCTCGGCCGAGCGCATGCGCTCGCCGAACAGATGGCTTTCCTGGTCGATCCGGCGGGTCAATTCCTCAGCCGGTAGCCGCAGCAATTTGCGCGAGATCGCGACCGCTTCGGCCGGCAGCTTGCAGATGTCGCGCGCCACCTTGCGCGCCTCGGCCTCGGTATGGCCGGGCGACACCACCATGTTGACCAAGCCGGCGGTCTGCGCCTCCTCGGCGGTGAAGCTGCGCCCCATCACGAGCATGGCGAAGGCGCGCTGGTAGCCCATCGTGCGCGGCATCAGGAGGCTGGAGGCGCCCTCCGGCACGAGACCGAGATGGATGAAGGGCGTGGAGAAGGTCGCATGCGTCGAGGCCAGCACGTAGTCGCAATGGAACAGCATGGTGGTGCCGATGCCGATCGCGATGCCGTCCACCGCCGCTATGATCGGCTTGACGTTGTGCGCCAGCGAATACAGGAATTTGATCGCGTTGGAAGCGCGCGGCGTCTTCGATTCCGACGTGCCCTCCTTCAGGAACTCGTCGAGATCGTTGCCGGCGGTGAATACGCCGGAGCCGCCGGTGATGACGATGCAGCGGGTATCGGGATTGTTCTGCACCTTGTCGATGGCGTCGCTCATCCCGCGATACATGTCCTGGCTGATCGCGTTCTTCTTGTCCGGCCGGCGCAGCGTGATCACGCGCGTGGCGCCCTCGTCGGTGACAATGATCTGGCCGGTCATGCTGGATGTCCCTGCAGGGCGAGCGGCATCGTTGCCGCTGGCGAGTCTCGTCTCGCTCAGCCTACATCATCCCGCGGGGGCGCCAAGCCTCCAGACAGCCTCCAGACGCCGATTTTGCCGGTGACGCAGTGACGCGCGCAAGCTTGCGGGACCGCTCTCATGCCAGCATGATGGCGCCCTCGCGGTAGCCCGGATGGAACGCAGCGAAATCCGGAACCGCGACATCCCGCATTCCGCTTCGCTGCATGCGGGCTACGACCGATGGTGGGGGCCGCGACCTCAGCCCAGCAGCACCGCATCCGCCGCGGCGACGGAGTCGGCCGCGTCCGTCACCGTGCGCTCCAGCGACGTTGCCTGCACGGTGATGTTCTCGGCGAAGAAGCGCGCGAGCGAAACGTAGCGCGGCGCGTCCGCGTTGCCATCACCTTTGGCAGCGAGCGCCTCGGAGGCGAGCATGCAGCCGCCGAGGGTCGCGCCGAACTGCTGCAGATAGGGCGTCGCGCCCGCAAGCGCGTCGTTGGGCGCGTTGCCGAGCCGCTCCAGCAGCCACTTGCTCGAGCGCGCCAGCGAATCCAGCGCCTCGCGCAGTTTTGCGCCCGTGGTGCCGAAGGCGGGGTCGTTGGAGGTCTCGACGCGGCCGACGATGGCGGAGAGTTCCGACAGCAGCGCCCACACGGCGGCGCCGCCATTGGCCGCGAGCTTTCGCGTCACGAGGTCGATCGCCTGGATGCCGTTGGTGCCCTCGTAGATCGCGGTGATGCGCGCGTCGCGATAGTGTTGGGCCGCGCCGGTCTCCTCGATAAAACCCATGCCGCCATGCACCTGCACGCCGAGATAGGCGACCTCGTTGCCGATGTCGGTGGAATAGGCCTTTGCAATCGGCGTCAGCAGCGCGGCGCGCGCAGCAGCATCGTCGCGTACCTTGGCGTCCTTGGCGCGCAGCGAGACGTCGAGCGCGACCGCGGTCGCGTAGCAGATGGTGCGCGCGGCCGCCGTCTGCGCCCGCATCCGCATCAGCATGCGCTTGACGTCGGGATGGACGAAGATCGCGTCCGAGCCTTCGCCGGCCTTGCCGACGGCGCGGCCCTGCCTGCGCTCCTGCGCGTAAGCGAGCGCCTGCTGATAGGCGCGATCGGCGACGCCGACGCCTTCGAGCCCGACGCCGAGGCGCGCCTGGTTCATCATGGTGAACATGCAGCGCATGCCCTGGTTCTCCTCGCCGACCAGAAAGCCGATGGCGCCGCCATGGTCGCCCATGGTCATGGTGCAGGTGGGAGAGGCGTGCATGCCGAGCTTGTGCTCGATGCCCGAGGCAAAGATGTCGTTGCGCGCGCCGAGCGAGCCGTCGGCATCGACCATGAACTTGGGCACCAGGAACAGCGAAATTCCCTTGGTGCCGGGGGGCGCGTCCGGCAGCCGCGCGAGCACCAGATGCACGATGTTGTCGGTCATGTCGTGCTCGCCGTAGGTGATGAAGATTTTCGTCCCCTTGATGCGATAGCTGCCGTCGCCCACGCGTTCGGCGCGGGCGCGCAGCGCGCCGACGTCGGAGCCGGCCTGCGGCTCGGTGAGCTGCATGGTGCCGGTCCATTCGCCGGTGACCATCTTTTCGAGATAGATTTTCTTCAACTCGGCGCTGCCGTGGGCGTCGAGCGCCTCGATGGCGGAAGCCGTGAGCAGCGGGCAGAGCCCGAAGGCGACGTTGGCCGCGCTCCAGATCTCGGTGCAGGCGGCGTTGATCGCGAGCGGCAGGCCCTGGCCGCCGAAATCTTCCGGCCCCGACACCGCGTTCCAGCCGCCGTCGGTCCAGCGCTTGTAGGCATCCGGCCAGCCGGGCGCGGTCGCGACCCTGCCGTCGTCGAGCGTGATGCCGTGCTCGTCGCCGACGCGGTTGAGCGGCGCCAGCACGTCGGTCGCGAACTTGCCGGCCTCCTCGAGCACGGCAGCGGCGATGTCGGCGTCGAAATCGCCGTAGTGGCCGGCCTCCATGGCGGCCTTCAGGCCCGCGCCGTGGTTGAGCGCAAGCAGCATGTCGTTGATCGGCGCGCGGTAGGTCATGGCAGGGCTCCCGACGAATGGATTGAGCCGTCATCCCACGAAACGGCGGAGGTCTCAACTGCTGGTGGGGCGGGCATGGAGCGCCCGGCTGGACCGGCTCGGGGGCGCGGCGCCACTCCTTAATTATATTATGGGGACGCCACTATAGGACGGAGCGATGACCGCGCCGTCGCCAAATCGCCCCCGCGGGCGGTTGAAATGGCCCGCATCTCTCTGTAGACCGGCTGCGCCGGCGAGATTCCGCGGTAGTCCGTTGTTCCGGCGGCCTGTTGGGGCGTAGCCAAGCGGTAAGGCAGCGGATTTTGATTCCGCCATTCGGAGGTTCGATCCCTCCCGCCCCAGCCAGCTGGTGGTCGATATTGCCTATCAATGCGAAATCGGCCGCCGCGGCGCCGTGAACGTCACCCACCTTGCAGGGAGTTTTGACTTGTCGAAGTCGCTTCAGTCGGTTGAAGGAAGATTCGCCGTCTTTCGTCGGTCTCGCTGATCTCTTCGCGCGCGAGCGGCGAGGGTGGCTTCGTCGGCATCGCGGCAGTCGCCATGCGGCGCCGCCCGTCGAACTGCGGCGGTTGTCGCTGCGAGGGCAGCACGGAGTCTCGAAAGCGTTCGTTGCGCGCGACATCGCCTGGCAGCCTGGCAGACAGGCGTCCGAGAGAGCCGGCTTTCCGAACATGGCTTTTGTGTAGCGAGCCAGAACTTTCCTTCTCGGTGCCCCGTCCAATCCGCAGTGGATTTTGATCTTGCTGGGGGTGTGTCGCAATCGCCCTGGAGCTAGGATCAGCCATCAACATCGTCGCAAGACAACCCTGTCAGACCTCGAACGCAGGGTGCGTCGATGAAATCGATGCACCCTAGCTGCGAGGCCCGCCGTGAAACCGAACAAAGAAGCCAAGCTTTCTCGCACTCACGCGCCCGTTGATCTATCAACGGCCGATTGGCAGCGCCGTCTGCGTCGCCAGTTTGGCCGCGAGCAATCCTTTGTGCTGGAAAATCTTGGCTCGGACCCGATCTTCTCCGAGTTTCGGGTCACCAACCCCAGCTCGAAGTCGGCTTATCGGGTGGCGGTGCGGGGCCTCGGGCCAGGAGGCAATTTCTGCTCATGTCCAGACTACGCAAGCAATGAGTTGGGGACCTGCAAACACCTCGAGTTCACACTCGCCCAGCTCGAAAGAAAGCGAGGCGCGAAAGCAGCGTTCGCACGGGGCTACCAGCCGGCGTTTTCCGAATTGTACTTGCGCAATACGGGCAGGCGTTCAGTGCACTTCCGTGCCGGGACCGATTGTCCGCCGGCCGTGAGGCTGGCCGCCGACCGCTTGTTTGACATGAAGCGCGATGGAATCCTCGCAGACGACCGGTTGGGCGAGCTCAAGCGCTTCATGACCTTGGTGTCGGAGAGTGGTCACGAGTTTCGTGCCTATGACGATGCCCTCGATTTCATTGCTGGAAGACAGGACGCCGATCGTCGAGCGTCGAAGCTCGAGCGATTGTTCCCGCGCGGTGCTGCCGACCCCAAGTTGCGAAAACTGCTCAAGGTAGTGCTTTATCCCTACCAGGCCGAGGGCGCGCTGTTCGCGGTTAGGACGGGTCGAGCGCTGATCGGCGATGACATGGGATTGGGCAAGACGATACAGGCCATCGCCGCGATGGAAATACTGGCCCGCCATTTCGGCGTATCGCGGGTCCTGGTGATTTGCCCGACGTCGCTCAAATACCAATGGCAGAGCGAAATCTCTCGCTTTTCCGGGCGGCAAGGCAAGCGCGCGGCGCGCGTCATAAGTGGCGGGCGAGCGCAACGGCAGAACGACTACGGGCTGGACGATTTCTGCAAGATTACGAATTATGAGAAGCTGCAGCCCGATCTCGACCTGATTGCCGCCTGGGCGCCTGAACTGGTCATCGTCGACGAAGCTCAGCGTGTAAAGAACTGGAACACGGTTGCCGCGCGAGCCTTGAAACGCATCGACAGTCCGTATGCGATCGTCTTGACTGGCACGCCCCTGGAGAACAAGCTGGAGGAGCTGATCTCGATCGTGCAGTTCGTCGATCAGCACCGGCTGGGCCCAACCTGGAAGCTCTTGCACGAACATCAGGTCAAGGACGAGGCCGGCCGCGTCACCGGTTACAGGGGGCTGGAGAAGATCGGCCAGACCCTGGCGCCGATCATGATCCGCCGGCGAAAGTCGGAGGTGCTGCAGCAACTGCCCAGCCGGACGGACCAGAACGTGCTGGTGCCAATGACTGAGCCGCAAAAGCTCTATCACCAGGAAAATGCGGATACCGTGGCGAGGATCGTCCAACGCTGGCGCAAGACCAGGTTTCTCTCGGACAAGGATCAGCGCCGTTTGACTTGCGCTCTCCAGAACATGCGCATGTCCTGCAACAGCACCTATCTGCTGGATCGGCAGACCGACCATGGTGTCAAGGCCGACGAACTGGCCGCGCTGCTCGAGCAGTCGTTTGCGACGCCGGAGGCCAAGGCGGTGGTCTTTTCGCAATGGACGCGGACCCACGACATCGTCATCCGCCGCCTGGAGGCGCGTGGGATCGGCTATGTGAGCTTCCACGGCGGCGTGCCGTCGGAGAAGCGGCCCGAACTCATCGGCCGCTTTCGCGACGATCCCGCCTGTCGCGTGTTCCTGTCGACCGATGCCGGCAGCACGGGTCTCAATTTGCAGCACGCTTCGACACTGGTGAACATGGACCTGCCATGGAATCCGGCAGTGCTCGAACAACGCATCGCGCGCGTCCATCGGCTCGGCCAGGCGCGGCCGGTTCAGGTCATCAATTTCGTTGCGAAAGGCTCGATCGAGGAGGGCATGCTTTCGGTGTTGGCGTTCAAGCGCTCGTTGTCGGAAGGGATCCTCGATGGCGGCAACGGCGAGATCTCACTCGGCGGGTCGCGGCTCAACCGCTTCCTGAAGGATGTCGAGAGCGTCACGGGAACCATGGGGGCCGGCGAGGCCATCTCTCCTGCAGAGGAGGCAGGAAGGATCGACGATGCCGCCAGCGGGCCGTCGGCCGGAGCGGTCGACGCGGATCCGGTTGCCGATGCCGACGAGATGGCGGCCGCGCCGGCCGGCGAAATGGGGCAGATGCTGCACGGTGCATCTCCCGATCCGTGGCAGGCGCTGCTGCAGATGGGCGCACAGTTCATCGGCGCCCTTGCGGCCTCGAACGGCTCCGGCCCTCCCGCACATTCATGGATCGAGCGTGATCCGCACACCGGCGCGGAGAATCTCAAGCTTCCGCTGCCGTCACCGGAGATGGTGAGACAACTGGCCAATGTGCTTTCCGCAGTAGCGGAGCATTTGCGTGGCCGCTAGGTCCGATCCGCAATGGAGGGCTGCCTTTCATGAGAGCGCCGAGACTTGGTTCTCGATTCTCCCAGCCCGCTGCCGGCGTGCGGGCGTAGGCTCGACGAGGGAGATGCTTCCTTAATCACGATCAATCGATCCCCCCGGCTGCCGTGGGTATCGAGAGCCGAATTGAACAGACCGAATGGCTGGCCAGTTGCGTGAGTCCTTCGGCACGTTGCATCAAGCTGGCGGCGGGATCAGTAGAAAGTTCAGGTGGGAAAAGATATGCTGGCAATATATAGTTTAGAAGTCGATGAACTTGAGATCTCCGACGCTGGGCCGCGGTCGCACTGTTGATCCAAATCAAGGCCTTGAAGCTCGAATCTGCATCGTTGCGCTTGGACGAGTGACTTGGTCTGCAGTTCGTCGGAGAGCCTCTGAGGATACTTCTGATGGCGGCTGTCCCGCGCCTTTCTCTGCATGTGCCCGAGCCCACGGTACGCCCCGGCGGGCGGCCGGATTTCTCTCATGTTGGCGTCGCCCCTGCCGGCGAAGCGCGGCGGCCGCCGGTCGATGTCGATCCCGCGGAAATCCGCGACCTGGCCTTCTCCCTGATTCGCGTGCTCGACGAAAAAGGAGATGCGGTCGGGCCGTGGGCGGCTGCGCTGACGCCCCAACAGCTTCGCCAGGGCCTTCGCGACATGTTGCTGACGCGCGCCTATGATGCGCGCATGGTCCTGTCGCAGCGACAGGGCAAAACGTCGTTCTACATCCAGTGTCTCGGCGAGGAGGCGATTGCCTGTGCGCATCGCAAGGCGCTGGAGCCCGGCGACATGTGCTTCCCGACCTATCGGCAGCAAGGGCTCCTCATCGCCGCCGGCTGGCCGCTGGTCGACATGATGTGCTCGGTGTTCTCCAACGAGAAGGACCGGCTCAAGGGGCGCCAGCTCGCCGGGCTCTATTCGGCCAAGGAGGCCGGCTTCTTCAGCGTCTCCGGCAATCTCGGGACGCAGTATCCGCAGGCCGTCGGCTGGGCGATGGCCTCGGCGATTGCGGGCGATACGCGCATAGCCTCGGCCTGGATCGGCGACGGCTCGACGGCCGAGAGCGACTTCCATGCGGCCTTGGTGTTCGCAAGCGTCTACCGACCGCCCGTCATCCTCAACGTCGTCAACAATCAGTGGGCGATCTCGTCCTATCAGGGCATCGCTGGCGGCGAGAGCACCAAGTTCGCGGCGCGCGCTCATGGCTTCGGCCTGCCCTCGCTGCGCGTCGACGGCAACGACTATCTCGCCGTCTATGCCGTTTCGTGCTGGGCGGAGGAGCGCGCGCGCGCGAATCTCGGCCCGACGCTGATCGAATGGATCACCTATCGCGCCGGCGCGCATTCGACGTCGGATGACCCGAGCAAGTACCGTCCGAAGGACGAGGGGGCGGCCTGGCCGCTCGGCGATCCCGTCGAGCGGCTGAAGCTGCACCTGATCCGCCGGGGCGAATGGAGCGAGGAGCGCGACAGGCAGATGCGCGCCGAGGTCGATGCCGAAGTGCTGGAAGCTGCCCGCGAAGCGGAGAGCTACGGCACGCTGCACGAGGGACCCAAGCCGAGCAGCGCCAGCATGTTCGAGGATGTGTACAAGGAGATGCCCCGCCATCTGCGCGAGCAGCGCCAGCAACTTGGAGTTTGAGCCATGGCCCGGCTTTCCATGGTGGAGGCGATCCGCGACGCCCTTGACTGCAAGATGGCAGAAGACACGCGTGTGGTCGTGTTCGGCGAGGACGTCGGCTATTTCGGCGGCGTATTCCGTTGTACCGAGGGGCTGCAGCGCAAATACGGCCGCTCGCGCTGCTTCGATGCGCCGATCAACGAATCCGGCATCGTCGGGGTCGCAATCGGCATGGGTGTGTACGGTTTGAGACCGGTCGCGGAGATTCAGTTCGCCGACTACTTTTATCCTGCTTACGATCAGATCGTATCGGAGGCAGCGCGGCTGCGGTACCGATCGGGCGGCGAATTCAGCGCACCTATCGTCGTGCGCATGCCCTGCGGGGGCGGCATCTACGGCGGGCAAACGCACAGCCAGAGTCCCGAGGCGCTGCTGACGCATGTGTGCGGCATCAAGACCGTGATCCCGTCCAATCCCCACGACGCCAAAGGACTTCTGATCGCGGCGATCGAAGACGACGATCCGGTCATCGTGCTGGAGCCCAAGCGGCTCTACAACGGTCCGTTTTCGGGCCACCCGGACCAGCCGTCCGTCGCATGGTCCAAGCATCCACTCGGCGAGGTGCCGGCGGGCCGCTATGTCGTGCCGCTCGGAAAGGCGGCGGTTCGGCGCGAGGGCAGGGCGGTGACCGTGCTCTGCTATGGCACGATGGTGCATGTGGCCGAGGCTGCCGCGAGCGAGACCGGGGTAGACGCCGAGATCCTCGATCTGCGTTCGCTGATCCCGCTCGATGTCGATGCGATCCAGGCTTCGGTCGAGAAGACCGGCCGCTGCGTGATCGTGCACGAGGCGACGCTCACCTCCGGCTTCGGGGCCGAGTTGGCCGCGCAGGTGATGGAGCGCTGCTTCTATGCGCTGGAGGCACCGATCCTGCGCGTGGCGGGCTGGGATACGCCCTACCCGCACGCCGAGGAGTGGGACTATTTCCCCGGACCCGAGCGCGTCGGCCGCGCGCTCCTCGAGGCGTTGGAGGCCTGACGATGGGCGCCCGATCGATCCTGCTGCCTGATGTCGGTGAGGGCGTCACTGAGGCCGAGATCGTCGAATGGCAGGTGAAGGTCGGCGACCTCGTGCGCGAGGACCAGGTCGTCGCCGCCGTGATGACGAACAAGGCCACCGTCGAAATCCCGACACCGGTCGCCGGGACGGTCGTCACGCTCGGCGGCGCGGTCGGCGACGTGCTCCCGGTCGGTTCGGAACTGATCCGCATCGAAGCGCCCGGTTTGCCGGATTCAGCACCTCCGCCGCCGCGCAAGTCCGCCCCGCCCAAAGCAGCGGAGCCGGCTGCGCCCGCGGCGCCTTCGTCCATCCCGCGCGCCGACACCGAAGTTCCGGCTCCGCGTGCGGCGCCCCCGCCGGCCATGGCCGGTCCGCCCCGGCCACCTGGCGAAAGGCCGCTCGCATCTCCGGCGGTGCGGCTGCGCGCACGCGAAGCAGGCATCGACCTGCGCCAGGTGCGCGGCTCCGGACCCGCCGGGCGCATCACGCATGAGGATCTGACCGCATTTCTCCAACGCGGACCCGAGGCGCCGCCGCGCCCCACCGGCAAGGTGCCAAATCTCGCCGTCGAGACGATCAAGGTCGTCGGCATGCGCCGGCGCATCGCACAGAACATGGCGGAGGCGACGCGTCGCGTCGCGCATTTCTCCTACGTTGAGGAAGTCGACGTCACGGCGCTCGAGGAGCTGCGCACCGCGCTCAACGCGCAGGCTGGCGAGGCACGGCCCAGGTTGACAATGTTGCCCTTTCTGATGCTGGCGATGGTCAAGGCGATCGCCGATTTCCCGCAGGTCAACGCGCATTACGATGACGGGGAGGACATCATCCGCCGTTATGGCGCGGTGCATCTGGGCATCGCGACCCAGACGGCCGCAGGCCTTGCAGTGCCGGTGGTTCGTCACGCCGAGACGCTAAACCTGTACGAATGCGCCGGCGAGATGAAACGCGTGACCGATGCCGCGCGCCAAGGGATCGCCGCCCGCGAGGAATTGTCGGGCTCGACGATCACGCTGACCTCGCTCGGCGCGCTCGGCGGCATCGTATCGACACCCGTCGTCAACCGGCCGGAGGTCGCGATCGTCGGCGTCAACAAGATCGTGGTGAAGCCGGTCTGGCGCGACGGCGGCTTCGTGCCGCGCAAGACGATGAATCTGTCGTCATCCTTCGACCATCGCATCGTCGACGGTTACGATGCCGCGACCTTCATCCAGCGCGTGCGCGCGCTGTTGGAGCTGCCGGCGTCGCTCTTCATCGAGACGACATGATGCGCCGGTCGCTCCCTGCACATCGCGGCCCTTCGGACGCGACTCATCCCCAGGCGAAGGCGCCATGACCGATCTTTCCTGCAAGGTGCTCATCATCGGCGGCGGGCCGGGCGGCTATGTTGCTGCGATCCGCGCCGGACAACTCGGGCTCGATACGATCCTGGTCGAGGTGGACCGGCTCGGCGGAACCTGTCTCAATGTC
>NZ_JAGWUA010000371.1 GCF_028868675.1 Bradyrhizobium sp.
AGGGCGAGGCCGGGATGGGGCCTCATGGTTCGAGACGGCGCTTGCGCGCCTCCTCACCATGAGGGGCCGTACTTGGGTGCTCAATCCACCTTGATGTCCGCCGCCTTGATCATCGGCCACCATTTTGCGATCTCGGCCTTCTGCCGCACGCCGAGCGCATCGGGAGTGAGCTGATCAGCCGGCGGCATTTCGAGACCGAGATTTTCCATCTGCTTCTTCACCGCGGGATCGTTCAGCGCCTCGACCGCGGCGGCGTTGAGCCTGGCGACGACGTTCTTCGGCGTGCCCTTCGGCACCCACATGCCCGACCACAGCGTCATGTGAAACCCCTTCAGCCCTGCCTCGTCCGTAGTCGGGATCTCCGGGGCCGAGGCCAGCCGCTTCGCGTCGGTCACCGCGTAGGCGCGGATGGTGCCGGCGCGCACCTGGTTGATGGAGTTGGAGGTCTGGTCGACGATCAGATCGATCTGGCCGGCGACGAGATCGTTGAGCGCCGGTCCGGTGCCGCGATAGGGCACGTATTGCAGCTTGATGCCGGTGACGTTCTCGAAATAGACGCCGGCGATATGGGAGCCGGAGCCCGCGCCGGCGGTGCCGGCCGCGGCCGGGCTGGCGCGCGACTTCAGCCAGTCGAGCAGCTCCTTCAGCGAGGTCGCCGGCACGGCATTCTTGCTGACGATGATCATCGGGTTGCTCGGCAGCAGCACCACCGGCTCGAGATCGGCGACGAGGTCGTATTTGAGCTTGTAGACGGCGCCGTTGGCGACGTGGGTGCCGAGATGGCCGAAGCTGATGGTGTAGCCGTCCGGCGGCGACTGCACGGCGCGGCCGACGCCGATCGAACCACCGGCGCCCGTCACGTTCTCGACCAGCACGGCCTGGCCGAGCGTGACCTTCATCCGTTCGGCGAGAATGCGTGCCATCGCGTCCGACGGGCCGCCGGCCGCGAACGGCACGATGATGGTGACGGGACGCGTCGGGAAATCGTCGGCGCGTGCGCCGGCGGCAAAGGCGATCGTGGTGACCAGTGCGGCCCGGATGATCCTATGCATCATGCGTCTCCCCCGATGACGGCTTCTTGCTCACCTCTCACCGCGTGCGGAGAGAGAGAGACTTCCCGCTAGAACTGCGAATAGTCGATCGGCTTGTTGCGGTCGAGCGTCCGCGTCACCGGCGGCAGCGGATATTTGAGCCCTGTGGCGCAATTGAACAGCATCACGCGGTCGCTTTTCGTGACCCGGCCGTCGGCAAGCGACTGCCTGTAGGCGGCCCAGGTCGCGGCGCCCTCGGGGCACAGCAGCAGCCCCTCCTCGCGCGCGACCTCGTTGAGCGCGGACGAAATCTTCTCGTCGTCGACCGCGATGGCAAATCCCTTGCTCTCGCGCACGGCGCGGAGAATGAGAAAATCCCCGATCGCCTGCGGCACGCGGATGCCGGAGGCGATGGTGTGGGCGTCCTCCCAGCGCGTCGCATGCTCGGTGCCTGCCTCATAGGCGCGCACCATCGGCGCGCAGCCGGAGGCCTGCACCGCGACCATGCGCGGACGCTTCTTTCCGATGAACCCGATCTGCTCCAGCTCGTCAAAGGCCTTCCACATGCCGATCAGGCCGGTGCCGCCGCCGGTCGGATAGAAGATCACGTCGGGCACGTCCCAGCCGAGCTGCTCGGCAAGCTCCAGCCCCATCGTCTTCTTGCCCTCGATCCGGTACGGCTCCTTCAGCGTCGAGGTGTCGAACCAGCCGACCTTGGCCTTGCC
>NZ_JAGWUA010000372.1 GCF_028868675.1 Bradyrhizobium sp.
GTGCCGGTAGATCCAGATCAGCGCGCGCCCGAACATGCGCGGCAGCCGCAACAGCAAGGCGAGGATCGTGGAACCGGATTCTGGATGCTTCATGTGCGCGTTGCTGCAGCCTGGCGATCTATTGCGCGGTTCCGATGCATGGAACAATGAGCCGTTGCGCGCACGCCATATTTTGCATGCTTTCCGGGCGCAGTGCAGCAAGTACCTGTGGACGATCTGTATTCCCCCGGATACCATTTTTGTCACGTCCGCGTGTAGAGTCGCTGAACGTTGCATGGGGCTTGCCTGATCGCCTTGGGGCTTGGGGAAGGGACCAGTTTGATACGCCTGAACTCGCCTGATCTTCGCGCCTGGTTGCTGCTTGGAACCGCCGCTGCCTGCGCCGTGCTGTCGGTTGCCGTCGCGACCTTCACTACGTCCGCACATGCCGGCGGCACGCTCGAAGAGCGCAAGCTGCCGATGAAGTTCAACTGGGTCGCGTGCGAGCCGAACTGCCGCGGCTGGGTCAGCGCGGTCGGCATCATCACCGCGGATACGCCGAAGGACTTTGAGGACTTCGCGCGCGGACGGCAGCTCGGCGGCGCCACCGTGGTGCTGGATTCCAGCGGCGGCTCCGTCAACGACGCCATCGCGCTCGGACGGCGCTTCCGCAATCTCGGCCTCATGACCACCGTCGGCATCAGCGTGCAGCACCGCGGCGCGCAGGGTGCGCGGCCGACCGTCGCGCCGGAGGCCTATTGCGAATCCATGTGCGTGTTCGTGCTGCTCGCCGGCAAGAAGCGCTACGTGCCCGACGCGGCGCACGTCCGCGTGCACCAGATCTGGATGGGCGACCGCGCCGACGACGCCAAGGCCGCAAGCTACAGCGCGCAGGACCTGATGATCGTCGAGCGCGACATCGGCCGCCTCGCCAAATACACCTTCGACATGGGCGGCGCCGGGGACCTGCTGTCGCTCGCGCTCAACGTGCCGCCGTGGGAAGACCTGCACGAGCTCGATGCCGGCGAGCTCAAGCTCACGAATCTCACGACCACCGAGCTTCTGGCCGACGTGCTGCCGCAGATCGACGCGGCTGCGCCTGCGATGGCCGGGCTTGCGCCGAGACTGCAGGAGAAACTGCAGGAGAAACTGCAAGACAGGTTCGCGGGCGAATCCGACCCGCCGCCGGCGCGGTCGACCAAGACCGCGGAAGCGGTGGTTCCGACCGGCAGCGCCGCAGCGCCGGTCGCGGCCGAGCAGAAGTAGGCTTCGGAGCGGGAGATCACCCCTGCGCGGCGGCGGGCTGCTTCTTGGCCTCGATCTGGCCGATGGCGTCGACCACCGCATCGAAGGTCAGCATGGTCGAGGCGTGGCGCGCCTTGTAGTCGCGCACCGGCTCGAGGAACTTGATCTCGTCCCATTTTCCGTCGGGCGGGCGGCCGTTCTCTTTCAGCATTTTACGAACGGTCTCGCGTAACTCGCGGAGTTCGCTTGCGGTCGAGCCGACCACGTGACTTGCCATGATGGATGAGGAGGCCTGCCCCAGCGCGCAGGCCTTCACGTCATGGGCGAAATCGGTGACGACGTCGCCCTCCATCTTCAGGTCGACCTTCACGGTCGAGCCGCAGAGCTTGGAATGGGCGGTCGCGGTGGCGTCGGGCTCGGACAGCCGCCCCAGACGGGGAATGTTTCCGGCCAGTTCGATGATCCGCTTGTTGTAGATGTCGTTCAGCATGCGATGGAGTCCAGGACGTGCCCCGGCGCGATC
>NZ_JAGWUA010000190.1 GCF_028868675.1 Bradyrhizobium sp.
CGGCCTCAGCGGCGGTACGGGCTCGTCGATTGCGGGCGGCGTGATCACCCTGAATACCGGCACCGCTTCCAACCTCTCGGTGTCCAGCTCCAACGCCGCGGCCTTCGCCGCGCTCGGCTTCACGTCGAGCATCAGCAGGAACCGCAACGGCGGCGGAACCGCAGGTACCGGCACCGTGATCGGCAACGACATCGCCACTTTCACCAAGGAATCGATCAGCGGCGGCGCGGTCACGGCCTACAACGCCGCGGGCACGCCCGTGAACATGCAGTTGCGCTGGGCCAAGACCGACAGCGCGACGCTGGGCGCCGGACATACGGATAGCTGGAACCTGTTCTACCAGACCGACCCCAACGCCTCCGGCACGCAGGTCGGCTGGGTGAATACCGGGCAGACCTTCACCTTTGCCAACGACGGCTCGCTGACCTCGCCGAGCGGCTCGGGCATCACCATCAACAACGTCACGGTCGCCGGTCAGTCGCTCGGCTCGGTCGCCTTCAACATCTCCTCGGGCGGGCTGACGCAATATGCGAGCACGAGCGGGGCCGTGACCATCAACACCATCACGCAGAACGGCTATGCCGCCGGTCAGCTCCGTTCGGTCGCCGTCAGCAACAACGGCCTGGTGGTCGGCACCTTCTCCAACGGCCAGAATCTCGACCTCGCCCAGGTCACGCTGTCGCACTTCAACGGCACCAACTACCTGAAAGCGCTCGACGGCGGCGCCTACGCGGTGACGGATCAGTCCGGCCCCGCGATCGACGGCGCCTCCGGCACGATCAGCGGCTCGTCGCTGGAAGGGTCCAACACCGACATCGCCGACGAGTTCACCAAGCTGATCGTCACCCAGCAGGCCTATTCGGCCAACACCAAGGTCATCACCACGGCGAATTCCATGGTGCAGGATCTCCTGAACGTGTTGCGCTGATCGGCAGCCTGAAGCGCAACGTAACGAGAGGCGGGCAGTGATATGGGTTTGAGTTCGGCCCTCGCCAGTGCGATGAGCGGTCTGCGCGCCAACCAGGCCGCGATGTCGATCGTCTCGTCGAACGTCGCCAATTCGCAGACGCCGGGCTACGTCAGCCAGACGCCCAACCAGATCGAGGTCACCACCGGCAGCTTCGGCTCGACGGCGATGACGACCGGCGTCAGCCGCGAGCTCGACTCCTACGTGCTGGGCCAGCTGCGCACGGAGACCGGAGGCGGCGGCTACGCCGACCAGATGGCCAACATCCTGAAGCAGCTCCAGAACGTGTACGGCAACCCCGGCGGCAGCGGTACGCTCGAAGCCGCGCTGAACGACTTCACCTCCTCGCTGCAGGCGCTGTCGACCAGCGCCGGCGCGCAGTCGGCGCAGACGGTCGCGGTCGCGGCGGCGCAGTCGCTGGCGCAGCAGCTCAACGTCACGACCAAGGGCATCCAGTCGCTGCGTTCCAACGTGGAGCAGGACCTCGGCACCTCGGCGCAGCAGGCCAATGCAGCGATGCAGCGGATCGCCGACGTCAACACCAAGCTGCAGGGCCTGAACCCGACCGATCCGTCCGCCGCAACGCTGATGGATCAGCGCGACCAGGCGATCAACACGCTGTCGAAATACGTCGACGTCCGTGTCGTCACCGACGGGTCGAACCAGGCCAACGTCTTCACCGGCACCGGCATCCAGCTGGTTGGCGGCGGGCTCGCCTCGCAGTTCAGCTTCGCCTCGGCCGGCGCGCTCACGGCGACCTCGCTCTACAACGCCGATCCGGCCAAGTCCGGCGTCGGTGCATTCAACATCAAGCTTCCGAACGGCTCGTCGGTCGACGTCGTCGCCAGCACCGTGGTCTCCTCCGGCCAGATCGCGGCCGACCTCAAACTCCGCGACCAGACGCTGGTGCAGGCGCAGAGCCAGGTCGATCAGCTCGCCGCGACGATGGCGAGCGCGCTGTCGGACAAGACCTCCGGCGGCGCCGCGGTCGCGGGTCCGCCGGCCGGCTTCGACGTCGACCTCGCTGGCGCGGCGGCGGGCAATACCGTCAACATCACCTATACCGACACGACGACCAACACGCAGCGCAAGATCACGCTCATCAACGTGACCGATCCGACGGCGCTGCCGCTGCAGAACGCCACGAACGCCAATCCGGTGCAGATCGGCGTCGATTTCTCGAAAGGCATGGGCGCGATCGCATCGGCGCTCAACACGGCGCTGTCCGGCACCCACCTGTCCTTCGCCGGCGCCCCGGCGCCCGCCACGGCCACGACGCTGCGGGTCACCGACGACGGCACCGGCCTTGCCAAGGTGAATGCGACGTCCGCCACCAGGACGATATCGTCGCTGACCTCGGGCAATCCGCAACTGCCGTTGTTCACCGACGGCGGCGCGCTCTACACCGGAGCGATCACCGGATCCGGCCTGCAGATGACGGGTCTCGCCGGACGCATCGCGGTGAATCAGTCGGTGGTCAACGATCCGACCCGGCTCTCGGTCTACAATACCTCGCCGGTGACGCCCGCGGGCGACACCGCGCGCTCGGATTTCCTCTATTCGCAGCTCACGACGGCGGTCTTTTCCTATTCGCCGCAGACCGGCCTCGGCTCGGCCAGCCAGCCCTTCAGCGGCAACGTTTCGAGCTATCTGCAGCAATTCCTGAGCATCCAGAGCAACGCCGCGACCCAGGCGACGAACCTGCAGCAGGGCCAGAGCGTCGTGGTCTCGACCCTGCAGGCGAAGTTCAACTCGACGTCCAGCGTCAACCTCGACACGGAGATGTCGAGCCTCATCCAGCTCCAGAATGCCTATGCCGCCAACGCCCACGTCATGTCGGTGGTGCAGAGCATGATGACCACACTGCTCCAGGCTCAAGGGTAACCCCGCGTATCAAGCGTAGAGGCGCCAAACCATGTCGATCGCCAGCATCAATTATTCCTCGTCGGTTCTCGGCGCGCAGATCCGCAACATCAACCAGCAGCTCACCGACCTGTCGACGCAGCTTTCCACCGGCAAGCTGTCGCAGAACTATTCGGGCATGGGGACCAACGAGGGCTTCGCAATCGCCTCGCGCGCGCAGCTGTCGAACATCGCCGCCTATACCGACACGATCACCAACGTCAACGTCAGCATCAACCTCGCCAACACCGCCCTGCAGTCGATGTCGACCATTCGCAACACGGTGCACACGGGCGCCGCCAGCACGGCGCAAGATCTCAACGTCAACGGCCAGACGATCGCGCAGAACACCGCGGCGGCGCAGTTCGGCTCGATGATCGGCGTGCTGAACACGCAGTCGGGCAACCGCTATCTGTTTTCCGGGACCGCCTTCGGCACGCAGTCGGTCGCCAACGCCGACGACATCATCAACGGCACCACCACGCAGGCCGGCTTCAAGACCGTCATGGCCGAACGCCAGGCTGCCGATCTCGGCGCCAACGGCATGGGCCGCCTGGTGCAGACGCAGCCGACCCCGAGCTCGGTCAAGGTGTCCGAGGACGTGGCCGGATCGCCGTTCGGGCTCAAGATCGCGGCGGTCTCCTCGACGCTGACCGGAGCCACCGTCACCGGTCCGAGCGGGTCGCCGGTTTCGTTCTCCGTCGATCTCAACGGCAACAATCCGGGCAATGGCGACAAGCTGAGCGTTCAATTCACGCTGCCGGACGGCACCACCGAACAGATCGACCTGACGGCGTCCACGGCGACGCCGGTGCCGCAGGGTGGCTTCGCCATCGACGCGACCACCCCGGCCAACACGGCCTCGAACCTCAACACCGCGTTGAACGCCGCGATCGCGAAGCTTGCCAACACCTCGCTGGTGGCGGCGTCCGCGGTCATGGCCGGCGACAACTTCTTCAACACGGCGAGCTCGGCGATCGGGGGCCCCGTCAACAACCAGCTCGCGACGCCGGCGCCGGTCACCGGCGCGACGCTGCTGTCCGGCACCGCGCCTTCGGATTCGATCGGGACGAGCTTCGCGCCGGGCGACACCATCACCGTCAACGGGACGACGCTCACCTTCGTCAGCTCGGGCGCGACCGGCAATCAGCTCAACGTCACCGACAGCATCCAGACCCTGCTCGGCAAGATCGATTCCATCACCGGCACCTCGAAGCCGTCGACGGTCCATGGCGGCGCGATCACGATCAATACCGACGATGCGGCGAGCCTGAACGTCACCAGCTCGAACGCGGCCGCGCTTGCGGCGCTCGGTTTCGGCTCCACGCCGGTCACGGCGACGCAGCCGCCGCTGCGCGTCGGCAGCTCGCCCGCGAGCTCGGCGACGACGCTGGTGAACGGCTCGGCCAACACCGTCAAATGGTACATGGGCAATGACGGACCCGGCTCGGCGCGCTCGACCGCGGTCGCGCGGGTCGATGATTCCATCACGGTTCAATACGGCGCGCAGGCCGACGAGGACGCGATCCGCCGGCAACTGCAGGCGATCGCTGTGTTCGGCACGTTCTCGACGTCGCCGACCGGGGCCAATTCGGGCGGCCAGGTTGCGGCCCTGAGCCAGAGGATTGCACAAGCGCTGACGGAGCAGCCCGGGCAGCAGCGGATCGAGGATATCCAGACCGACATCGCGATGGCCCAGAACACGATGAAGGACGCCACCACCCGTCAGACCCAGGCCAAGGCGCAGCTGCAGACCATCATCGACCAGGCGGAGTCGGCATCGCCGGACCAGGTGGCGAGCCAAATCCTGTCGCTGCAAAACGCGCTGCAGGCGTCCTACCAGACCACCTCGATGCTGTCGCAGCTGTCGCTCGTGAAGTACCTGCCGGCCGGCTAAGGCACGATGAAGCCGCGTTGCCGCGTGAGCCGAAGACCGCCGCAGGCCATTCCGGCTCGCGCCCCGGGGCGACCGTTAACGCTCAATTAACCATGGCTGTTTACCTCTTGGTTAGAACTCTGGCGCGGGGGCGTTGATGTCGGATCGGATGCAACTCGTGGTGGCCACACCGTGCTTCGGCGGGCAGGTATCGAGCATCCATGCGAGCTCGATCTTCGCGCTGCTGCGCGCCTGAGCCGCCGGCGCGGCGCGATCGACGGGTCGATATCGGGAGTTCGACATGCAGCGTTCAGTGTCCCAGCCGCTCGGCCTGACCGTGCCGCAATATGCCGACCGCATCGGCTTTGCGCGCCTGACCCATCAGGCGTTCGACGGCGTCGACTTGCGCCCGCTGCGGGACCGGCTCTTCGCCAGGATCGCGGAGGGAACGGCACAGGCGGGCGAGGGGCTCGATCTGTCGCTGATCGCGCAGCTCCTCGGCGACAAGGATACCGGACTGGCGATCCAGGCGGAGGTGCTCGCGTTCCACCAGCTCTTCCGCTCGCCCTGCGCGGTCGCCCGTCCCGCGCTGCGCGTGCTCGCGCTCGCCGCCGCCATCGACATGGGCGGCAACACGCCGATCGAATTCCTGATCGAGGGATCGGACGTCGAACTGCTGACGCTCTATGTGGTCAAGGGCGTCGGCCTGCCCGAGCCGCTGCCCGACCACGACATCGCCATCGTGGTGGCGTCCGATTCCGAGGAGTGCCGCGAGGCGCTCGCGGCGATCGACGCTGCGGCCGCGCGCTGGCCGCGGCCGCTGCTCAACCTGCCGAGCCGGATCGCCAATCTCGATCGCGACAAGCTGCACCGGCTGCTCGCCGGCATCGAGGGACTCGACATCCCCGCGACCATCTGCGCGACGCGCGCGCAGTTGACCGAGCTGTCGCAAGCGCGGCTTCGTTGCGTGGACATCGCGGATGAATTGCGCTTTCCGATGATCGCGCGGCCGCGCGGCTCGCATGCGGGCGTCGGCCTCGCACGGATCGACGACGCCGCCTCGCTCGCCGACTATCTCGCCGCGCGGCAGGAGCAGGAATTCTTCGTCGCGCGCTTCGTCGACTATTCGAGCGCCGACGGGCTCTATCGCAAGTATCGCCTCGCGGTGGTCGACGGGCGTCCCTTCGCCTGCCACATGGCGATCGCCGACCGCTGGGACATCTGGTACCTCAACGCCTACATGGCGTTCAGCGAGGAGAAGCGGGCCGAAGAGGCCACCTTCATGCGCGACTTCGACCAAGCCTTCGGCGCCCGTCATCGCGCGGCGCTCGACGAGATGATTGGGCGTATGGGGCTCGACTACTTCACCATCGACTGCGCCGAGAACAAGGACGGCGAGCTTCTGATCTTCGAGGCCGACAACACGGCGGTTGTGCACAACATGGATTCGCCGGACGTGTTTCCGTACAAGCAGCCGCAGATGCGCAAGATCTTTGCGGCCTTCACGGCAATGCTGACGCGTCGCGCCAAGGCCGGGCAGGGAAGCGCGGCATGAACGAGACGACCCGGGACGACGTGCAGCAGGCGGCCGGACGCGCATCGCTCGATCCGCAGGACTGGAGCGCGTTTCGCGCGCTCGCCCATCGCATGCTCGACGACACCATCGACTCCATCGCCAATGTGCGCGAGCGCGCGGTCTGGCGGCCGATCCCCGACCGCGTCCGCGCGCAATTCCACGCCGACGTTCCCCGCGATGCCGCCGATCTCGGCGAAGTCTATCGCGAGTTCGCGAGCGCCATCGCGCCCTATGCGACCGGTAACGTCCACCCCGGCTTCATGGGATGGGTGCACGGCGGCGGCACCGCGGTCGGCATGCTCGCCGAGATGCTGGCGGCCGGTCTCAACGCCAATCTCGGCGGCCGCGACCACATGCCGATCGAAGTCGAGCGCCAGGTCGTCGAGTGGATGCGGCGGCTGTATGGATTTCCGCAGACGGCCAGCGGCATCTTCGTCACCGGCACGTCGATGGCGAATTTGATGGCGATCGTGGTGGCGCGCACGGCCGCGCTCGGCGCGCTGGCGCGCCAGCACGGCATCGGCCACGACGGCGCGCTGCTGACGGCCTACACGTCGAAGGCCGCGCATGGCTGCATCTCCAGGGCGATGGATATCGCCGGCTTCGGCACCGATGCGCTGCGCAAGATCGACGTCGATGCCGATCACCGCATCGACGTCGCCGCGCTGCGCGCGCAGATTGCGATCGACCGCGAGATCGGCTTCAGGCCGTTCCTCGTGGTGGCGTCCGCCGGCACGGTCGATATCGGCGCGCTCGACGATCTCACCGAACTGGCCGCGCTGTGCCGCGAGGAGAACATCTGGTTCCACGTCGACGGCGCGTTCGGCGCGCTCGCGATCATGTCGCCGGCGCTCGCGCCGCGGCTTGCCGGCATCGAGCTGGCGGATTCGATCGCGCTGGATTTCCACAAATGGGGGCAGGTGCCCTACGATGCCGGCTTCCTCATGGTGCGCGACGGCGAGCGGCATCGCGAGGCGTTCGCGCAGCCGGCCGCCTATCTCAGGCGCGAGGCGCGCGGGCTCGCGGCAGGCGCCGTCTGGCCCTGCGATCTCGGTCCCGATCTGTCGCGCGGCTTTCGCGCGCTCAAGACCTGGTTCACGCTGAAGACGTTCGGCACCGACAGGCTCGGCGCCGCGATCGCGCGCACCTGCGAGCTGGCGAGATATCTCGAGGCGCGCATTGCCGCCGAGCCGCGGCTCGAGCTGCTAGCGCCGGTCAACCTCAACATCGTCTGCTTCCGCTATCGCGCGGCCGATGCCGACGCGATCAATCGCGAGATCGTCGCCGACGTTCAGGAGTCCGGCATCGCCGCGCCATCGAGCACGACGATCGACGGCCGCTTCGCGATCCGCGCCGCCATCGTCAATCACCGCACCGATGTGGCCGACATCGACGCGCTGGTGGCCGCCGTGCTCGACTTCGGCGCGCGGCGCTCGGGCGATGGCCTGATCGAGACCGAGGCGCCGCCGCTCGCGGCGCAATAGAGCAAGATCCGGAAAAGTGCGCAGCGGTTTTCCCTCGCGACAAACGCGGAACGCGTTTGCGCGGAGATCATGCTCGAATGACAACCCAAGGCGCGATGACGATTCCAAGCCATCGCGCTTTAGCCGGCCGGACGGTCCAAAAGGAAAGCGGCCCCGGAGATCGTCCGGAGCCGCTTGTGCAGGCAATTCTCGGGAGACGGCGATCAGGCGGCCGAACTGATGTCCGCCTTCGGATGCGTCGCCTCGTACTGGTCCTTCAGCTGCGCCTCATAGGCGATCAGCTTGCGGGCTTCCTTGAGCGCCCGGTAGAGATCGCCGCTCATGATGTTGTTGTTGATGCCTTCGATGACCGGCCAGGAGCTCGGCACGGCCGTCACGATGTCGCGCACCAGGTTGAAATAGGTGCCGTGCTGGCTCTGCGGGTCCGGCGAGATGTACATCAGCTGCACCGCCAGATAGACGAGCTTTGCCGGCGTGTCGGCGGTCTCGGGCGTGAGGATGTCGCGCTCGCGCAGGATCGGCACGTTCTCGCCGTCGATCAGCAGGCGGGCGCGTTGGTCGGTATTGGTGATCACGCAATTGCCGACGATGATGCGTTCGTGCGGTTTGAGTTCGACCTTGAGAGCCATGCCTGTTCTCCATCAATCCTTTTGTATCGAGCCTCCCGACGAGGACGATCGGCTCTGATTTGGAGCCGATCGTTGCACAACGTAGTTAACGGGTCGTAAACGATTGCGGTTTGGCGAGAAAATGCAATGATTTCAATGGAGATAGAGGTATTATGAGCCTCTCGGCTGTCTCTGGCGGGGCCGTTTGGACGCCGACGCGGAGAAAGCGGGGGTTTCATTTCACGGATTGTTAGAGGCTCGGAGGCACCGTCCGCCGGTCGTTTGATCAATCTCGGTCAAGCAGGACGCGTAGCTACCAGAAAGGTAACAGTATGTCCGGTATCGTTCTCTCCGCATCGGTTCGTCAGAACCTGCTCTCCCTCCAGTCCACCGCCGACCTCCTCGCCACCACCCAGTCCCATCTGTCGACTGGCAAGAAGGTGAACTCGGCACTGGATAACCCGACCAACTTCTTCACGGCTTCCTCGCTCGACAACCGCGCCAGCGACATCAACAATCTGCTCGATGGCATCGGCAACGGCGTTCAGGTGCTGCAGGCCGCCAACACCGGCATCACCTCGCTGCAGAAGCTGGTCGACACCGCCAAGTCGATCGCCAACCAGGCGCTCCAGACCCCGGTCGG
>NZ_JAGWUA010000191.1 GCF_028868675.1 Bradyrhizobium sp.
CAACTCGTCCTGCTTCGCCCTGGCCAGCTCGAAATTGCCGAGAATCCTGCCGCCGTCGAAGATCGGCTGGGTCGCGCTGCCGACGAGCTGAAAGAACGCCGCGTGCGGCTGGAACAGCGAGACCAGGGCCGAGCTCTGATAGCCGCCACTGCCGGTCAGCTGGATGGTGGGAAAGAACTGCGCCCGCGCATTGCCGATATTGGCGGTCGCGGAGGCCAGCTGCGCTTCCTGCCGCCTGATGTCGGGCCGCTGCGTCAGGAGCTCCGAAGGCAGGCCCGGGCTGACCCGCGGGATCGCGACCTGGTTCAGCGAGCCGCCGCTGACGCGCACGCTCTCCAGCGGCCGCGATACCAGCACGGCGAGCGCATTGGCGTTCTGGTCGAGCGTCTGGCGCAAGGGCGGCACCAGCGCCTTCTGGTTGGCGAGCACGCTTTCCTGCTGCGCGACGTCGAGGTCGGTGCCGGTGCCGGCCTTGCGCCGCTCCCGGATGGCATCGAGGATGCGCTGCGCGCTCGCGATGTTGCCCTGGGCCGTGCGCAGCCGGTCCTGCGACGCCAGCACCTGGAAATAGGCGTTGGCCACGCTCGTCAGGGTGGTCAGCGCCACCACGTCGCGGTCGAACCGGTTGGCGACCGCGGTCTCCTCAGCGGCCTGCAGCGCGTCGCGGTTCTGGCCCCAGAAATCGAGCACATAGCTCGCACTCAGCGACGACTGGTAGTTGACGACCTCACGGCCGCCATTGGTGAGTCCGGAGGACGAGGAACCCGAGGTCCGCGAATAGGTCTCTTGTCCCGTGCCGGAGAGGCTCGGCAGCAGCGGCGCGCCGGCCTGCCGCGCCTGGGCGTCGGCCTCGCGCATGCGGGCGACCGCAGCCGCGATGTCGAGGTTGACGCTCTGTGCCTCCTCCATCAACTGCGTGAGCTCCGCCGAGCGGAAGCCGCGCCACCAGTCGAGCGCCGGCGGGGCATCCGCCTTGCCGGCATATTTGTATTGCGGGGGCACATCGAGCGCGGGATCGGGAAGGTCCGAGGTCAGCACGCAGCCGGCCGAACCAAGAGCGATGCAGAATGCAGCCAGAGCGCGCGCCGCCCGGAGCCGGGGCCGCCTGACCGCAACTGCCGGGACTCCCGTCGTCACATCCGCCCCCCGCCGGGCAGACCCAGCCCCTCGCGCCGCCGGAATAACCGATTCGCCACGGGTCGATCTGCCGGCTTTCTGCGCTTCGTTCACAGCGGTGATGCTTCCTGGAACCCGGCGGCCATACTAGCGGCGCGATGCCGGGGCGGACAGTCCCGCACCTGCGAAATCCCCGCGCAAGAAAGCCAGCCGCGAAAGCGTCGGACGCGCAACTTAAGCCCATTTGACGGGGCTTTCTCGCATTCCGCCGATGTCCCCGCGAGCCTCCAGCTTACCAACATTTCATGTGATATTACCGCCACACCCGGTGCTTGGCATGGCGCGCAGCATCCCAAGCGGCCCGCCTCCGCCCGATCGTCCAATGCTGGGCGGAGTTGACCCGATTGCCGAGGAACGACGTTCTCGTGCGCGGCGGAGATCGAAGGACTCTTTCCCACCGCGCGCGATCATTCAGGACAAAAGTCTCCTCCTGCGGAACAGCGTCGCGCAATCAACCAAAGAGGTCTTTGCGGAACGCCTGCGCCATCTCTCCCCCCAGATCGCAAGCGCATCGGACGAACGTGCCCCGTCGGCTTGTGCGGTCATCTCCGCTCCTTTAGGGTCGCTGGAACGTTCGAGGACACGACCGGCTTATCCCTGACATGACCATCAGAAACGACGTCGTCGAAGCGATCGGCAATACACCGCTGATCAAGCTCAAGCGCGCCTCCGAGGCGACGGGCTGCACCATTCTCGGCAAGGCCGAGTTCATGAATCCCGGCCAGTCGGTCAAGGACCGCGCCGGCAAGTGGATGATCCTGGAAGCGGAGAAGCGCGGCGAGCTCAGGCCCGGCGGTCTCGTCGTCGAGGCAACCGCCGGCAACACTGGCATCGGGCTGGCCGTCGTCGCCAGCGCGCGCGGCTACCGGACCTTGATCGTGATCCCGGTGACGCAGAGCCAGGAAAAGAAGGATTTCTTGCGCCTGTGCGGGGCCGAACTCGTCGAGGCCCCGGCGCTGCCCTATTCCAACCCGAACAACTACCAGCACGTCGGCCGGCGGCTCGCCGACCAGCTCCGCAAGAGCGAGCCCAACGGCGTGCTGTTCGCCGACCAGTGGAACAATCTCGACAATCCCAAGGCGCACTACGACTCGACCGGGCCGGAAATCTGGCAGCAGACGGCCGGCAAGGTCGACGGCTTCATCTGCTCGGTCGGTACCGGCGGCACGCTCGCCGGCATCAGCCGTTACCTGAAGGAAAAGAACAAGGACATCGTCACCGCCTGCGCCGATCCGCACGGCTTCGCGATGTATGAGCTGTTCAGGAATGGCCAGGTCAAGTCGACGCCGGGCGACTCGATCACGGAGGGTATCGGTCTCGGACGCAAGACGCCGGTCGTCGAAACCGCAAACGTCGACGACGCCTTCCTGATCTCCGACGAGGAAGCCGTGACCATCATCTACGAGCTGCTGGAGCACGAAGGCCTGTGCCTGGGCGGCTCGACGGGCGTGAACGTCGCCGGTGCTATCCGCCTCGCAAGGCAGATCGGTCCCGGCAAAACCATCGTGACCGTGCTCTGCGACTCCGGCAGCCGCTATCAGTCGAAACTGTTCAACCCGGACTTCATGCGCTCGAAGAACCTTCCCGTACCGGAATGGCTGGAGCAGCGCAGCAAGATCGAGCTGCCGTTCGTGTAGAAGCGAATGGCGAATAGCGAGTGGTGAATGGAGGTTCGCTCCCCATTCGCCACTCGCTATTCGCTCATCGCAGGATCTGGCTCAGGAACAGTCTTGAGCGCGCGTGCTGCGGGTTGGCGAAGAATTCGTTCGGGGTGTTGGCCTCGATGATCTGGCCGGCGTCCATGAATACCACCCGGTTGGCTACCTCGCGGGCGAATCCCATTTCATGCGTCACCACCAGCATGGTCATGCCTTCCCTGGCGAGGTCGACCATGGTGTCGAGCACTTCCTTGACCATTTCAGGATCGAGCGCCGAGGTCGGCTCGTCGAACAGCATCACCTTGGGGTTCATGGTGAGCGCACGCGCGATGGCGACGCGCTGCTGCTGGCCGCCCGACATCTGACCCGGGAACTTGTTGGCCTGGTGCGGGATCTTGACCCGCTCCAGAAACTTCATCGCCGCGGCCTCGGCGTCCTTCTTCGGCATGTTGCGAACCCAGATCGGCGCCAGCGTGCAGTTGTCGAGCACGGTGAGGTGCGGAAACAGGTTGAAGCTCTGGAACACCATGCCGACCTCGCGCCTGACGGCGTCGACGTGCTTGAGGTTGGGTCCGAGGTCGATGCCGTCGACCACGATCTCGCCCTCCTGGAACTCCTCCAGCGCGTTGATGCAGCGGATCAGCGTCGACTTGCCCGAGCCCGACGGGCCGCAGATCACGATGCGCTCGCCCTTCTGCACCTCGAGGTCGATGTCCCTCAGGACATGGAAGTCGCCATACCATTTGTTGAGGCCGGTAATCTTGACGATCGGTTCTGCGGACATGGTTGACCTTGTCTCAGTTGCGGCGGTGAGCATTGAGCCGTTTTTCGACGAAAAGCGAATAGCGCGACATTCCGAAGCAGAAGGCGAAATAGATCATGCCCGTGAAGGCAAAGCCGGTAAACAGGGTCGACGGCGTCGACCATTTGGGATCGGAGAACGAGGCCCGTAGCGAGCCCAGGAGGTCGAACAGCGCCACGATCGAGACCAGCGAGGTGTCCTTGAACAGCGAGATGAAGCTGTTGACGAGGCTCGGGATGACGTGGCGCAGCGCCTGCGGCAGCACGATCAGCGACGTCGTCCTCCACCACGACAGCCCCAGCGCCGCGGCGGCCTCGCCCTGCCCGCGCGGGATCGCAGCTAAGCCGCCCCGGACGTTCTCGGCCTGATAGGCGCCCGTGAACAGCGCGATGCCGATCAGCGCACGCACGAGGCCGTCGACCGAGAAGTTGCCCGGCAGGAACAGGGGCAGCATGTAGGTGGCGAAGAACAGCACGGTGATCAGCGGCACGCCGCGCCAGAACTCGATGAAGGCGATCGAGAATATCCGGATCAGCGGAATCGTGGAGCGCCGCGCGAGCGCGAGCGCGATTCCGATCGGCAGCGAGGTGACGATTCCGGTCACGGAGACCACCAGCGTCACCAAGAGGCCGCCCCACAAATTGGTCGGGACGATCGGCAGACCGCCGCGATCGAGCCCCATCAGCTTGATCACGATGGCGATGGCGACGAACGTCGCAATGCTCCATCCGACGGCGCGCCAGCCCGAGCGCACGCCGCCGCCGAGCATGAAGGCGATCAGGGAGACGACCACGGTGGTGACGGCAAAATCGACCCAGACCGAAGCGCCGGTTCCGTGGATCCGGTCGCTCAGCCAGGTCAGCGGAAGGATCAGCCAGGAGATCGCCGCGCCGATCAGCATGATGAACTTGCCGATGAGCCACAGCAGCGGCCCGATCGCCGAACCCTTGCCGAGATCGAGCAGCACCTCACCGGCGCCCGCAATACTGTCGTCGAACAGGCGCAGCAGTCCGGCCGTCCAGCTCACGCCGAAGCCGCTGATGCCGCCGCCGTGCAGCAGAAAGAATGCGATCACCGGAAAGGCGAAGAAGAACAAGCCGGCGTTGAGACCCTTCGCGGGCAGGCGCGGAACGAGCAGCGGCAGCAGTAGAATCGCCGCGAGGACGAGCGCGAGATTGACCCGCCAGCGCTCGGCTTCCGGGTAGAAGCCATAGATCAGTTGCGGGAGCTTCGCCTGGATGTACGGCCAGCAGGCGCCGACCGAAAATCCGGCGTTTTCGGCGAGGCAGGCCGAACGATCCTTGCCGGTCCAGACCGCATCGACCATCAGGAACTTGAACGCGGGAACGATGCTGTACCAGAGCAGCAGCAGGCTCACGATCGTGAGCAGGATGTTGGTCGGCGAATTCAGGAGCCGCGCCCGCACGAAGCCGACGAAGCCGGTCGAGCGCACCGGCGCCGGGCGCTCGGGCGCCAGCTCCTGCCGGACGAAGGATGGCGCGGCGACGTCCGTCATGCCCCAAGGCTCCGGTTGAGACGCGCACCGTAGATGTTCATGACCAGGCTGGTGGCGAGCGACAGCGCGAGATAGACGCCCATCGTCATCGCGATGATCTCGATCGCCTGCCCGGTCTGGCTCAGCGACGTGCCTGCGAACACCGATACCAGATCGGGATAGCCGATAGCGACCGCCAGCGAGGAATTCTTGGTGAGGTTGAGGTACTGGTTGGTCAGCGGCGGCACGATGACGCGCATGGCCTGCGGCATGACGATCAGGCGGAGCGTGGTGCCACGGCTCAGGCCGAGCGACGACCCCGCCTCCATCTGCCCCTTGTGTACGGACAGGATGCCGGCGCGCACGATCTCGGCGATGAAGGCGGCCGTATAGATCGAGAGCGCCAGCGTCAGCGCCACGAACTCCGGGATGATCCGCGCGCCGCCGGCGAAATTGAATCCCTTGAGCTGCGGCAACTCCAAGGCGAAGGGTGCACCGAACACCAGCATGGTGAGGAGCGGCAGGGCGAACAGGAGACCCAGCACGTAGGGCCAGATCCGGATCATCCGGCCCTCCCGGAACAGCGCGCGCCGCGCCTGGATTCGCAAGGCCAGCGACGCGAGGATGCCGAAGGCGGCCGCGGCCAGGAACGGCTCGAATCCGGCCTCGCCGATCGGGCGGGGAATGACGAGGCCGCGATTGCTGACGAAGACGAGGCCGAAAAGCGAGATGCTCGCCCGCGGATTGGGCAACGCCGCGAGCACCGCAAGGTACCAGAACAGGATCTGGAACAGCAGCGGCAGGTTGCGGATGATCTCCACATAGATCTCGCCCACGCGCGACAACAGCCAGTTGGGCGAGAGCCGGCACAGCGCGACGACGAAGCCGAGCGCGGTGGCGAAGATGATGCCGACCAGCGAGACCACGAGCGTGTTCAGAAGCCCGACCACGAACACGCGCAGGAAGGTGTCCGAGCCGGTATAGGAGATCAGGGTCTGATTGACGTCGAAGCCCGCATTGTTCCTGAGGAAGCCGAAGCCCGCGGCGATGTGCTGGGTCTCGAGGTTGGTGCGGGCATTGGCGATGATCTCGTAGCCGATCCAGCCCAGCACCGCCGCGAAGCCCAGCTGGACGGCGACGCCGTTCCAGCCGGCCTTCCCGCCCAGCGCGCGCCTGATCCTGAGCGCGATCTGGGCCGGTGGTTTACGGGCGTCGGTGCTCATCGCCGCTGCCGCAGAGCAAGGAGATCAGCGGATCGGCGGCGCGTATTGGAGACCGCCCTTGTTCCAGAGATTGTTGAGGCCGCGCGAGATGGCGAGCGGCGAACCAGAGCCGACGTTGCGTTCGAACACCTCGCCATAATTGCCGACCGTCTTCACGATCCGGACCACCCAGTCCTTGGTCAGGCCAAGCTGTTCGCCGAAATTGCCGTCGGTGCCGAGCACGCGCTTCAGCTCGGGATTGTCGGATTTCGCCTTCTCGTCGACGTTCTTCGAGGTAATGCCGAGCTCCTCGGCGGTGACCATGGCGAACAGGGTCCACTTCACGATGTCGAACCACTGGTCGTCGCCATGCCGCACCATCGGCCCGAGCGGCTCCTTGGAAATGATTTCCGGCAGCACGACGTGATCGGCGGGATTGGCAAGCTTCAGGCGGTTGGCGTAGAGGCCGGACTGATCCGTGGTGAACACGTCGCAACGTCCGGACTCATAGGCCTTGACGGTCTCGTCATTGGTGCCGAACGCAATCACCTCGTACTTCATGTTGTTGCTCTTGAAGTAATCGGCAAGATTTTGCTCGGTGGTGGTTCCGGTCTGCACGCAGACAGACGCGCTGTTCAGCTCGAGCGCGGAGTTCACCTTGAGCGACTTCTTCACCATGAAGCCCTGCCCGTCGTAATAGGTGACGCCGGTGAAGTTGGCGCCGAGCGAGGTGTCGCGCGAGAGGGTCCAGGTGGTGTTGCGCGAAAGCACGTCGATCTCGCCGGACTGCAGCGCGGTGAAACGGTCCTTGGCGGACGTCGGCACGTACTTGACCTTGGACGGATCGTTGAAGATGGCGGCGGCGATTGCCCGGCAGACGTCGACGTCGAGCCCGGTCCAGTTGCCCTTGTCGTCGGGCGCGGAAAAGCCCGGAAGCCCCTGGCTGACGCCGCAGGACAGTATGCCCCGATCCTTGACGGTCTTGAGCGTTTGCGCCGTGGCGGTCTGCGAGGTCAGGCCTGCGGCCAGGGCAAGGGTGAGAACCAGAGTTACGCGTTTCATGGGCTGAAGCCTTTCGGGGGTCGTCTTACACACAAGGATCGTCAGGCAAGGATCGTCCGACAAGATCGTCTGAATCGTCCTGGAACGTTCGCTGAACGTCGCGCCTGCCGGAGGGCCGAACCCTTGAATCCCCGCCGCAACACGTTTGCCCGGCGGGCTGAAACGCTTGGTCCGGTCAGGCGATGGATCGAAGGTCGCGCAGGCCCCTCAACATGCGGCGACTGGGTAGCACCTCTGCATCACAGAACGGCTGGCGAGCCGGGTCAAGGGGTTGACGGGACTCTTCTGTGTTCTGTTATTAACGGTTGCGGCCTTCCCGCCGCGCCCGGTGGCCGTCTTGCGGCGCGCGAAAACAGATTTTGAAAGCACTCGCATGGATTCCTCGCAGGACGCCTCGCCCGTTCCACAACACCTCGAGACCCGGCTGGTGACCGCCGGCCGCGACACCAGGGCGCAGAAGGGATTCGTCAATCCGCCGGTCGTTCACGGTTCGACCGTGCTCTACCCAAGCGCCGGGGACCTGCACGCCCATCGCGGCGAGTTCCAGTACGGCCGCCACGGCACGCCGACCACCCGCGCGCTGCAGGACATGCTGATGGCCCTGGAAGGGCCGCAATGCGCCGGCGTCGGCATCGCGCCCTCCGGCCTCGCCGCGATCACCACCACGCTGCTCTCGGTGCTGAAGGCCGGCGACCACCTTCTCGTCTGCGACAACGTCTACCGACCCTCGCGCAATTTCTGCAACGGCCTGCTCGCGCGCTATGGCGTGGCGACCACCTATTTCGATCCGCTGATCGGCTCAGGCATCGCGGCGTTGTTCAAGCCCAACACACGTGCGGTGCTGGTGGAAGCGCCGGGTTCGCAATCCTTCGAAATGCCCGACATCCGCGCGATCGCCGAGGTGGCCCATGCCCGCGGCGCGCTGGTGATCGACGACAACACCTGGGCGACGCCACTCTATCACCGCTCCCTCGAGCAGGGCGTCGATATCAGCATACAGGCAGCCACCAAATACATCGGCGGCCATTCCGACATCATGTTCGGCACCATCTCCGCCAACGCAAAGGCCTGGCCGCTGGTCGCCGAGACCATCCGCCTGCTCGGCGTCTGCGCCGGACCCGACGACGTCTTCCTTGCGCTGCGCGGCCTGCGCACCCTGGCAGTGCGGCTCGCGCAGCACCACCGCTCGGGTCTGGAGATGGCGCGCTGGCTCGCCGCCCGGCCGGAAGTTCAACGCGTGCTGCATCCCGGTCTCGAAAGCGATCCGGGACACGCGATCTGGAAGCGCGACTTCACCGGCGCCTCCGGCCTGTTCAGCATCGTGCTAGAGCCCGCGCCGCAGCAGGCCGTCGATGCGCTGCTCGATACCGTCCGCCTGTTCGGCATGGGCTATTCCTGGGGCGGCTTCGAGAGCCTCGTCATTTCCTTCGACTGCGACGGCTATCGGACGGCGACGAAATGGGCACCGGGCGGCCCGACGCTGCGTCTGCACATCGGGCTCGAGAATGTCGACGACCTCAAGGCCGATCTCGAGCGCGGCTTTGCGGCGCTACGCGCAGCACTCTAAGCCTGCACAACCAGCCTCGCGGCAGGGCACCGCGCGGGGAACGGCGCGATGCCGCGCGCGTC
>NZ_JAGWUA010000192.1 GCF_028868675.1 Bradyrhizobium sp.
GCCCAGCGCGCCGGCACGTCGATCTCGAAGCGGACCTTGCCGCACAGGCATTGGCCGGTGGCGATGCCGACGGCGGGCTTGGCTTTGGCCATCTCTCTCTCCACTGTCATTGCGAACCAACGGGTCCGCGCAAAGCGCGGCCCCGTTGGTTCGCAATGACGGAAGAGCGAATGTAGCCCGGATCGAGCGAAGCGCAATCCGGGGAGACCAGGCTCGAGGCGCGATTCCCGGATTTCGCTTCGCTCCATCCGGGCTACAAGAAAGTCACGCCGGCGCGAGCTCGTCATGCACGGGGTAATCCGTGTAGCCCTTCTCGTCGCCGCCGTAGAAGGTGGCGCGGTTGTAGGGCGTGATCGGAAAACCGCGCTGCAGGCGCCGCGGTAAATCGGGATTGGAGATGAAGATGCGGCCGTAGGCGATGGCGTCGGCGTGACCGTCGGCGATCGCGGCGTTGCCGGTCTCGCCGGTGAAGCCGCCGGCGGTGATCAGGACGCCGCCGTAGAGCGGGCGGAACAGCACCATGGCCGAGGGCACGTTCTGCCAGTTGACCTCGGCGCGTCCGGCGCCGCTGGAGCGCGGCTCGATGAAGTGCAGGTACGCGAGTCCGAGCCTGTCGAGCGCCTTCACGACGTAGGTGTAGAGCGGCATCGGATCGGGTTCGCCGGAATCATTGGCAATGCCGTAGGGCGACAGCCGCACGCCGACGCGGTTCGCGCCCCAGACGTCGATCGCGGCCTGCGTGATCTCCAGCAGCAGCCGCGCGCGGTTCTCGATGGAGCCGCCATAGCGGTCGGTGCGCTTGTTGCTGCGCGACTGCAGGAACTGCTCGAGCAGATAGCCGTTGGCGCCGTGGATCTCGACGCCGTCGAAGCCGGCGGCAAGCGCGTTCTTCGCTCCCTGCCGGAACGCCTCGACCACGCCTGCGACTTCGTCCGTCTCCAGCGCGCGCGGCGTCTCGTAGTCGGCGATCTTGCCGTCGGCGGTCATCGCCTTCATGCCTTCGACCTTGATGGCGATGGCGGACGGCGCCACCGGCAACGCGCCGCCGTGATGGGAGGAATGCGAGACGCGCCCGACATGCCAGAGCTGGAGGAAGATGATGCCGCCCTTGGCATGCACGGCGTCGACGACTTTGCGCCAGCCGGCAATCTGCGCGTCGGTATAGATGCCCGGCGTCGCGGGATTGCCGCGTCCCTGCGACACCACCGGCGAGGCTTCGGCAATGATCAGGCCGCCCTTACTCGCGCGCTGGGCGTAATACTCGGCATTGAGGGCGCGCGGCGCAAAACTGTCGCGCTCGGCCCGCATCCGCGTCAGCGGCGCCATCACGACGCGATGTGCAAGGCGATACCGCCCCACCTGCAAGGGTTGAAACAACGCCGGAAATTTCATGACTGCCCCGAATGATCGAAGGAACGGATGGATGCTCTCCCTCTCCCCGCTCTTCGCGGGGAGAGGGTTGGGGTGAGGGGCTGCAGCCGCGAACAGGGTGACGACTGAACTCGCGGAAGCCGCCCTCACCCGCGCCTGCGGCGCGGCCTCTCCCCGCAGGCGGGGAGAGGCGAAGGAAGAAACTAGCCGGTCTTGATCCAGACCGCCTTGACGTTGAGATATTCCTCGACGTGCTGCTTGCCGGATTCGCGGCCGTAGCCGCTCATCTTGTAGCCGCCGAACGGCACCGCCGGATCCATCGCCTGGTAGCAATTGACCCAGACCGAGCCGGCGCGCAAACTTTTCGCCACGTGATGCGCCTTGGAGACGTCGCGCGTCCACAGGCCCGAGCCGAGGCCGAACATCGTGGCGTTGGCGCGCTTGACCAACTCGTCCATGTCCTTGAACGCGATTGCGGAGATGACCGGGCCAAAGATCTCCTCCTGCGCGATACGCATGTTGTCCTGGACGCCAGCAAACACCGTCGGCGAGACGAAGTAGCCCTTCGCCAGCGGGCCCTCGGTGATGCGCGCGCCGCCGGCAAGCGCCCTCGCGCCCTCCTTCTGGCCGACGTCGAGATAACCGGTGACGCGTTCGAGCTGCTGTTCCGAGACCAGCGGGCCGATCTGGGTGTTGGGATCGAGCCCGTTGCCGACCTGCAGCTTCCTGCCGAACTCGGCGACGCGGCCGACGAACTCGTCGTAGATCGCCTGCTCGACGAACAGCCGCGTACCGGCCGAGCAGATCTGCCCCGAATTGGCGAACACCGCCATCGCCGCGCCCGGCACCGCGGCATCGAGATCGGCGTCCGCGAACACGATGTCCGGCGACTTGCCGCCGAGCTCGAGCGAGACGCGCTTGAGATTGCCGGCGGATGCCCGGATGATCGACTGCCCCGTGACGTGCGAGCCGGTGAAGGCGACCTTGTCGACGTCGTGGTGCGAGGCGAGCGCCGCTCCGGCGGTCTCGCCATAGCCCGGCACGACGTTGATGACGCCTGCCGGCACGCCCGCCTCCATCGCGAGCTCGGCGATGCGCAGCGAAGTCAGCGGCGCCTCTTCGGCCGGCTTCAGCACCACGGTGCAGCCGGTCGCGATCGCGGGCCCGATCTTCCAGATCGTCGCCGTGAACGGGCCGTTCCAGGGAATGATCGCGCCGACGACGCCGACCGGCTCCTTCAGCGTGTAGGAAAAGATCTCGCCCGGCAGCGAGTTCTCGATGGTCTCGCCGTGGATGGCGGTCGCCTGTCCCGCGTAGTAGCGCAGCATGCCGAGCACCCGCAGCCTGTAGGCGCGCGTACGGCTGATCGGCGCGCCCATGTCGAGCGTGTCGAGCTGGGACAATTCGTCGAAATTCTTCTCGATGAGGTCGGCGAGCTTCAGAAGCAGGTTCTGCCGCTCGAATGGCTTGACCTTGCTCCACGGCCCCTCGAAGGCGCGGCGGGCAGCGGCGACCGCGCGGTCGATGTCCGCCTTGTCGCCCTCGGCGACGGTTGCGAGCAGTTCGCCGGTCGCGGGGTTGCGGGTCTCGAAGCGTTTTCCCGAGGCCGCGTCGACCCATTGGCCGTCGATCAGCATCTGCTTGTAGGACCCGTTGGCGAACGGATGGCGCGCGATCGGAATAGCCTGCGTCATAGCCATGGCTGCACTCCCTTGCGTGTTGATTAGGTTCGATCTGGGCGGGATCGTTATCTTTCGTAAGCTACAGCGCGACGGAATCATCGTAAACCCGGCGCGGAACGAAGACCTCCCATGCCCTGCTGTCGGTGGTCGCCGGGCGGCCGTGCCATAGGTCGTATGCACTTGTCCCCTCGCCGTCTACGGGAGTACCGCCATGCCCCATCCCGCCCTGTCAGAAGATCATGTCGCCGTGATCACAGGCGGCGCCTCGGGCATCGGGCTCGCCGCCGCGATGAAGTTCGCAGGCCTCGGCATGAAGGTCTGCATCGCCGACGTCGACGCCGCGCGGCTGACGGCCGCCGAGGCGATCCTGTCGTCGATCGCGCCCAAGGGGGCCGCGACCGTGATGGCGGCGACGGTCGACGTCAGCCGCATGGAGAGCGTGAGCGAGCTCGAGCACGCCGTGCGGGAGCGGTTCGGCGGCACCGACGTGCTGATGAACAATGCCGGCATCCAGCCCGGCAGCAGCCTGTTCGGCGCACCGGACAATTGGCAGCGGGTGATCGGCGTCAATCTCTGGGGCATCATCCACGGCACGCGCGCCTTCGCGCCGCACATGATCGCGCACGGCCGGTACGGTCTCATCATCAACACCGGCTCCAAGCAAGGCATCACCACGCCGCCGGGCGATCCCGCCTACAACGTCGCCAAAGCCGGCGTGAAGGCGTTCACCGAGGCGCTGCAGCACGAACTGCGCAACACCAGGGACTGCCGCATCACGGCGCATCTGCTGATCCCCGGCTTCGTGTTCACGCCGCTGACCGCGCACGGCCGCAGCGAGAAGCCGGCGGGCGCCTGGACGCCGGAGCAGACCGTGGATTTCATGCTGGAGCGACTGGACGCCGGCGACTTCTACATCCTCTGCCCCGACAACGACGTGCCGCGCGCGCTCGACGAGCGGCGCATCCTGTGGGCCGCCGGCGACATCGTCGAGAACCGCCCGCCGCTGTCGCGCTGGCACCCCGACTATGCCGAAGCGTTCGCGGCGTTCGTGAAAAACAAATGACGGGCGCGTTTGCCTTGGCGCGCGCGCTGGTGGTTCACCTTCGCTCCACGGTTTCCGGCGATCCGGTTCAGATCGCGAACACCCAAGCTGCGACGATCGTGACGATCGTGACCAGACCGGCGATGGTCCAGCCCGCCGCGTATTCCAGCTCGGGATAACCGGTTGCCCGCATGATCTCGCTTGGGTCGGCCGTTTGCTTCCAGTGCTCTGCCATGACAGCCTCACACACCTGCCGTCGTCTCAAATAAGTCGCGGCAGCGGCGTTTCCGTTCCATCACGGAATCGCGACCGGCGCCTCACGGCCGATCGCCCTATTGCGCTGCAAACGAGACCATTCCCGAATCCCGGCTGCATGCTAGACTTGCAGGTGGTCCAACGCAGGGAGGGAAGCATGGCCGACGACAGGAAGAAGCGGGGCGCAGCCGACCGCGCGCTGATCGCGCTCGGCGAGCGCCATGAGGTCACCTACTGGTCGAAGAAGTTCAAGGTGACGCCGGCCAAGCTGAAATATGCCGTCAAGAAGGTCGGCCATTCCGCCAGGAAGGTGGAAACCTACCTCAAGCTGCAGAAGCACCGCGCCGCCGACAAGCTGCGGATCGCGCTCGGCGAACCCTACGAGGTTCGCTACTGGTCGAAGAAATTCAAGATCACGCCGGCGAGACTGAAGGCGGCGGTGGCGGCCGCCGGCCATTCCTCCAGAAAGGTCGAGGCCTATCTCAAGGGCCGCAAGGCCGCCAAGAAGGCGAAAGCGAAGAAGACCGCAAAGAAGGCGACCAGGCGCAGGAAGGCGGCGTAAACAGTGGCCGACGCCAGGCGGGCGGCGTAAGCCGTCTCACAATGTGCGGACGCGCGTTGCACATCCAGATGGTGGCAGCGTCCGCGGCTGTGCGGCACTCGGGAGGCCAAGATGACATCCGGCAAACTGATCTTCGCGCTTTCACTGGCGCTGTCCCTCGGCGGCGCATCGGTCGCGCAGGCTGCGACCGTCTCCGGCTCCCCGGCGCTCGCGCTCGCAGGCGTCGCCGCGCGATTGTCGAAATCGCTGACCTCGGCCGAGAAGAAGGCCATGGCCATGCTGTTCGCGTCCAACAGCGACATTCCCTACAACGAGAAGATCGTGGTGACCGCCGACAAGATCGTCTGCCGCATCAGCAATGTCGACATCACCGCCCGCTCCTGCGAGATCACTTTCGGAAAGAAGACGCGGACACTGAACGGCTCGACCGCCCACGAGATCTACGCCACCCTGGCGGTCGCGGGAATCCCTTCCGACGGCGCGGCCGGATCGGTGTTCGAAAGCCTGACCAAGCTCAGCTGCATCGTCGATCCGGACGCGATCCGGAAGAAGGACGGCGGCGGGGCGGATTGCACGTTCGAGCCCGGACATTAGCGGCGCGCGCGACCGGCCCGCGGAAGCAGCGCCGCACTGACGGAAGATCGAGGCGACGCCGCCCCTGAAGTCTGGGCACTCGAATCCCCGGCACTCTCTCCCTGCGTCAGCCCGGCCGAGTGGTATGATATTGATCATGGCATATCCTTGCGCGCGCGTGGTTACCGCCGGATCGTGGCTCTGCAGTCTCATGCGTGTCGCCGTTCGGCAATTTTGCCGAATTCCGACAATCACGCACAGCGAGCGACGCGATGCGATTCGCTTTTCCGCACACTCGCACGCTTCAGGATTCGAAATTGGTGGCGCTTTCGCCGTGATCGCGTAACTTGGCGAATGCGACGCGATTTCGTCTGCTGCGTCTTTGGGGGTGTGCCATTTATCTCGACAAGTACGAAGCCGTGCACACCGACAACAGCGAGCTTGCACGCGACCGCCTCTTCTCCGTGCTGGGCGCCGACGGATTCGACAAAGGTGAGGGCAGCTTCGGTCTCCGGGCGAACTACGCCAGCTTGACGCACATCGGACTGTCGTACTGCTCGTCCGACTGTCCGATCTCGGTGAGCTTCCCCGAAGCGGGTTTCCTGCGGCAGATCTTCCTGATCCAGGGCCGGGCAAGCTACACCACGCCGCATGGCAGCGCGCCGATCGGCGCCTGGACGCCGATCGTCCCGGCCAGATCGAGGCTGCGGCTGGATTTCGGCCAGGACTATCGCAAGCTCACCCTGCGCATCGACACTTCGGCGCTGGAGCGCACCATCAAGGCGCTGGTCGGCGATACCAGCGACAGGCGGCTGGAGTTTTCAGAGCGCGAGCCGAATCCGTCGAGCATGTCGTTCCTGCGGCGGCACGTGTTCCACCTCGCCGAGGAGCTGGAGGCGTTCGCCGAGGAGTATTCGCCGCTGGCCAAGGCCGAGCTGGAGCGCGACCTCCTGGTCCGCTTCCTGCTCGCCCACGAGCATAATTTTTCGCATCTGTTGCGCCGCGAGACGCCAACGGCGGGGCGCAGCATCGTCGAGCGGATCGAGGCCTTCATCGAAGCGAACTGGCACCGGCCGATCGATCTCGACGAACTCGCAAAGGTCGCCAATGTCAGCGTGCGCACCGTGTTCCGCGAGTTCGTGCGCGCCGGCAGAGGTTCGCCGGCCCAGTTCGCCAAGCGCGTCCGGCTGCAACGCGCCGCCGAGCTGTTGCGATCGTCGGATAACGCGACGGTCACCAGCGTCGCGCTGCGGTGCGGATTCCAGAACATCGGCCGTTTTGCCGCGGACTATTTTCGCCTCCACGGCGAGCTGCCGTCGGAGACGCTGCGCCGCGCCCAGGGATCCTCGTAGCGGCGCATCGCAGCGAATCATCCTCGCCGGTCGTGCCGCGACGGCCGCAGCGAGGCGCCGCGGTCGTCGCCTGACGTCGAACCTGGATCAGGCGGCCCGCACCGTCGCCAGGAACCTGACGACCTCCGCCTTGAGACGGTTGCTCTCGGTCGACAGCGACTGCGCGGAGGACAGCACCTGCGACGACGCCGAGCCGGTCTCGGTCGCGCCTCGCTGCACGTTGGTGATGTTCGAGGAGACCTCCTGCGTGCCCAGGGCGGCCTGCTGCACGTTGCGCGAGATCTCCTGGGTCGCAGCGCCCTGCTCCTCGACCGCAGCGGCAACCGCCGTCGAGATCTCGGACAGGTTTTCGATGGTGCCGCTGATCGCCCCGATCGCCGCGACCGATTCCTGCGTCGCAGTCTGGATGCCGGCGATCTGCTGGCTGATCTCGCCGGTGGCCTTGGCCGTCTGCTCGGCCAGCGCCTTGACCTCGGAGGCGACGACGGCGAAGCCGCGTCCGGCATCGCCGGCACGCGCGGCCTCGATGGTCGCGTTCAGCGCCAGCAGATTGGTCTGGCCGGCAATGCTGCTGATCAGCTCGACGACGTCGCCGATCCTGGCGGCGGACTTCGACAGCTCGCTGACGCGCGCATTGGTCTGCCGCGCCTGCTCGACGGCCTCGCCGGCCATCTTGGCGGAGTCCTGCACCCGGCGGCTGATCTCGCTCACCGAGGACGACATCTCCTCCGTGGCGGACGCCACCGACTGCACGTTGGTGGAGGCCTGCTCGGACGCCGCTGCGACCGCGATGGAGAGCTGCTGCGTCGAGTCTGCCGTTCCGGTGAGCGTACCGGCGGCCGTTTCGAGCTCGGTCGCGGCAGCGGCGACGGTCCCGATGATGTCGCCGATGGCGGCCTCGAACTCGCCGGCGAGCCGATGCATGTCGGCCCGGCGCTGCTCCGCCGCGCGCCTCTCCAGATCCTTCTGCTGCTCGCGGTCGAAACCGAGCTTGGCCTGCAAGGCCTGCAGATTGCGGAGCGCCACGCCGGCTTCGTCGTCGCGCTCGACATGGACGCGGGTATTGAAGACGCCTTGCGCGATCCTCGCCATGATGTCGTTCAGGTGCGCGAGCGGCCTGCCGACGGCGCGGATCGTCGCGACCGACAACAGTGCGCCGGACAGCAGACCCAGGCACAGCACCGCGAGCGCGCTGACGATGGCAACGACGAAGGAGCCTTGCGCGGCGTCGTACTCGGCCTTCGCCTGCTGGAGCTGGATCGCCACAAGCCGGTCCATGTCGACCTTCGCCGCCTGGAACAACTCGGCGCCCTTGCCGGTCATGTGAACGGCGAGTTCGTCGTATTTGCGCCCGTCCAGCATCGAGAGCGCCGGCCTCAGCGCGCGCTCGACATAGTCGGCGCGCCTCGGCGCGAAGGTATCCGCGACCGCTTTCTCCTCCGGCGTGAGGGCAGAGGCCATGTAGCCGGACCACAGCTTGCTGATCCGCTCGATATTAGCCGTAATCGCGCCTTGCGCGTTCGCCGTCTCGTGGCCGTTGCGCCCGTCGGCCGCGGCACGCAGCAGCACCAGCGAATTCGCCTGCATGCGGTCGTTGATCTCGAAGAGCTGGGCGAGCGGCACCGAGCGGTCTTCATAGATCGACCTGGCGCGCTGGTTCATCTGGTTCATGCCCACGAGGCCGACTATTCCGATCACCGCCATCGAGGCGGAGAGCACGCCGACCATGGTGATGAGCCGCGCCTTGATGGACCGCGTGAACACCGCGAACGCATCGAGCAGCGACCGCTTGCGGATCATGCCGGCCTCGAGCCTGATGGCGGCCGCCTTCTTCTGCCGGATCGCGGCATAGACGCGCTCGGCCTCCTCGCGCTGGTCGGCCGGCAACTGCGTCCGGATCGACATGTAGCCGACCACGTGGCCGTTCTCCCAGATCGGCGTGGCGCTCGCGAGCACCCAATAGAAGTCGCCGTTCTTGCGCCGGTTCTTGACCGCGCCGGCCCACGGCTTGCCCGCCTTCAGCGTCTCCCAGAGATTGGCAAAGGCCTCCGGCGGCATGTCCGGATGGCGGACGATGTTGTGCGGCTGCCCCATCAGCTCCTGCTCGGTGAAGCCCGACGTTTCGACGAACTGGTCGTTGAAATAGGT
>NZ_JAGWUA010000193.1 GCF_028868675.1 Bradyrhizobium sp.
GTCCGCGCAGCCGCGCCGACGACACCGCGGCACGTTCCGTCACACGCACGATCTCCAGCGTGAGAATGCGCTCGAGCAGCAGTTGCGGCGGGACTGAAATGATCGACGACATGGGCACACTCCTTCAAGGCAGCTCGCGGACACCCCTGCCCGCATCAATTCGCATCATGCGCGCTCGATCCGCGCTCATTGGTTGGAGCATGATCCCATCGGAAAACCGCTACACACGTCTCCGGATCATGCTCTCGTTCTTCAGTTCTTCTCGATCCGTATCACCTGCGGCCGGCCGCTGATCACCTTGTCGCGCTGCACCGCCTGCAGCGCGCGGCGCACCGCGTCCTCGTGGGTCGCATAGGTAATCAGAATCACGGGCACCGGAGAAGCCTTGGCCGGAGAAGCCTTGGCCGAAGAAGCCTTGGCCGAAGAACCCTTGCCGCTCCCGCCGGGCACGGCCCCATTCGGATGGCGCTGCACGATCGACTCGATCGAGATTTTCTGCTCGGCGAGGCGCGTGGCGATCGCAGCCGCGGTCCCCGGGAAATCGCGCGCCAAGAGGCGAATGTAGTAGCCGCCCTCGTGCCGCTCCATCGGCGCCTTCTTGGTGTCGCGCAGCTGCGCGACCGGCCGGCCGAACGGTTTGGCGCGGATGCCGCGCGCGACGTCGGCGATGTCGGCGACCACGGCCGAGGCGGTTGCCGCCCCGCCGGCGCCCGGGCCCACCAGCGTGATCGGCGGAATGCCCTCGCCATCGATCGTCACGGCGTTGGTGACGCCCATCACCTGCGCGATCGAGGACGACTTCGGGACCATGGTCGGGTGCACGCGCTGCTCGATGCCCTTGGCGGTGCGCACGGCGACGCCGAGCAGCTTGAGGCGGTAGCCGAGATCGTCGGCGGCGCGAAGGTCTTCCGGCGCGATCGAGGAGATGCCTTCGACATAGACGGCGCCCTGCGCGACCTTGGTGCCGAAGGCAAGGCTGGCAAGAATGGCGAGCTTTTGCGCGGTGTCGTGGCCGTCGACGTCGAAGGACGGATTGGCCTCGGCATAGCCGAGCCGCTGCGCGTCCTTCAGGCAATCGGCGAAGGACAGGCCCTCCTGCTCCATGCGGGTCAGGATGTAGTTGCAGGTGCCGTTGAGGATGCCGTAGACGCGGTTGATCGAGGTGCCGGCGAGCCCCTCGCGCAGGGTCTTGATGATCGGGATGCCGCCGCCGACTGCGGCCTCGAAATTGAGCGCGCCACCGTGCTTCTCGGCGGTCCTGGCGAGCCGCAGGCCGTGCTTCGCCAGCAGCGCCTTGTTGGCTGTCACGACCGACTTGCCGACTTTCAATGCCGCCTCGACCGCCGAGAGCGCCGGCTCGCCGGACCCGCCCATCAGTTCGACGAAGCAGTCGACGCCGGGATGGGTCGCAAGCGCCAGAGGGTTTCTGACCCACTCGACGCCGCGCAGGTCGATGCCGCGCTTCCTGGCCTTCGAGCGTGCGGTGACCGCGACGACGCGCACGCCGCGTCCGCTGCGCGCAGAGAGCATGCGCGCCTGGGTTTCGATCAGGCGGACCACTTCGGCGCCCACGGTGCCGAGCCCCGCAATGCCCACTTTCAGGGGTGCGACCATAGGCTGAGAAAACCTGCCGGAAACGATTAACGCCGGTTGGCGATGGGAACGACGTTGTGCAACGTTTCGATGCCGCTTTCAAGGAAGCGGCGCACGCCGCGCGCGGCCTGGCGAATTCGCTGCTCGTTTTCCACCATGGCGATGCGCACATATCCTTCGCCATGCTCGCCGAAGCCGACGCCCGGCGAGACCACGACGCCGGATTTCTCCACCATCAAGGTGGCGAAATCCATGCTGCCGATCTCGCGAAACGCCTTCGGCAGCGGCGCCCAGGCGAACATCGAGGCCTGCGGCGGCGGTATCTCCCAACCCGCCCGGCCGAAGGATTCGACCAGGATGTCGCGGCGCTTGCGATAGGTCTCGCGCATCTCGCGGATGCAGTCGTCCGGGCCGTTCAGCGCCGCGGTCGCCGCGACCTGCACCGGCGTGAACGCGCCGTAGTCGAGATAGGATTTGACCCGCGCAAGCGCCGCGATGATGCGCTCGTTGCCGACCGCAAAACCCATGCGCCAGCCGGCCATCGAATAGGTCTTCGACATCGAGGTGAACTCGACGGTGACGTCCATGGCGCCCGGCACCTCCAGCACCGAGGGCGGCGGGTTGTTCTCGTCGAAATAAACCTCGGCGTAGGCGAGATCGGACAGGATCAGGATCTCGTGCTTCTTCGCGAACGCGACCAGATCCTTGTAGAAGTCGAGGTCCGCGACATAGGCGGTCGGATTCGAGGGATAGCAGACGACGAGCGCGAGCGGTTTCGGGATCGAATGGATGATCGCGCGCTCCACCGCCTCGAAAAATTGCGGCGTCGGCTCCGACGGCACCGAGCGGATCACGCCGCCCGCCATCAGGAAGCCGAAGGCGTGGATCGGATAGCTCGGGTTCGGACAGAGGATGACGTCGCCGGGCGCCGTGATCGCCTGTGCGACGTTGGCAAAGCCCTCTTTCGAGCCCAGCGTCGCCACGATCTGGGTATCGGGATTGAGCTTCACGCCGAACCGGCGGGCATAATAGGCCGCTTGCGCCTTGCGCAGGCCGCCGATGCCGCGCGAGGCCGAGTAGCGGTCGGTGCGCGGCTTGCCCAGCGTCTCCTTGAGCTTCTCCAGCACATGCGGCGGCGCCGGCAGGTCCGGATTGCCCATGCCGAGATCGATGATGTCGGCGCCCGCGTTCCGCGCGGCCGCCTTGGCCCGGTTGACCTGTTCGAACACGTAAGGCGGCAGGCGGCGGATGCGGTAAAATTCTTCCATGGGTCCAGACATTCGTTCTTGGGCTCCGGGCAACCGGCAGGGGCAGAATCGGCAGGCCCCTCATCGGACTTCGGCGGGGCGACCCGCTTCATCTGAAAATCGCTCCAGATCAATGACTTAGAGCAACTTCTGACGGGACCGCATGAGTCCCTTCACCCTGACTTTCGGTTGAATTGGCGTCTTTTTAGCACGGTGGCGCGGGCACGCCAGCAGCGATTGCCAGGCGACGGTCTATTTGCAACGGCCTATTTGGCGTTACCGCTGTTGCCGGCGGCGGCCGTAGCCTGGCGGTCGCGGGCGGCCATCAGCTCCGCCTCGATCTTGGCGCGCTGATCCGGCGGGATCGCCGTCTCGTCCCGGGCCGGCGGCAGGTCGTGCACCGGAAGATAGGTGCCGGCCTCCTTCGGCCGGGGCTGGGTGTCGGCCGTCGTCAGATCAGCAATCTGGCTGGAGCAGCCGGCGAGCGCGAGCGCCGCCAGCAGCGCACCGAGCGCAAGCCGCGTCTGTTGCCGGTTCAGTGATGCCAACACCCGAGGGATCCCCTGCTCGTCCCAGCCCGCGGCGGGTCCAGAGTACCCGCAGCGCAAACCATTGTCGCCCGAAATGATTAGAGACTGGACAACGGCAACTCCGACTGGACGCACTCGGTGCGGCCCGATTGTGTCAGAACCAAGAAACTTTGTCGCACCGCAACACGTGTTCGAGAGCGATTAACCTGAACCTGCGAGCTTCGCGGTGACGACGATGGAATGAAGCTATAGTGTTTCGCGCATGAGTACCGCCACGACCGAGACACCGACCGGGACGAAATTCGATGCGGAAGCCTTCGCGATGAACGTCGCGCGGGCGATGGAGAGCGGCGGCAAGGCGCTCGCCGCCTTCCTCAAGCCGCGCGAAGGCGGCGAGACGCCGGATCGCCCGCCGGCCGAGCTCACCGAGATGGTCAAGACGCTCACCTCGGTCGCCGAATACTGGCTGTCGGACGATGCCCGCTCGTCCGAGTTGCAGACGAGGCTCGCCAGGGACTATCTCGACCTCTGGGGCTCGGCGGTCCGCCGCATGGCCGGCGAGCAGGCCGCGCGGACGATCGAGCCCTCGGCGCGCGACAGGCGCTTCGCCGATGCCGAGTGGAAGTCGAACCAGTTCTTCGAATTCGTGATGCAGCTCTATCTGCTCACCACCCGATGGGCGCAGGACCTGGTGCGCGATGCCGAGGGACTCGATCCGCACACCCGCCGCAAGGCCGAGTTCTACGTCCAGCAGGTCACCAACGCGCTGTCGCCGTCGAACTTCGTCCTGACCAATCCCGAAGTGCTGCGCGAGACGGTCGCCTCCTCCGGCGAAAACCTGGCGCGCGGCCTGACGATGCTCGCCGAGGACATGGCGGCCGGCAAGGGCGTCCTGAAGATCCGCCAGTCCGATCCGGCGAACCTCGCGGTCGGCGTCAACATGGCGACGACGCCCGGCAAGGTGATCTACCAGAACGAGCTGATGCAGCTCATCCAGTACGAGCCGACCACGGAGAAGGTGCTGCGCACGCCGCTCCTGATCGTGCCGCCCTGGATCAACAAGTTCTACATCCTCGATCTCAAGCCGGAGAAATCCTACATCAAGTGGTGCGTCGATCACGGCATCACCGTGTTCGTGATCTCCTGGGTCAATCCCGACAAGAAGCTCGGCAACAAGGCCTGGGAAGACTACATGAGGGAGGGCCCGCTCGCGGCGATGGACGTCATCGAGAAGGTGACGGGCGAGTTGAAGGTCCACACCGCCGGCTATTGCGTCGGCGGCACCATGCTCGCGACCACGCTGGCCTGGCTTGCGGAAAAGCGCCGCCAGCGCGTGATGAGCGCCACGTTCTTCGCCGCCCAGGTCGACTTCACCCACGCCGGCGACCTGCTCGTCTTCGTCGACGAGGATCAGATTTCGCAGCTCGAGCGCGACATGAAGACCGCCGGCGTGCTCGAAGGCTCCAGGATGGCGATGGCCTTCAACATGCTGCGCTCCAACGACCTGATCTGGTCCTACGTCGTCAGCAACTATCTGAAGGGCCAGCAGCCCTCCGCGTTCGACCTGTTGCACTGGAATTCCGACGCCACGCGGATGACGGCGGCGAACCATTCCTATTATCTGCGCAACTGTTACCTGGAGAACCGGCTGTCCACCGGCTCGATGGTGCTCGACAACACCCTGCTCGACCTCTCCAAGGTCATGGTGCCCGTCTACAACCTCGCCACCCGCGAGGACCACATCGCGCCGGCCGAGTCGGTGCTCTACGGCTCGCAATTCTTCGGCGGTCCGGTGAAATACGTGCTGTCCGGCTCCGGCCACATCGCCGGCGTCGTCAACCCGCCGGCCTCCAACAAGTACCAGTACTGGACCAACGACGACATCAAGGACGTCACGCTCGCGCAGTGGATGAAGGGTGCCGAGGAGCACAAGGGCTCATGGTGGCCGGACTGGCGCGACTGGCTCGGCCACATCGATCCGGAGGAGGTTCCGGCGCGCGCGGTCGGCAGCGCGGCTTATCCCCCGATCGAGGATGCGCCCGGCAGCTATGTCCGGGTTCGCGCGTAGCGTAATCGCGCGCGCTTGTATAAGCTTCGCTCCCGCGACCACTGACAACGAGGGGACCGAGCTATGACGCGCGAACTGTTTTGGCTGACCTTGACGGTGATCCTGACCGGCATTCTCTGGATCCCCTACGTCCTCAACCGCTGCCAGGTTCGCGGCCTATCCGGCGCCATGGCCAACCCGTCGCGCAACGACAAGCCGCACGCGGAATGGGCGACCCGGCTGATGTTCGCGCACGACAATGCGGTCGAGAACCTCGTGATCTTCGCGCCGCTGGTCCTCATCCTCAACGCGATCGATTATTCCTCGAAATGGACGGCGCTCGCCTGCGCCGTGTATTTCTGGGCGCGCGTCGCCCATCTGATCGTCTACGCGCTCGGCCTGCCGGTGTTCCGGACGCTGGCCTTCACGGTCGGTTTCCTCGCGCAGGCCGTGCTGGCGCTGGCGATCTTCGGGGTGCTGTGAACTCGTGTCCCGGACGCGCTGCAACGCGTGAGCGCTGCGCTGCGTCCGGGGCACGGCGAAAAGCACCATTCGGCTTCGCTGTCACGCCGCCTTCCTCACCACGACGTGCAGCATCGTGGCCGGCGTATCGTCAAAACTCTTGATCACGCTGGTGTCGGAGGACAGCGCCGTCCACGCCCCCGCGCCGGCATAGGTCGCTTCCAGCCACTCCGGCGTGACGTAGCTGTAGTAGCGGCCCAGGCTGTCGCGCCCCTCGCCCTCGCCGACCTTGTAGCTCGCATAGAAGGCGCCCACCGGCTTTAGCGCGCGATGGATGCGGTTGAGGATGCCGCCGAGTTCCGCGCGCGGCACGTGCAACAGGCTGGCGCTGGCCCAGATGCCGTCATAGGCATCCCGCTCGTCGAGTTCGTCGAACCGCATGGCCTCGACGGGATGGCCGAGACGGTGCGAAGCGATCGCGGCCATCTCGGGCGAGCCGTCGGTCACGCGCACGGCAAAGCCTGCGGCGAGCATCACGGCGGCATGATTGCCTGCGCCGCAGCCGAGTTCGAGGATCGAGCCGCCCGGCGGCAGAAGCGCGAGAAAACCCTGCAACCGGCTGGATGGCGCTTTCGCCCAGCCCGCATAGGCCTCGGCGTTGCGCCGGTAGAATTGCAGCGTGTCCTCGTCCACAGGCGCCGGGCTCCCGCCTACTTCTCCGGCAATCCCAGCATCAGCCGCATGTTCTGCACGGCGGCACCGGAAGCGCCCTTGCCGAGATTGTCCAGCCGCGCGACCAGCACCGCCTGGCGGTACTTGTCGCTGGCGAAGACATAGAGCTCGAGCATGTTGGTCTCGTTCAGCGACTCCGGCTCGAGTCTTCCGCTCTTGGTCGCCTCGTTCTGAAGCGGCATCGCCTTGACATGGGTCGCGCCGGCGTAGCGTTTCGCCAGCGCCGCGTGTAGGTCGGCGCCACCAGGCTTGCCCGGCAGCGCATCGAGCTGCAGCGGCACCGAGACCAGCATGCCCTGGCGGTAGTTGCCGACCGAGGGGATGAAGATCGGCCGGCGCGTCAGCTTCGAGTAGAGTTGCATCTCCGGCAGGTGCTTGTGCTCGAAGCCGAGGCCGTACAGTTCGAAGGACGGCGCGCTGCCGTCCTCAAAGCTCTGGATCATCGACTTGCCGCCGCCGGAATAGCCGCTCACCGCGTTGATGGTGACGGGATAGTCCGGAGGCAGCAGGCCGGCATCGACGAGCGGCCGCAACAGCGCGATCGCGCCGGTCGGATAGCAGCCGGGATTGGAGACCTTTTTCGCGGTTCTGATCTTGGCGGCCTGGTCGGGCGCAAGCTCGGGGAAGCCATAGGCCCAGTCGGGCGCGACCCGATACGCGGTCGAGGCGTCCAGCACCTTCGGCGCGGAGGCGCCCATGCTGTCGACCAGCGCCACAGTCTCCTTCGCGGCATCGTCCGGCAAGCAGAGGATGACGAGATCCACCTCCGAGAGCAGCGCCTTCTTGGCGGCCGGATCCTTGCGCTTGTCCTCCGCGATGGTCTTCACGACGACGTCGCCCGCAAGCCGGAGCCGCTCGTTGATGCCGAGGCCCGTGGTGCCCGAGCCGCCGTCGACGAACACGGCAGGCTTGGTCGTAGCACCGGCGCTCCGGCTGTCCCTGGTATCGGCGAGGCTCATGGCGCGCTCCTTTCGGGCTTGGTCGTATCGTCGGCCAGGGTTTGATCGGCAAAGGCGTCCGGCCGCGTCTGCCGCATCAGTTGCGAAATCTGCCGGGCGTCGGCATCGCCGTCGTCCAGCGCGTTTGCGATCGCGGCGTAGTCGGCCTCGGACTTGTGCTGGTTGAGCTTGAAGCTGCCTTCGACCTCCTCGACCGTCATGACCAGACCCACGATCGCCTTCTTCATCGTCTGAAGCCGCCCCGTCGTCATCTTCCCTGACGTCCAGGGCTTCTTCGGCAACAGCCGGTTCTCGAACTTGGCGCTGAGCGTGTCGATCTGCACCGCCAGCTCATCATCCGACAAGAGCCGCACCGGCCCGCTCAGATGGACCGACTGGTAGAGCCAGGTCGGCACCTGATCCGGCGAGACGTACCAGTCCGGCGATACATAGGCATCGGGCCCGTTGACCGCGAGCAGCCAGGAGGTGGCGCCGTCCGCGAGCTTGATCAGCGGATTGTGACGGGCGACATGAAAAGCCGCCTGCGGCGTGCCGTCATCGGCGTAGCTCAGATAGAACGGCAGCGACGAGGCGATCGGCTTGCTCCCGTCGAAGGCGCAGACGGTCCCGAAGCCGCGCTGTTCCGCGAAGTCGAGGCTCGCGGCGCGGTCCTGTTTGAAGAACGGGGGTATGTACATCGTGGTCTCCTGCTGGGCCTCCTCGTGGGAGCCGCCGGATCAGATCGCGCTGACAGGAGAGAGAATGCCGCGGATCGGGTCCAGCGGCAAAGACGATGATCTCAAACGCGATCGACCGCCCAAACCGCAAGGCTGCGGCGGCGGCGACGAGCGAACGGAATGGTCGCGGCGTTGATCATGGGCGGGGGCTATAAGGCGAGACGGCCCGGACGTCAAGATTTGCCGTCACACCGTGCGCCAGAGCCATTCGGTGATCTTCGCGAGCACGTCGCCGAACAGCAAGAGCACCGCCGACCAGACCAGCGCGGAGACGAAATTGGCGATCTGGAAGCTCCAGTACGGCATCTCGAAGATGCCGGCCGCGAGCGGCACGGAGGCGCGCAAGGGGCCGAAAAAGCGGCCGATGAAGATGCTCGGCACGCCCCATTTCTGCACGAAAGCCTCGCCGCACGGCAGGATGTGGGGAAACTTCGAGAGCGGCCAGATCTGGGCCACCTGCTCCTTGTAGCGGAAACCGAACCAGTAGGAGACCCAGTCGCCGAGTGCGGCGCCGAAGCCGCCGGCAATCCAGACCGGATAGAAGCTGATGCCGCTCACGCCGATCAGCGCGCCGATCGCCACCAGCGCGCCCCAGGCCGGGATCAGCAGTGAAATGAAGGCCAGTGACTCGCCGAACGCGAGCAGGAACACGGTCGGTGCAGCCCAGGCCTGATGCACGC